>JAADII010000107.1 GCA_013151415.1 Chloroflexota bacterium
GCGCTGATTCAACGCCTCGGCCCGTTTCAGGCTCTTCTCCCACCACTTTTGGGCCGCGTCGGGTCGGCCGCGCAGCCATTCATAGCGACCGCACAGCCGCCACACCTCCGGCTCCGAGGGTCGAAAGGTCCTCGTCTCTCGCAGCGTCTCGCGCATGGCCTGTTTGGCCGCGCGAAGCCACCGGGATCGGGCGTCGGTTTGATGCTCGGCCGCCCAAAGCGCGGCTTCGAACGCGGCGATTCGATATTTTCCCAAGGCGTCACCCCTGACTTCATGCTCGCTCACAACCTCTTTCGCTGCGGTCAATGTTTTCCTGGCCTGAGACCATCGCCCCAACCGCACCTGGCAACGGGCCATTCCGGCCAGGTTCTCGACTTCACTCATGGCGTCGGGTATCTGTCTGGCTCGCGCGGCCGCCTGTTGGTAATGCGCGGCCGCCTCTTCCCACCGGCCTTGCCAGCGTTCGGTCAGCGCGAACAGAGACGCGGCCGCGCAGCGCGCTTCGAGATCGTTCATTTCCTCGCCCACTTGGGCCAGCTCCCTGGCCCAAGCCCGCACCTGGCCCAAATTCCCGCGATGAACCATCACATAGGCGCGTAACATCATGGCCAGAGTCCAGCGGTGCGCGTCGCCCACTTGCCGATACTTGGTCGCGGCCAGAGCGGCTTGTTCGAGCACCCCATTTTCATCGCCCCTGAGGTAGGCGTGATAAGCTTGACCGAACGCCACGAATCCTGCATCGGCCGGTTGAGCCACCTCCGCGACCGCCGCTCGCGCGCGGCGATGGAAGTGCTCGGCCAAACCAAACCGGCCCATGAAATCCGCGGCAATGCCCAGCGCGGTCGCGGCCACGGCCACTCCGCGAGCATAGCCCGCCTTTTCCGATGCGTTCAACGCCCGTAGCGAGACAAGCAGATATTCTTCATAGCGAGATTGCAGGCTGTAGATCCAGCCCAGCGAAGTGTAAGCCGCCACCTCTTCGCGCAAGGCCGGCGCGGCTCGGCTCGCGACCAAAGGCTTTCGGGGGTTCAGGCGATGCGCGATCTGGCGGAGCAACGCCAGGGCCAGGGCCTGATGGAGAGGACGACCGAGCCGGGGAAAAGGGCGTTGCAACAGCTGCAAAGCTTCTCGGAGATGGCTCTCGGCCTGTTCATAATCGCCTCGACGAAAAAATGCGTCCCCAATCTTGCGCTCCAGAATGGCCCGTTCGAATGCGTGCGCCGCGTCATTGGGATATGCGGCCAGCGCGCGTCGGTAATAATCCAGGGCTTCTTTGGTCGCGGCCAGGGCCACAGCCTGATCGCCCGCCTGTAAGAGCCAGGGCCGGGCCAGCCGCGGTTCGCCGGCTCGCAGGTAGTGCAGCGCGATGGACGCGCTAAGACCCGGTTCGCCCGCGCGGCGCGCTTGCAATGTGCGCGCCGCGACCAGGTGCAATTGCCTGCATCGTCGCCGAGGGAGTGTATGATAAACCGCTTCCTGCACCAAATGATGATCGAACTCGTAATCATGGGCAAACGCGCCCTCGCCTTTTCGCACAAGCCGACGGCGCATGAACTCGTCCAGCGCTTCGAGCGCAGTCTCCTCCTCTTGACCCCACACCTGCATCCACACATCCAGGTCAAAGGCGCGTCCAATCACGGCGGCCGCGGCCAGCCCCTGTCTTCCCATTGGCGTGAGCGCGGAGAGTCGATTTTCAATGGCATGACGCACTGTTTCGGGTAAAGGCGGCGAGAACCCCTTTTCTCGCGCCTGGTAGAGGCCATCGATGTAACGTAAATGACCTTGCTCCACCAGAGAACGCACGGTTTCCAAGATGAAAAAGGGGTTCCCCTCGGTATGGCGGTGGATTTGTTCGATGCTTTCGGCGTCCAAGCCTTGGAGCCAATCGGCGAGCGCTTGAAGAGAGAGACGAGGGAGGGTTAGGCTTTCCGCCAGGTTTTCGCTCTCTAACCGAGTGACGATTCGTGTCAGGAGACCATCGGGGCTTGTCTCCTCGATGCGATAAGCGGTTACAAGCAGCAAGGGTTGAGATGCAATTTCGCGAGCCAAAACTGGCAACCAGACCAGGGTCGAATCATGCGCCCATTGCAGATCGTCTATCAACAGCAGAAGGGGCGCTTGATGAGCGAGATAAATCAGTAAGCGCGTCAACGCGTTTAGAAGCAGCTTTTGTTCGGCCACAATGCCGGTCATGCGTCGCGCGTCTTGGGGCAATAGGTCTTGCACTTCGGGCGCAAGTTTGGCCAGGTTGGCCGCTTGCCACGGCGACATATGCGGTATGACGGCTTTTCCGCCAATGGCCAGAGCGCCTTTCATAACATCCACCAGCGCGCCGTAAGGCTGGCCTTGTTCATATTCGTAACATTGCACTCCGATCACGCGGCCTTCTTGGCGCCGAGCGCGTTCGGCCAGGCTCATCAAGAGCCGGGTCTTGCCGATGCCGGCCTCGCCGTCTACGAACAGCACGCCACCCCGGCCCTCCATGGCCTGTTGCCAGCGCGAGTGAAGACGCTCCATTTCTCGCCGCCTTCCCACCAGCGGCGGAGCGCCCGGTTGCTCTGGCTCCGCGATAAACGCGGCCATGGATTTGGCCGCGTTTGCATGGGAAAACGAGGGCGCGCGTTCCGCCATCTGCAATTGGCGAAATAACTGCTGGGTTTTGGCGGAGGGCGTCGCGGCCATTTCTTTGGCCAATACCTCCTGGCAACGACGATATTGGGCCAGGGCCGCGGCCTGTTCGCCCATTCGCGAATACGCGCGCATAGCAAGGCGATGGGCCGCTTCGTTGCAGGCGTCTATTTCCAAGACGCGCTGCGCAATCTTCAAGGCGGATGAGTCGTCAGCTCGGCTCTCATACTCGCGCATCAGCCTCACCAGCGCGTCGCGAAGCAACATCCGCTGTCGCTCGCGACGTCGAATCACCCAATCTTCGTAGAATCCCGGCAGAAATTCACCCTCTCCAAGGGTCGCGGCTCGTTGCAATGCGGCTGTATCGATCGCTTCTCTCAACGCGCTCTCGAATGTCTCCACATCCACCCTTATCTCGGCCGCGGCCCTCAGTTGCACGCTTTGATGATCGCCCTCCAAAGAAAGAAACGGCGCGAGATCGCGCCGAATGCGCCAAAGCGCGGTGGAGAGCGAGCGCCGAGCGCGTCGCGGCGGGCGTCCGGGCCAGAACATTTCCGCCAAAACATCTCGGCATTGCGGCGTATGGCGATGCAGAAGCAAATAGGCCAGCAAAGATTGTGATTTGACCGTAGCAGGCAGGCTGAGTGAGCGTCTCTCCGCGCGCTCCCCGCGAATCACCTCCGCCCACAGCTCAAACCGCCCCAACATGGTGACGTGAAGACGCGGAAACATGTCTCGACCGAATACGAGGTGCAGAAGCGCGAAACGCAAATCGAAAAAACCAAAGATTTGATTGCGCTGTTTTCAGTATACATTCGCCGCGCGCGAGTGTCAATGGTTTGTTCGCTTGTCGGCTAAAGCGATGATTTCGGCGCGAAGGCGTTCGATTTGCTCCGCCAGGTTGCGGTCGCGACGTTCGCCCAGCCGCCGCAGCCTGTGTTTGCGAAAGGCCAACTCCACCAGGAGCTTCAGGCGTTTGGCCTGATTTGGATCCGTTTTGGCGGGGAGGCGCTGGCCTCGCTTGCGGGCAAGTGTGCGGCGCTCCGATTCACTAAGCAACACGCCCACTTCATCGGCCAGCTCTTTTTCTATCCAGACGCGTTCTTGTTGCGCGGCCAGGAGATGAACGATGAAAACAAAGCATGCCGCGGTCGCGGCCATCATCAGGCTGAGCAAAAGCCAAAAGCCGCTCACCGCGGTGAGGCTTGCACCCAAATTGTGAACCGCGTGAACGAAAACGGCCGCGCCGAATCCCACCCAAGGCCACATGCGCGCGGCTATTTCGCTTCGACTTTGGCGGGCCAGCCCCAACCCAATGCCAAAAAGACCGGTGTAAAGTGCGTGATTGAGCCCAAAAACGATGGTTCGTAAGAAATACACCCCCGTAAGCTGGATCAAACCGCCGGTCATATATGCATCGATAAAGTAAAATAGGTTTTCGGTCATGGCGAAGCCAAAACCAATCAGCGCGCCGTAGGTCAGCCCATCCATCACGCCATCGAATTCGTGACGAAAGAAACGATAAATGCCATACAGAGCCGCGCCTTTGGCCGCTTCCTCAATCAATGGCGCCAAGATGGCGTTTTCATAGAGGGTTTGGGCCAGCGAATCGGTTGGGCCCAAGAGGCCAGGTCCCAGGCTCAGTTCACCGATCAGGCTAACGATGATTGCAGGTGCGGCCCCCCAAAAAAATGCGATTGCGATCAGCCATCCCGGTTCTCGTTCGTGGCGGTCGGCCCAATAGAACGCCAGGGCGTAAATGGCTATGGGCGAGATGGTCGCCAAGAGAATGAAAGGGATGAAAAAGTTCATGCGACGCTATGCATTCCGCTCCCGTAAAGCGTGTATCTCGCTACGCGTTTGTCGGAGCTGAGTGGCAATCGTTTGCAGCTGCGCGTCGATATCCAGCAGACGCTCGCGTTCGACGCGCACAAAGCGGGTGTAAGGGCTGATGGCTTCGCGGATGTCCTGGATGGACTGCTCCAGCTCTTGTTCGAAAGTGGCCGAGAGGGCTTTATCCAGCTGTTTCCGCAAAGCCAAAATGTTGCTTTCCAGCGTTTTCTTGGCCGCGCGTCGTCGCGCGGGCAGGATGAACAACCCGGCGATGGCCACGGCTCCGGCCGCGAGCACGCCTAAAGGATCCAGCGCTCGCGAAAGCACGGCCAACAACACAGCGCCCAGGCCCACCGCGCTCACCTCGACCGCGCCCATCGCGGCCAACGCGGTTTGGATGGCTTCGCTCTGTTTGCGGGCTTCGGCTCGCTGGTCGTAGGTGGCCACCACCTCGCGTGCGGCTCGGCCCACCGAATCGAGCAGTTGCCGACGGTTGATTTCGAAGTCGCCGCCGATTTTTCCTATAATGCGGTCGCGATGTTGCGCCGCGCGGCGATTGAGATAATCGGTGATCTCTTGCCATTGGCGATAATTTCGCTCCACCATCCAGTCGATGAGCTCATCCACTTCGCGTTCGATGGCCTGAGGCGCATCCGCAATGACCTTTATCTCGAACTCGCTCTGGATTCTTGCGCGATTGAGCAGGTCGAAAAATCGTGAAAGCCGCACCATCTCTTCGAAAAATTCGTCCCCCCGTTCTCGCACCTGGTGAAGGATGTTATCGATCTTGGCCATTCGAAAGCGAAAATCATGACGCATGTCGTTTGCATAGGCGTCGAGCTGCGCCTCGACATGTTCGATGGTGTCGAAATCTTCTTCCAAAAGCTTCAAACGCGCACTCACCTGCGCCTGGTAGGCTTGATGCAAGCGTTCGACCACGCCCAGCGGACTTTCGAGTTTTAGAACAAGCCTTTGTTGTTCGTCTAACGTGCGCAGAATGTAGTTTTCCAGCTCGGCGAAACGCGAGCGCGCCATGAGCGTTTCGGCTCTTTCTCCGTTTGCATCGAACCGGGCTTGTTGCGCCCATTTGATGGAGACGGGGAAGATGAGGGGAACGGTTCCCAACACGGCCGCGGCTTGCTCGCGCACGAAGGCGATGATTTCCTCTAGCTCGGCCTCGCTTTCCAAAATATCGATCTTGTTGAGCACCACCACCACTTTTTTGCCCCAACCACGCACCAATTGCAGGAAAAGCCTTTCGCTTTCACTAAAAGGACGATCCACCGAGGTCACGAACAACACCATATCCGCCCGGGGAATGAACGATTCGGTGATCTCCTGATGGCGCTGGATGATGGCATTGGTTCCTGGCGTGTCGACAATGTTGATTTCCCGAAGCCAATCCACCGGATAATGCACGCGCAACACAAAGGGCTCGATCTGTTCGGCTTTGGGCTGCTCGCCATAAACGATGGTGTAAATCTGGCTTGTGGTGGGCGTCACGCCTTCATCGAGAAAACGTTCGCCCAATAATGCGTTGACAAACGCCGATTTGCCGCTGTTGAACTCCCCCACCACCACCAACAGAAAGAATGCATCCAGTTGGGCTCGGGTGCGAGTCAAAATTTCTCGTTCTTCGGTCGGCGCGTCTAATTGCGCGGCGATGGCTTCCAGCGCGCTGAGGATGTCTCGTTCGCGTTGGAGAATGGCATGTTGTTGGGGCGTTAGGATGGTGCGCAAGGTGAAGGTTGTGTCTGGTGTGAGTGGCGTTTATTGAAAACCGGTTGTGCGAAAGGACGCGCAAGCTGTTTTCAGGATGATGCAAAGACGCGCCGAAGGGATTTTTTATCCCATCGTCTCGTGGCGCGCTCGCGTCTCCCTTAAAAATCCAACAGATCGTCGAAAAAAGCGATGCCGTCCCGCTGCAAAAAGTACACCATTTGCAACAATTCGTCGGTCGTGAGATGAGGTCGGGGTTCGCGACCGGGGTGGGCTTGCGTCCAGGCCTGAAGCTGGGGAAGATAATCCGCGTAGAAGGCGATGTCAATGGGCCAACGATCGGGATCCACGCCAATCCAGGTGAGTGGATTCGTCTGCGACGCCACCTGTCCCCAGGCCTGAATGCCGGGCATGTCTGGGGTGGGTTGAAAGTGCGGGATCAGCGAGAACAGCGCGGGGATGTCTTCGGGGAAGTAAGAGACCATGCGCGCGAGGAATTGCAGGCTGTCATCGCAGAGGAAGGGAAGCCACAATGGCAGCAAATCCGAACGCCGCGCGGCCGTGGGGTTGAAGGTGTTGAAGCTTTCGATGAGGATGCCCTGGGGCGCGCGTTCGTGCAGCCGCGCCTCCCAAAGATAGGCCGTATAGGCCAGCGCGCTAAAGTCTTCAGGATGCGCGCCATTGATGGCCTTGAAAGCAAATCCCTGGTTTTTGGCGAACGTTTCCACCGATTCGCGAAATGACGGCCAGGCGCTCCATTCCGATTCGCGAGCCAAGACAAGGGGATAGTCGTCCTCCAAAACCCAACCGCCCCGATGCTTGCCGCCCTGACGCGCCAACCAATCATCGATCTCCGCATCCCCTTGAAAGTATGTCTGCTCATCATAACCGCCTAACCCGCCAACCTGAAAGTAATGCCGTTCGGCAATCTGATATTGCCGCCAAGAATAGGTGCAATCGGTGAACAGAATAACGCCCTCAGGGCTCATGCGTTCTTGCAAGAAACGACGGTACGCCTCCGGCATATCGAGCAGTTTCACGCGCACGTGGTTGATATGACCAACCAGCAACCGGTCGTGGATGGGGTCGAAATGGTTGACCGCCATAAGATTTGGGTTGCTGTTCAGCAATGCATCGATGATTTTGGAGCCAAAAGCGTGATACGATTCGATGTCGTCGGGATGGCTATGATGCGTGAAACTAAAGAGAAAATAAGCGGGAAGCAGAGGCGCGTCGAGAAGCGCGGCCAGATAGGCCGCACCGCCGTTGGCCGCGCCAATAACAACCACCGGATATCGCCTGTTCTCCTCGGTCTCGTACGCGCGCAATGCTTGCTGCGCCAGGCCCTCGCTGCGTATGTGGACGGCCAATGCGGGATCCAGCCCCATCTCTTTGATCTCCCTGTTCACAAACCGCTGCACCAGGCCATTGGGCAGCCGCCTGGCCAATCTTGCCATCCGCGCTCGTTCCGGACTCAAGCGAAAGGGTTGATGCCAGGCGTCTTTCAATGCCGCTGCGACCGCATGCACAGCTGCGGCCGAACTGGATTCAGGGGATTCTCGAATGCGTGAATAGGGCATGACGCTGACTGATTGCCGTCTTTTCGTGGAAGAATAACGCCCGTTTAAGGTTTATGTCTGGCGTTCATATGGATTGGGTGACGAGACCAGACGCCAATGGGGCGATGAGCGGAGGGACGGCGGGCCGGATGTTCTCTACGTTTGACTATCTTGCTTTATGTGGTGCGGCGCAAACCGCTTTTCTATGCGTAAGAGCCAAGGGATCGCTGCATTCACCACAAGGGCGGCAATTGCACGTCAATGATCATGGCAAGAAACAGGAGGGCGAGGTGGAGCAGAGAATACTTATATAGTCGTCTGGCCGCGGCTTTGGTCTTTTCGCGACGAACCTCATAGGCTTTGTGCATCCAGATGGCACCGATCACCAGGGCGACCAGCAGGTAAAGCCATCCCATAATGCCCAATGCGGTGAGCAGCAAGGTGAATACAATATACACCCACGAGTAAATCACAATCTGCCGCCGCGTCTCTTCCTCGCCCTTGACCACAGGCAACATGGGCACATCCACTCGGGCGTAATCGCGTTTCACCACCAGGGTGAGCGCCCAAGTGTGGGGCGGCGTCCACAAGAAAACAATGCCGAAAAGCGCCCAGGCCGTCAGCGACAGTTCTCCGGTTACGGCCGCCCAACCCACCAAGGGAGGGATCGCGCCGCATACGCCGCCGATGGTGATGTTGTGATAGGTGGAGCGTTTGAGCCAGATGGTGTAAATGAAAATGTAATAAAGCGCGCCGATGAGGGAAAGCGCGGCCGCGAGGGGGTTCACCATCACATAAAAGAGGATGAACGAGACAAGAATCAAAATGATTCCAAAGATAATCCCCGCGGTGGGCGAGACATGACCGGCGGGGACGGGACGGCGATTGGTGCGATACATGATGGCGTCGATATCGCGATCGAGCACATGGTTCACTGCATTGGCCCCACCTGCGGATAGCGCGCCTCCTAGCATGGTCCAAAAGACCAGCGCTAAAGAGGGTAGCCCTTTGGCCGCGACCATCATCGCTCCCAATGTCGTCACCAGCAAGAGCGAGATGATCTTGGGTTTCATCAATGCCAGGTAGACGGCGAACACATTGGGGCTGGTCGCGAGCGCGCGACCGCCCGTTTCTGGCAACGCAGGTTCATCGACCGCGCCGGCGTTCGTCTCGACCTTTGAAGAAGAGCTGGCTAAGGACATGATGAACGGCCTATTCCACGACCCCAGCTTTGAAAATCATGTCGCCGATCAAGGCCAACGCCGGCGTGAGCACGATAATATTCAAAATATGATATTTCATGGGGACGCGGGAGTAAGGGGTGTCGAGCAACACGGTGAATATGAATGCATCTGCAACAACGGCCAGAATAAACGCGAGCGTGATGACAATGTAACGTTTGGTTCCCATGCTTGGGTCAACTCCTTTGCTTGGTTTGTGGGATGTGGATTGACGGAAAACGTCGCATTGCGATTGGCTTCACATTTTAGGGGCAATGGTTTTTGCTGTCAACTTGGGGCTTGCACGCCGCGCGCCCGCCCTTGGGTCTTGTCGCCCCCCCGCTCCCTCGCCCCTCTCGCCCTCGTCGCCCCTTGCGGCTACAATTTTCTTATGCGATAATGCCGGCCGTTGCACAGACAAGATCACCGTCCTATCGTCTTATCGTCCATCGTCCATCATTCACCAAAGGAGCGCCTCGTTTGAACGTTACGCTTTTATCCTACACCCAACTCGATATGGCCGCGCTGGCCGATAGCCCCATCGCGCGCGGCGCGGGAACCATGCAGGAGAATCTCATTGAATATGCAGGCCGGGTGTGCTATCGCTCGGACGCCAAGATGGGCTACAATCCCAAATTCATCCACGCCCGCGTGCGCGAAGGCCACGAAGACATCATCGAGCACGTGCGTTTTATTTTCCGCGCCGAGGGCGTGGCCCTGGATGAGACGGTTCTGGCTCTGGTGCATTTGCCCACGGTCGAGTATACGAACCTGGGCGAGGGGAGGTGGATTTTCAGCATGAACGCCCGCAATGTGCGGGATTTCTGGCGCAATAGCCGCTCGCAACTGGCCGAGGCCATGATCCGGCTGGCCAACCAAGTGCTGCCATCGGTGTATTTCGATTTGGAGCCTGTGCAGGAGGTGACGAAATGAAGGTGACGTTGCTCGGTTTCACGCCCATCGACGGCATCCCCGAGCCGGAGAAGCACGGCTCGGCCACGTTCCTCATCGAGGGCGTTTCGCGCACATGCAGTCATCAGATCGTGCGGCATCGGCTGGCCTCGTTCAGCCAGGAGTCGCAACGCTATGTGTCGCTGGAAAAGGGCGGCTGGCAGGCCGTGGTCCCGCCGGCCCTGGCCGCGAACGCCGAAGCCAAAGCGGTGTTGGATGAAGCGTGGGACGATTTGCAGGCGGCCTACGCGCGGCTGCGCGAGTTGGGCATCCGCAAGGAGGACGCGCGTTTTCTGTTGCCCAATGCGGCCGAGACCAAGCTGGTGATGAGCCTGCATTTCCCCGGTTTGCGCCATTTCTTCTGGTTGCGATTGGACAAGGCCGCGCAGTGGGAAATTCGCCGCGTCGCGGCCGAGATGTTGCGGTTGGTCTATCCCCTGGCGCCGCAGGTGTTTCAGGATATTTGGGACGTCTACGGCGAGGAGGCGGGGGGATAGGGGGAGAGGTGGACACGAATTTGGCGAATTATCACGAATTTTTCTTTTTTGGCTATTTCCACCGCATAACACCGATTACCCGCGCATATATAGCCATTAACCTGCGAGCTGAGTAACTAACACAGCAATCTTGTGCTAGTTTGCCATAATTGCCGTGAAACATGCGTGAAACATCGTGAAACATCAATAATTGGCGTGAAACATTAATTTTATTGAGAAGAGTGAATTCATCGCAAAGGCGCGGAGGGCGCAGAGAAAATTGTTTGGGGTTGCGCCATGTGCGACTTTCTGGCGGTCATAGCGAGCCATCTCGCCCTATTTCAGCAAACAAAGGGACGAACATGGACGAAAAATAGACCAAGATAGACGATAAAGGGTGGATGTCGCCTCGATTTCATGGTCTATCTTCGTCCTATCGTCCTTTGGTCTACTCGTCAAGGGCGAGTTTTCCTACTGACAAACGAAAGGCGTCGATAAGCGGTTATGCGCATTTTACACAAATTGTATCATTTATTGCAATCATCGTGTTCTGTAGTCATGGCAAAGCCCGCAAGGGCTGAAGCAATCTCCAAAGGGCATGGCGGCCGCGGGTGAATGTCGCGGAAAACGAGGGTTGGTGTTATAATGGGCGAACGAAGCGGTAGAGGTTAGAGTAGCAGAGGTCAGAACTTCAGATATCAGAGCCATAGATCGACCAAACGACCACACGACCAACAGACCAAGCGACTACGCGACTAACAGAGATGCCTGGATCCGCCTTTTTTTCGGCCCTGGAAGAAATTTACCCGCCGGAGCGGTTGTTGCGCCGGCCGGCCGCGCTTGCCGCCTATGAATCGGACGCGCTGACCGCGTTTCGGGTGCGACCGCTGGCCGTGGTGTTGGCCGAGTCGCAGCAGGAGGTGATCGATACGGTGCGAGCGTGTTATGAGCACGGGGTTCCGTTCGTGGCGCGGGGGAGCGGGACGAGTCTTTCGGGCGGGTCGTTGCCCATCGAGGATGGGATCGTGATCGCGCTGAATCGTTTGAATCGGATTTTGCTGGTGGACCCGGCGCGGCGCGTGGCCGTGGTGGAGCCGGGCGTGGCGAATCTGGCCGTGTCGCAGGCGGCCGAGCCGTTTGGGCTGTATTATGCGCCCGACCCGTCGAGCCAGCCGATTTGCACCATCGGCGGGAATGTGGCGTTCAATTCAGGGGGCGCGCATTGTCTGAAGTATGGGATGACGACCAACCATGTGTTGGGCTTGAAGGTGGTGTTGCCGGATGGCGAAGTCGTGACGCTGGGCGGGGATAGTCTGGAAAGCGTGGGCCCGGACCTGGTGGGGTTGTTCGTGGGAAGCGAGGGGCTTTTTGGCATTGCGCTGGAGATCACGCTGCGCCTGTTGCCCAGACCGGCCTCTTTTCGCACGATTTTGGCCGCTTATCGCAGCATGAAGCAGGCGGGCGAGGCCGTGGCCGCGGTGGTGGACTCGGGTTTGTTGCCGGGCGCGATCGAGATGATGGACGCGTTGGCCATCGAAGCGGCCGAGGCGTCGGTGCAGGCCGGGTATCCTGAGGGCGCGGCCGCGGTGTTGATTGTGGAGTTGGAGGGCGAGGAGGCGCAGGTGGAGGCGGAGTTCAAGACGCTGGTGCAGGTGATCGAGGCCTCGGGCGCGTATGAGGTGCGGGTGGCGCAGGACGTCGCGCAAAGGGCGCGCATCTGGAAGGGGCGCAAGGGCGCGTTTTCCGCGGTGGGTCGGCTCAGCCCGGATTATGTGGTGCAGGATGGGGTGGTGCCGCGCACGCGCCTGGGCGAGGCCATGGCGGAGATCGAGCGGTTGAGCAAGGCGTATGGTTTGCGGGTGGCGAATGTGTTTCATGCCGGCGACGGGAATTTGCACCCGCTGATTTTGTATGATGGCCGCGAGGAGGGCGCGCTGGAGCGGGCCGAGGCGCTGGCCGCGGAGATTCTGGCCATGTGCATCGATATGGGCGGGTCGATTACGGGCGAGCATGGCGTGGCCATCGAGAAACGCGCGTTTTTGCCGAAGATGTACGGCGAGGTGGATATGGATGTGATGGTCGAGTTGCGCGAGAGCGTAGACCCGAAGGGGATCGCGAATCGGGGCAAGATGTTGGAGGTTGGACCTTGGAGGCGGGAAGGATGATTCATTGCCGGACCATCGAGGAGGTGCAAGAGGCGGTGCAGGCGCATCGGTGGGTGCGGTTGTGCGGCCGCGGGAGCAAGCCGGCGCTGTTTGGCGGCGCGTCGCCCGATGCCGAGACGGTTTGTCTGTCGGGTTTGGTGGGGGTGGAGCGTTATGATCCGGCCGAGTATGTGTTCACCGCGCAGGCCGGAACGCCGTTGCAGGTGATCGAGGCGATGCTGGCCGAGGAGGGCCAGTATTTGCCGGTGGATGCGATGTTCGTGGAGCGGGGCGGAAGTTTGGGCGGTTTGGTGGCCGCGAATCTGGCCGGGCCGGGCCGGTATCGATATGGCGGGGTGCGAGATTTTCTACTGGGCGCGCGGTTTGTGGATGGCCGGGGCCGGTTGGTGCGCGGGGGCGGTCGCGTGGTGAAGAATGCGGCGGGGTTTGATCTGGCGCGGTTGATGGTGGGAAGCATGGGGTTGTTGGCCGCGCTGGTGGAGGTTTCGTTCAAGGTGTTCCCCAGACCGGAGGCGTATGGCTCGGTGAGGGCGCGGTATGATGGTTTGAAAGGGGCGCTGGCGGCCATGGAGAGGTTGTCGCGGGCGCAGTTCGATATCGATGCGCTGGATCTGGCGCCGGAGGGGTTTCCCTCGGGCCGAACATGGCTGTGGGCGCGGATGGGAGGTCGGGAGGAGGCGCTGGCCGCGCGGCTGGCGGCGTTTTTGCAGGCGTTGGAGGAGGGGCCGGCCGAGGTGGATGTGGCGTGGGATGAGGAGGAGGCGCGGTTCTGGCGCGATGCGCGAGAGTTGGCGTGGGTCGAGGAGGGGGAGACGGTGGTGAAGGTTCCGCTGACCCCCAAGCAGGCGTTGAGGTTGGAGAGGGGCTTTGCGGAGGCGGAATCCTGCGCTCCCCTGGGCGTGCGTTATGGCGTCGCGGGAAATGTGGCGTGGCTGCGATTCGGTCATCTCCCCAAGGAGAAGATGGTGGAGCTGGATGAGAGGTTGGCCGCGATGGGGCTGGCCGGGCTGGTGGTGATGGGTGAGCCAGGCGTGCGTTGGCTGGGCGAGCAGGGGTGGCGGAATGTGTTTTTCGACCGCGTGAAGGCGGTTCTGGACCCGGAAGGACGGTTTGTGTAGCGATGCAGCATTCGATTTCTGCGGAGAAGTTCGGCGCTCGAGGCGAGGCCATGGCCGCGGCCGTGGAGGCGTGCGTGCATTGCGGTTTTTGTCTGGCCGCGTGTCCGACATACGCGATTTTGCAGGAGGAGATGGATTCGCCGCGCGGGCGGATTTTTTTGATGAAGGATGTGTTGGAGGGCGCGCTGGATTTGGAGGAGGCGTTGGAGTATGTGGATCGGTGTTTGGGGTGTCTGGCGTGTGTGAGCGCGTGCCCGTCGGGGGTGGAGTATGGGGCGTTGTTGATGCCGTTCCGGGCGTGGGCCGAGGGCGAGAGGTCGCGCGGGGCGATGGAGGGGTTGGCGCGGCGGTTGGTGCACGAGACGTTGCCGCATCCGGCGCGTTTTCGCGCGGCCGCGCGGCTGGGGCGGTTGGCGCGACCGTTGCAGGGCCTGGCCCCGCGAGCGTTCGAGGGCATGTTGGCGCTGGCTCCCGACGCGTTGCCCGAGCCGCGGCCTTTGCCGGAGGTTTTTCCCGCGCAGGGGCGACGCCGGGCGCGGGTGGCGCTGCTGGCGGGATGCGTGCAGCAGGTTTTGCGCCCCGAGATCAATTGGGCCACGTTGCGGGTGCTGGCGCGCAATGGGGTGGAGGTGGTGATCCCGCGCGAGCAGGGGTGTTGCGGCGCGCTGGCCATGCACGATGGCGAGGAGGCGCGGGCGTTGGCGCTGGCCCGGCGTCAGATTTCGGTTTTTCCCGATGATGTGGATGCGGTGGTGGTGAATGCCGCGGGCTGCGGTTCAGGGATGAAGGAGTACCCGTTGTTGTTCAGGGGGATGCCGGAGGAGGAGGCCGCGCGGGCGTTGGCGAGGAAGGTGGTGGATGTGAGTGTGTTTTTGGATGAGCTGGGTCTGGTGGAGCCGCGCGGGTTGCCGGAGCCGTTGCGGGTGGCGTATCATGATGCGTGCCATCTGGCCCATGCGCAGGGTGTGCGCGAGGCGCCGCGGCGTTTGTTGCGGGCCATCCCCAATGTGACATTGGTGGAGCTCGGCGATGATTTGTGTTGCGGGTCTGCGGGGTCGTATAGTTTGGAGCAGCCGGAGATGGCGCGTGCGCTGGGCGAGCGCAAGGCGCGGCGCGTGTTGGACGCGGCCCCAGACGCGCTGGCCACGGGCAATATCGGCTGTCTGGTGCAGATCGAGATGAGTCTGGCGCGGTTGGGCGGCCGCGCGGCCGTGGTGCATACGGTGGAGTTGTTGGATTGGGCGTATGGAGGGATGGACGCTGGGACGAAGAGACCGTAGGACGATTTTCGGTTTTGCCCATCCACGTCAAGAAGTATGGGAGGAGCCAGGATCATGAAGGTTATCTATGATCAAGAAACAGACGCTTTGACCGTGATTTTCGCGGATACGCCTGTGGATGAAAGCGATGAAGACAAACCAGGCGTGATTCTGGATTACGACAAGCAGGGTAATCTGGTGTCGCTAGAGATTCTCGACGCCTCTCGTCGGGTCGGTTCGCCCACGCAAATTGAGTATCAGGTGCGGGCGGCTGGCGTTTCTTTTTGACGCAGCGGTTTCGGCCCGCCCACGCCCGGAACGCCGCGGGCCGGTTCACATGGAAGGGCCTATCGGCCCTTGAGCGTGGCGCGTGCGAGCAGCCCGAAAGGGTTTCCAGTTGGTGGCCGGGCGGTTTTCAACCCCCGGCCACTTAAGAGGGCGAGGACAGAATGGAGAAGAAGATAAGCGCGGTGAAAAGCGCGGTGAGAAATCCCATAAGCAGCAGGAATGCGATGTAAGGCGACAAAACCGCAAGCACCGCGCGGCCGCGGGTGAGTTGATGGCTCGTCTCCACCACCTTGACATGCATGACCAGGCCCCAAATGCTGCCGAGCAGAGCCAAAAGACCGCCGAAGCAGGGGATGAATGCAAACGCGGTCAGAAGATGGGGAATAACCGTGAGCGCAGATGCGTTTAGATAAGCCATGAGCGTTCCCCGACCGCCCAACAGTCGCGCGAAGAGCATGATCCAGATGGCCAGGCCCAACCATTTTGCAAGCAGCGCAAAGGGCGAAGAGAGCCATCCGCCCAGCCAAATGAATAGCCGGTTGAAAAAGGGCGGCAATGGCGTGGGAAGTTCACTGATCTGCTGGATGAGCGGGATCATGCCTCCGAGCATCTGCACATAAATATCGAACAATTGCTCCATTTCGGGCGTTGGCGGACTACCAAACTGCCGCATCATGTCCAGGCTTTGCTCGATTTCGGCGATATCCGCTTCGGTGAGTGCAACCGGGGCCCGAAAAAGCGCAGGTAGGCTAATGAACGCCTGCACCACGCCGATGAACAGACCCACTGCAAGGACAATGAGCACGCCGCGGCGTATGGAGGGTTTTCCCGAAACCATATTTTGGTAAGGCTCCGGCTTGAGCGCCACCGCGTCGCGAGCCAGGGAAAGCGCAATCGAAGCCTGAGAGGGCGAAGGAGCCGAGGGGGAGGTGGATGTCTGATTCATGGTTTTGCACCTCAAGTGAAACGGTGGACAATGAATTATCGACGGTGATCTTTCATGGTAAAAATTCGTTTGGCCTTGCTTCAGGTCCATAGGGCTTGGGACGCTGACTCGCAGCACTACATGCGCAAGGCCATGCATTCTCACGTGGAAATGCAGCCTCTACATCGACGCGGATACAACAGAGAACAGAAGGAAGAAGGCGAGCATAGAGAAGGCGAAGGCGAAGAGAGCGAGCGCGATGGAGGGCGCAAAGAGCGCGATCAGGACGCGCGGCCAGGTGAGATTTTCATGCACCCGGCGCAGGGCCACGTATCGGGTGAGCAGCATCCAGGTTCCCACTCCGGCAATGGTGATGTAAGGAATAAAGCCCAAGATATGAAGCAACGCCGGAGCCGACGCCAAGGCTGTGGCGGCCAGTGTTTGTCCAAAACCGCCCTCGCCGCCGAGCGCTTTGGCCACCAGGTGCGCGATCACCGCGAACCAGAGCCAACCCATGATCAGCCCTAGCGGCGTAAGGATGAGCGCGCCAAACCACTGCACGGGCCGCGGCCAAAAGAATCCGGCGATGCGCCATCCCATATCCCATTGTTGGCGAAAGATTTCCGCAGCCTGTGGGTCGCGCATCAATTCTTGGAACCACGGCATGGCCTGCAGGCCGTTCAGGACGGTGCTCTCGAGTTGGGCCAGGTCGGGCGTGACGCCCCATTTCAAGATGCCGCCAACGAACGCCGCCGCGGCCACGGCCAGGCCGATGATCAACACCAAAAACAATCCCTCTACGAAGCCATTTTCTGCGTCCGCGGCCTCGTCGTACGCGTTCGGCTCTAGAAACAAGCCGCGTTGCAAAAGATTGAACGAATCGATTAGTGCGGTCATGGCGTTTCCTCCATTTTATGACGCAATGTCGACCAAGATGATCAAAGAGCGATCAGTGGATGGATTCGTTTTTGCTTTGTTGGGTTTGGGTTGGCTGAGCGCGGAGCGATGCGTCTGCATCTCGGCATATTCGCCCCTTGGAGATCCAACCATTCGAGCGCTGAAAGGCCGATCGCCGGCGCTTCGCCATCAACTTTCGTTTTGTTCAATGAGCGCTTGGGCCAACGCCTCTTCCTCCGCTCGCGAATGTATCTCACCATCAAGGCGCGCGGCGCGAATCTGGCGGAAGATGCGACGATAAATGGGCCCAGGCCGCACGCCCATCTTCTTTAGATCGTCGCCTGTCAATTCGATCTTTTGAGGACGGAGGTGGGTCATGTAGTCGAGTATGCGTTGGCTCAATGACCAATCGTCCGCGTCGATGCGGGCGATGAGCAAAGCCGAATCGCTGAAAGGCGCGAGGAGCTGATCGAGTCGCGATGGGAGCAGGTCTGGGGCCAGGAGCTCCTTCTCTCGGCCGCGTAGACGGATGCCCTCCTCGATCAATGCCCGCGTGCGCGCGTTCGCGCGTAGTCGGTCGAGCACTTCGCGTTGGGCTTGTGGTGAAAGGCGATGCAGCCAAAGGGCAAAGTACAACCGTTCGATGGCCTCATCGGCCAAAGGCGTTTCGCGCAGCGCGGCGCGCAGGTTCTGAAATTTCACCGCCAAGGCGTCGTTCCAGGTCAGCTCGGGGTGCAGCGCCTGGAATACGCCCAATTCGTGTAGTCGGGCCATGACCTTTTCTGGCTGGCGCTCCTGGAAGATGAGATCGAATTCGTGGCGAATGCGCGGTCCGCTGACGCGAGCCAACAAATCCACCGCGTCGTGAATGAGTTCGGCCGTGCGCGACTCGATCTTGAAACCAAAACGTTGCTCAAAACGCACCGCGCGTAGAATTCGGGTGGGGTCCTCGACAAAGCTCAGGGAGTGGAGGACGCGAATGAGCCCCTCCTCCAGGTCGCGACATCCGCCGTAAAAGTCCAACAATTCGCCCCAGTGCGGGCCATCCAGGCGAATAGCCAGCGTGTTGATGGTGAAATCGCGGCGGTGCAGATCGAGTTTGATATTGGAGCTTTCCACCACGGGCAGTGCGGTGGCCTCTTCATAGAATTCGGTGCGCGCGGTGGCGAAATCAAGGCTGGCCGGGGTCTGATCGGGCAAAGGCTTGCCGGCCGCGAACGCCTTTTCGTCGCGGATCCATTTGGCCGTGCCAAACCGCTTATGGGTGCGAACGCGGCCGCCGAAACGTTTGGCCAAAGTATGCGCCAATTGGGCCGCATCACCCTCGACGACCAAGTCCACATCATAGTTGGGTCGTCCTAAAAGAAGGTCTCGCACAAAACCGCCCACGGCGTAAAGGGAATAATGGAGTTCGGTGGCGATGTCGCCAATGTCGCGCAGCAACTTTAACAGGCCTTCCGGCAAGGCGGCCTCCATTTTCAATGCCACCGAAGGCGGCGCCAATCTTTCTTCGGCCGCTCCCCAAAGCTTGAGCAGATCGGTGCGCGTAACGATGCCCACCATGCGCCCTTGTTCATCCACCACCGGCACTTGCCCCCAGCCCGACTCCATCATGACCTTTTGCAAAGTTTGCACCGAGTCGTCTGGCCTTACAGTAACCTGGCCCGCGCGCATGACGCGACGAATAGGCTCTTTATCGAAATGGTGATGCAATGCGCGATCAATGTCTCGCCGGGTGACCAGGCCCACAAGACGACCATTTTCGACCACGGGAAAGCCCTCGTGTCCCAATCGCTTCATTTCTCTATCAGCCCGGATAACGCTCATATTGGGGGAAAAGGTCTTGACCTCCCCTTCGGTCATAATGTTTCTCACCGTCAGAGGCGGCCGCACGTGGGTTTTGAGGATCTCCAACAGTTTTTCGCGCACTTCGGACAATGTCATATGGGTGATGGGCGCGGCCGCGGCGCGAGCATGTCCGCCGCCTCCCAAGGCTTCGGCAATGCGCCCTACATGGATATGATTGGTGGTGGAGCGCGCCACCAATTGCACGCGATCATCCAATTCGACGATCAGGAAGAGCCCATCTGGATCGAAAAGATCGCGCAATTTGTGGGCCAGGGTGCTGATTTCATCGACATACTCTTTGGCCTTGGCGGTGGCGATAACGATGGTGTGGCCGGCGATCTCAATGGTTTCAGCGTTGTCGCTTAGTTGTTTGAGCAGGGTTTGCTGGGCGGGGGTGAGAGGATGGTGGAGAAAGCTGTTGGCCACCTCAAGGTTGGCTCCGTGCTCAAGCAGCCATGCCGCGCAGCGCAAGTCGCGAGGCGTGGTGCTGGCGTAGGTCAGGCCGCCTGTGTCTTCGTAGATGCCAAGAAGCAACAGCGTGGCCTCGATAGGCGAAAGGGGGATGCCGCGATTGATGATCTGTTCTAACAAGATGGTGGTGGTCGCGCCCACGGGTTCGCCCCAGAAGTGCGCGTTTTCAGGAAGCTCTCGCTCCAATCGGTGGTGGTCGATGATGAGCAGCCGGGTGTCTTGCGTCATGCCCTTCACGGCTTGCGCCGTCTGCGTATCGACCAAGATGGCCATTTCCACCTTGCCGCGTGGCAGTTCATCCGCTTGTTTGAACGGCAGACTACTGCGATAGAGCACGAGAAAGTCTCGCAGGTTTCGATTGAGCTTGCGCGGAAGCACGGGCGTGGCCTCATAAAGCTTGCTGGCCGCCAGCAAGCTGGCCAGCGCATCGAAATCCGCGTGTTCGTGCGTCAGGATGACATTCATAACCACGTGTCTCGTATTGCGTATGGCCGCGCTTTTCGCGAGGGGAAAACCGCGACCAGATGATGAAAAATGCGCAATACGTCACATGCGCCAGATTCACTTCTCGCCCACAAGCGTGATGCTGAGAAGTCCGTAATTATTGGGGTCGGTGTTGCTCAGCGCTTCTCGCTTTTCCAAGGGCAACATGTCGGCGCCGTAGCGAACTTCTTTTTCGACGCGTACATTGCGAAAACCGGCTTCGTTCAGCATCTTCAGGTATTCGTCCCGATCGATGGCTCCGGCCACGCAACCCGCCCATAGTTCCATGTCCCTGCGGATCGCTTCGGGAACCTGGCCAAAGGTCACGATATCGGAAATCGAGAACCGTCCGCCCGGTTTGAGCACGCGATGCATCTCGCGAAAAACCTGCATCTTGTCGGGCGTCAGGTTGATGACGCAATTGGAGAGAATGACATCGATGCTTTCATCTTCGATGGGCATGTTCTCCAACTCGCCCAATCGAAACTCGACATTTTCATACCCCCCTTTCCGCGCGTTTTCGCGCGCGCGGGCGATCATTTCCGGGGTCATGTCAATGCCGAGCGCGCGCCCTGTAGGGCCGACCGCGTTCGCGGCCAAAAACACGTCGATCCCCGCCCCGCTGCCCAGGTCCAGCACAGTCTCTCCGGGTTGCAGCGAGGCGAATTGGGTGGGCGCGCCACAGCCAAGACCAAGATCGGCTTCTTCCGGTATCTGATCGGTCAACTCGCCATAGTCCACCAGCGAGATCACATCGTCCGTTGTTGGCCCGCAGCAAGCGGATGCCTCACGAGCGATGTTGGCGTAGCGTTCTCGCACTCGTTTTTTGATTTCCTGCGCGGCGTGTGTCGTCATGAGAGCGCCTCCCCTTCATTTTTTCTTGGCCGATTGAAATTTTCGAATTTGTTCGCGCGGGGTGATGGCGGCCTGTTTTTCCTCTTGGGCGCGTTTGGCGGCCCTTTCATTGGGCGTAAGGCCTCCTAGATCACCCAAAAGCGTCACCTGCGAGACGACGCGTTCGGTTAAACCTTGGCCGCAAAGCGGGCATTCGGGCGTAGGCGCTTCTTGCGCACGTTGGATGGTGCGCCAAAAGCGACTGAATTCATGGCCGCAGACGCGGCATCGATAATCATAAACAGGCATGGCCAAAACCTCGCGCGGCGGCATTGCGAAATTTCCTATGGAGGCAAGACGCCACCATCTCGCAAGTCACTCACTCCATCAGTATGCCAGAGAGAGCGCGCTCGTGCAATGTGGCGTGAGGTCGGTCAATCGCCTTTCACAAGGTCTCAACTTGGAATTAAGCTTACGTTTATGTTTTTGACAACGCAGGGCTGCCTCATTATGATGGGCGCGCTTTTATTCTAGCGATATCGTTCCATTTTGCATCAGGCGGCCGCGCGCCTGAGGAGGAGATTGCATGAAGCATGCCCGTAATGTCATTATTCTGATTGTTGTTGGCTCAGCCGTTTTGCTTTTCGGCGTCAATGTGATGGATCTGGCCCCTATTGTGGCAAGCGCTGAAGCCCAGCAGGTGGATTGGTTGTTTGGGCTGCACATGAATGTCATTGCCTTCCTTTATGTATTGGTCAATGGCATCATGCTTTACAGCGTGTTTGCGTTTCGCCGAAAACCGGATGACGATAGCGAAGGCGCATACTTCCATGGAAACACAAAGCTGGAGATCGCCTGGACCATCATCCCCCTGATCACCGTGCTCTTTTTCGCGTTTTTGGGTTCAGTGGTGTTGCGCAATGTTTCTCTCGCCGCACCCAATTCCATGGATGTAACCGTTACCGGACGGCAATGGTCCTGGACGTTTGAATATCCTGAATATGGCATTGTTTCGACCGAATTAAACCTGCCGGTGGGTCGACAGGTCAATTTCAAGTTGCAATCCGAAGACGTGATCCACTCGTTTTGGGTTCCTGAGTGGCGCCTCAAACACGACACCGTGCCGGGGCAAGACAAATATATTCGTCTAACGCCTTCCGAAGAGGGCGTCTTCAAAGTGCGTTGCGCTGAAATGTGCGGCACCTCTCATGCCTATATGTTGGCCACCATCAATGTCATGTCGCAGGAAGACTTTGACATTTGGGTGCAGAAGAAGTTGGGCGTGTATGAAGGGCCGGAAGGCGGCGAAGAGGGCGAAGTCGACCCGGTGGCCGAAGGGTTCGCGCTTTCTCAGAGCGGCGGTTGTTTGGCCTGTCATTCGGTCGATGGCAGCCCGTTGGTCGGCCCAACCTGGAAAGGGCTTTACGGCAAGACCGAAACGCTGACCGACGGTAGCACCGTGGTGGTGGACGAGGCCTACTTGTATGAGTCCATCGTCGATCCCTCGGCCTCTATTATCCAAGGCTACGCCGACGTGATGCCCAAGAACTTTGGCGACATCTTCTCCGATCAGGAAATTGGCTACATTATCGAGTATATCAAGTCGTTGCAATAAACGTTTATTCTTAACATTGGCGTCGCCGCCTTTGGTTGTCTGGAGCCATCGGCGGCGATGCATCCGCCAGCAGGAGCAATGTTTATGAACAGAATTGTTCGCATTCTTCTTGGATTTATCGTAGGCTTTGTAGCCGGCATCGCGGTGCTTGTCGCGGTGCGGGTTCTCTTGGGGCTTACGCCCATGCCAGCCACGCTTGCTCCCGTCCTCTTCTCGGGCATTGGCTTCGCCATTTTGGGCCTGTTATATGGTTTCGAACCCTCGCTTGGCCTGACGCGCGGGTTCATTGGCATGGCCATCGCCATGATTGTGGGCGTGGTCGCGGTGACGCATTTCCGCCGGGCTATGGGGTTAGATCCGGCCTATGCGTTAGAGCCGGCCTGGACCATGGCCGCGGTGTTGGGTCCTATTGGCTTCATGTTGGGCGTGGGCGCGGTCACCGATTGGCTCAAGTGGATCTTCGGCATCCACACGCCCGACCAGCATGGACCGCCCGAAGGCAAACCGGCCTGGACCCGTTACTTTGGCTTCGACCAAAACCATAAGGTCATCGGCATTCAATACACGGTGACCGGCATTGTTTTGATGGGTCTGGCCGGTATATTTGCGCTCATCTTTCGTAGCGAGCTGGCCATTCCCGGCATTCAGTTCCTGGCGCTTGACATGTTCAACAGCCTGGTGGGCTTGCATGGCATTGTCATGATCGCCGCCATTCTTTTGGGCATTGGCGGTTTTGCCAATTATCTGGTGCCCTTAATGATCGGCGCCAGCGATATGGCGTTTCCGCGTTTGAATGGCTTCGCCTTCTGGATCGCCGTGCCCAGCGCGTTGCTCATCGTGGCCGCCCTTTTCTTCGGCGGTTGGGACACAGGCTGGACCGGGTATGCCCCGCTCAGCGTGCGCGGAGCCATGGGCGTGAATTTCTTCATGATTGGCGTGTTCTTCTTCGGCTTCTCATCCATTCTCGGTTCGATGAACCTGATCACCACGACGTTATATATGCGCGCGCCGGGGATGGGGCTGTTTCGAATGCCTATTTATGTTTGGGCCGTATTGGCCACGGCGTTAATCCAGCTTACGGGCACGCAGTTCATCGGTCTTTCCTTCCTGATGGTGGTGCTGGAGCGTCTATTCGATCTGGGATTCTTCAACCCGGCCGAAGGGGGCAACGTCATCCTCTTCCAGCATTTGTTCTGGTTCTACTCGCATCCCGCCGTCTACATTTTCATCCTGCCGGGGTTGGGCATTGTCAGCGAGCTGCTGCCGGTGTTCGCGCGCAAGCCGCTTTTCGGTTACAAATGGATCGCACTCTCCAGCATGGCCATCGCTTTAATGGGTTTCTTGGTGTGGGCGCATCATATGTTCGCGGCCGGCATGGAGGAGGCGTTGCGGGTGCCCTTCATGTATAGCACCATGCTTGTGGCCGTGCCCACGGGAGTGAAATTCTTCAGCTGGTTGGGAACCATGTGGCGGGGCAAACTCTCTTTCCCCACGCCCATGCTCTTCGTGCTGGCCTCCATTGCCGTCTTCTTGATCGGCGGTCTCACAGGGCCGCCTTTGGCCACTGTGCCCACCGACTTGTTCTTGCACGATTCCTACTTCGTGGTGGGGCATTTCCATGCCACCATGTTTGGCGGATTTGTATTCCCCTTCTTCGCCGCCCTTTACTTCTGGTATCCCAAGATCACCGGGCGCATGTACAACGAGCGTCTGGGGCAGATTCACTTCGCGCTGCAAACGGCTGGTTTCTACATCATGTCGCTCACCATGGCCCGCACCGGCCTTTTGGGCATGCGACGCCGCATCGCCGATTATGATCCCGATTTGGGCATCCAAAACCTGCACATCATCATGACGGTGGCCGGTTTTGTCATCTTCTTCGGCGTGCTCGTGGGCGTTTATAATCTGATTGTCAGCGCGCGTAAAGGCGAGGTGGCGGCCGCGAATCCGTGGGGCTCTCGCTCCCCCGAATGGCAGATCCCTTCGCCTGCGCCCGAACACAACTATGAAGAGCCCTTCGAAGTGGTGGGCGAGCCTTATGATTACGGCCTGCCCGGCTCGGTGTACGTGGACATGCATCCCAGCGGTTCGAAAACGGCCGCCTCGCCTGCTCATTGAGCTGAGTATTTTACGGAGTGTGTGATATGACAGAAGAAACCCGCTCGAAACTGGAAAGAAAGAAAGCGAAGATGCGACTGGGTCTTTATGTGCTCATCGCCCTGATGGTGCTGGAGGTCTTCGATGTGATAGCCGCCAACTACCTCAAAGGCTCGGTCACCGTGCTCTTCGTCCTGGCCGCCATCAATGCCGCATTCATCGTTTACTATTACATGCATATTTCCACCGTGCTTTCTGATGAGGGAGGTCACTAATGGCTGCTGACACCCATGCTCACGAACATCCTGGGGCCATTTCCCCGGCCAAGCGGTTGAAGATGAACCGCGTCGGTCTATGGCTATTTCTGCTTTCCGAAACCTTCCTCTTCGGCGGCATCCTTGTCTCGCGTTTCTATCTCTGGGGCGCAACCCGTCCTGAGCTCAATCAGAACCTTGGCCTGGCTGTCACGCTTATTCTGCTCATCAGCAGTTATTTCATGTATCGGGCTGAAACGGCCATCAAACATGATGATCGCGGCGATTTCCTGCGCAGCATTTCGGTCACCATTATTTTGGGCATTCTCTTCGTAGCCGGCGTGGTGGGTTTGGAATGGCAAGAGGCCCCCATCAAGCCCTTCACCGGTGGCGAATTTGGCATCTATGGCGACATCTTTTTCTTCATGACGGGCATGCACGCCTTTCATGTGGTCACCGGCGTGATCCTGCTGATGATTGTCGCCTATCGCGGTTACAAAGGGCACCTCTCATCAGAGAACTTCTGGCCGGCCGAGGCCGCGGCCATTTACTGGCACTTTGTCGATGTGGTCTGGGTCTTTTTCTTCCCCGCGCTTTATCTGATGGGCTCTGTGGTTGGGCCCGGCCACTAGCGTTTAGAGCCAAATCAATGTTAGAATTGCGGGATGGTCCGAATGGGCCATCCCCTTTTTCCGTTCTGTGGTTGGTGGGATGGCCTATGCCGTTTATCGTTCAGTTTCGGTCAAGTTTTTTCCCGGACCTTGACGCCGCATATTCCGGTTTTGTGGAAACACCCATCAGGATCGCGCCATGAACCCTCTCCTGCAAATCTTGTTCACCTGGGAATTTCGACCCGAGGTCCTCATATTGCCGTTGATTTTCGCCGCGCTCTATTTGCGAGGATGGCTGCGCGTTCGCGAAATGAGCATGAATCAGGGAGCGACGCGTTGGAAAACCACTGTGCTTCCCGATGGCCGCATCGTTCGCGGCGCGCGGCGCGATTTTTTGAGCGGATGGCGTCCCGTCGCCTATTATTCGGGATTGCTGCTTTTGCTTTTCGCCTTGCTTTCAGGCCTGGACGCGTTTAGCTCTATGCTATTTGTGGTGCATATGATTCAGCACCTGCTCTTGATGATGGCGGTCCCCGTATTGATCTGGCTTGGCGAGCCTTATCCGTTCATTGTTTGGGGTCTTCCTAAAAGGTGGCGCATGGGCGTGAGCCGGCTTATGGCCTCGCCCTCTTCTTTTCGTCGGCTTCTGGTTCGCATAACCGCGCCCGGCCTTGTTCTTTTCTATCTTGTGGCTGCGCTTTGGGTGTGGCACGACGGCGAGGTTTATAGTTTGGCGTTGCGTTATGCCTGGGTGCATGATCTCGAACACCTCAGCTTTTTCACCACGGGCTTGCTCTTTTGGTGGCACGTGACCGCCGCCGCGCCGCGACTTCATCGTCGCATGAGCTATCTCAAACGCGCGGTGTACGCCATAGCGCCCGCGCCTTTCAATATGGTGTTGGGCGTGGCCATTACGTTTTCGGAGGAGCCCTGGTACGATTATTATGTGGGCGTGCCCCGCGTTTGGGGCGTTTCGGTGCACGACGATCAGGTGTATGGGGGCGTGCTCATGTGGTTGGTGGGCACCATGATGTTTCTCATGGCTGTATTTGTGCTTATCGCCCAGTATTTGCGTCTCGAGGAGCAAAAGGCGCCGCTGCATCACGCCCGCTGGGCCAAGAAAGAGCGTTTGATCGCGCCGGGTTTGGAGAAGCGCGTGGATTCGTCATTACGAAGCCCCAAAAGCTGAAGTCGTCACCATTGTCCGCCAGAGACGACGCCCGCGAGACGCGTCGAAGAGGCGGTGTGCGGCGCTCGTTTTCTGCATGTATGTGCTCAATGAAGCCCTTTTCAAGATCGTTGACGCTTATGATTGCCGCGCTGGCCGCGCTTTTGCTCGGCGGTCGCGTGTGGGCGCATGGCGGCGGCGCGCCGCAGTTGACCAATGAGCCTGCCGGGCCTTACACCATTTCCGCCTGGACCAACCCCGATCCACCCGCGGTGGGCGCGCTTCATCTCACCGTGGGCGTGGCCCTGGCCGACACCGGCGAAGCATTGACCGAACCCCAAGTCGAGGTGATCGCGTTTCCTCCGGACGGCGCAGCTCCGCAACGCGTGGCCGCCACCCATGAAGGCGCGCTCACCCCCTATTTTTACGAAGCCGATCTGCTCTTCTCGGCTCCGGGTGCATGGCGCATCCAAATCGAAGCGCGCGGCGTTGAAGGCGAGGGAAACGCGGCCTTCATGCTGACCGTGCGCGAGGCGACGCCAAATTACCTCCTTTGGGGCGCTGTTGGCTTGGGTTTGGTGGTCGCGCTTTGGCTGGGATGGATATTGTTTGGCCAACCGGCTTCGAAAGATGAAAAAACGCGGATGGGATAAAACGCCATCCGCGTTTCTGTTTCTCGGGGCCAGGCGCGAGGCCTATTTCCACTTGATCGTGCAACCCACCGGCGGCGTCCAGTCCACGGGCGGCTCCTTTCCCGCCAGCAGCGCTTCGATGGCGTCTCGCAAATAAGGCTCTTTCACCGCGGCCGGGTTCTCAAAGTTGTCATCGATGGCTCCGTGATAACGCAGACGGCGCTCTGCGTCGAAGAGAAACACCTCGGGCGTGCGGGTCGCGCCATATGCTCGCGGCGTTTCTTGACTTTCATCGTAGAGATAAGGGAAGTTGAAACCCTTCTCGGCCGCGCGGATTTTCATGTTTTCGAAGCTATCGTCCGGATATTTCTTGACGTCGTTGGCGTTGATCGCGATGAGTTGCACGCCTTTATCGGCATAATCGGCCTGGATTTGCACCATGCGGTCCTCCCAGGCGCGCACATAGGGACAATGGTTGCAACTGAATATAATGGCCAGCAAGGGCTTGTCATCGTAATCGGAAAGCGCGTGTGTTTTGTCATCCACGCCGGGCAGCTTGAACGGAATGGCTTTATCACCAATGCGTAAACTCATCGTTGACCTCCTGTGAATTGTTAATGATTGGGTATTTAGATATTAGATATTGATTATGTGGGCGTTTTTGCTAAAAATACTCACTATCCGATACCCAATATCCAGTATCAGGTAACCAATACCCAATATCTATCGACTCTGTATGATTTGTCTCAACGCCTCGCGAATCATGTCTGGCGAGGGCAACGGCGATATGCGCCCGTCTGGCCATTGGTAGACGCGACACGTTAGTGCGGGCTGCGCGGCGGGAGGCGGCGGGACGATGTCTTCGCCATTGAGGAGGATCGTGGGCGAGCCGATGAAACGCCATTTCCTGGCCTGCTCCTCGGTTTCCACTTTGATCACTTCGATCGGTTCGTCCACGCCCTCCTCGGCCATGACGCGCTGCAATCGCTGCAACGCCTGCTCGTGTGAAGGGCAATCTTCATAATAAAGGAATTGGATTTTCATGTCATTATTTTACACGATGCCGCGACGATCGAGAAAACACCAATAAGAGAAGCGCAACAGCTCTTACCCATGATGGAAAAATGCGTGAAAAAATCCACCCTTGCTCTTTCCTAGCGGTTCAGAGTGCGAATGGCTTTGTTCAAGTTTTCG
Source organism: Chloroflexota bacterium (assembly GCA_013151415.1). Taxonomy (GTDB): domain Bacteria; phylum Chloroflexota; class Anaerolineae; order J102; family J102; genus JAADII01. Next base: position 28,246 of record JAADII010000107.1, read on the forward strand.
GGCGTGGCCGGCGCGCCGCCAACCTGGCGCTTGCCGCCCCCTCGCCGACCGGTCTTGGGGTCTCGCAGGCTCTCGCATAGTTTGCCGATGTGGGCAGTGGGCCTGCCCCAAGGGTTATAACCAATGGTCATATGGCCGTTGGGCTTAAGCCGTATGGTGTAATCGGCCTCAGGGAAGACCGCGCAGAGCAAAAAGGGATTGATGGCCGAGGGCCGGACCCCGCTTTCGATGAGTGGGCTGCTATCCCATATGGCCACCCGGCCCTCGATGCGTCCGTTGGTTTCAATATGGCGTTGCACGCGTTCTAATAGGCGTCGCGCTTCATCCACCCGGTCGCGATGGCGGTTGACGAAAGCTGCTGCATCCGGCTCTCGCCATAGCTCGGCCAAAACGCGTTCATGCTCCAGCGCATTATACGCGGCCAAAAACTGTTGGCCCAGGCTTTCCAATCCCACGGCCTCGGCCGGGCTAGGATACGCGCCCGAATCCATCCAGTCCACATGCCGAATCACATCTTCCGGCCAGTCTTCTCGTCCCCCAACCGTATCCAACATCAAGCTGAAGCAAGAAAGCGCGGTTAGTTCGAGGATGTGTATGCTGGGGTCGAACCATGGCTCTGAGCTGTCGTGATGGTCCATGCCGGGGACGCCGGGGTAAAGCCGCACGTCTACGGTGAAGAAGTTCGGGTTGAGCACTGCGAGATCATGCAGATTGTTGGCCACTCGGTCATGATAATCGGCCCGCGCCAAAGGCGCCACGCGGCCCGTCCTTCGCTGCACTGCTCGCCGCAGCGCCAACGCGGCCAATCCGCCATCTGGATCATCGTGGTGGAGGATAAGATGAATGGCGTGCAAGTTCATATTCATTGAAGCCCAAGCGCTCCGAGCGGAGTCAATCAAAATCGTCGAAAAGAATCACGTGAATGTTGCGCGGGCCAAACATGCCAAAGTGAGGAACCAGTTCGATATCGCGGCTCACGCTGGGCCCGCTTACGATAAGCGCGCGCTCGCACGCCTCGGCTCGCCCTTCCTTCTGCCAGGTTTCGCGCCAGGCGGTCATGTCTGGATACAGTTCCGACGTGGGTAAGACCACAATTTGCCGGCCCGAGAGGATGTGCACAAGCCAATCGCGCGGGGATGGCGGCGAAAAGACCAATGAGCCGGTGGCAGCCAAACCCGCGTGCGCGCCGCTGACCGCAAGCGTGACTTCTTCCAGAGGCCCGCGTTCTTCTGGCCGCACAAGCACGATGTTGGCGTCGCGAAAAGCCTCGGTCAGGCCCGGAATGGGCAATGTCTGAGGCGCGGGCGCGGCCACGCGATGCACGCCGCCTTCGCGTATGCGCAATAGCAAGGCCAATCGCGCGGAGATGGGATCGGGCTGATGCTCCCAGCTGCCGCCAACTCGCTGCCATGCCCGCGCGAACCTTTCAATCGTTTCGGGTCGGGTTGGATCGAAATTCACCATGCTGGAGTCTCAATTTTCAACGAAGGTGGGCGATCGCTCGCAGAAAACGCGTAAAAAGCCGCGGGCGTTTGAGCATGCGCCGCCAGAGCCAGAGCAGCGTTCGTTCCCGCGAGATGTTGGGAGCCAGGCGAACGCGTTGTCGTTGCAACAAACCGGTTAGATCGATATCCACAGGGCAGGCTTTATTGCAAGCGCCGCAATCTGTGCTGAGAAAGGGTTGTTCACTGGCAACGCCTGGTCGGAGCAAAAGCGGGTTGAGCACAGCGCCGATAGGTCCGCTGTAAGGGGGAACGCGGCGAGGGTCGGGGCTGTAGCCCGAGATCGCGATCTGTCGGAATACGGGGCAGGCTGTATGACAGGCTCCACACTGAATGCATCGCAGCGCCTCTTCAAAACCCTCGGCCAATGCTCGCGTTCGGTTGTTGTCCACAATGACCAGATCGATGTCGGGGCCGCGTCCCTCCATACGGGTTGGGCCCAGTATTTGAGCCGTGTAAGCAGGCATGGGCGCGGCCCAGGCGCCAAATGCATAAGCCTTTATCAAGATATGAAGATCGGCCGAGCTGGTCACAACCTGTTCGATGCTCATCACGCAGATGAGATGTTCCGCCTGGGCCATAAGATTGGCGTTGTGTCCGTCATTATCCAGGCAAACCAACGCTCCGCTTTCGGCCACCGCAAACTGGAGCCCCAGGATGGCTGTTTTGGCGCTGAAAAACGCGGCGCGGGTCCGGCTGCGCACATGGCTATCGAGAATATGGACGTCGAATGTAGCGGGCACGCGTAGCCTCGCCTGCATGGTCTCGCTCACATCGGCCAGGCGAAGATGAATAGCAGGCCAGATGGGATGTTGGGGCGTGGTTTCGCTGAGAGCAACGAGAAAATCGCCGGGGTGAACGCGAGTCAATGCAATGCGATTGACGGCTGCGGCTTCATCCAGCGCGATTTCGTCGAGCAGAGGCGCTCGATTGCGCAAAGCCTCGAACGCGCCGCGCTCGCGCATTAGCGCAATAATGATGCGGTTGGCCTCTTGTGCGGTTTCGGCTCGGTGCACGCGCGCGCCATTGGCGGTTGCGCTCTGTTCGAGTTTTTGCAGGTGTGAGGCCAGATCGTCCAACACCCTTTGCCTGGCTTCGCCCGCAAGCCTGCGCTCTCGCTCATGCGTCTCTTCAGAGCGAACATGTCGTCCGGCCTCGCGGGTCTGCTCTCTCAGGCGTTCCAAAGCCTGGCGCGTGTGTCGTTCGGCAAGCATCATGGCAGAGAGAGGGCGATGAATTCGGCTAAATGCACCATGGGCGGCCCCTCCGCCGCTTTGAGCATCGGGGCCAACCGGATCACGCAGCCCACGTCGTCGCTCAAGACCAAATCGGCCCGGCTGTTAAGAAGCGCGCGGGCCGCGGCCGCGGCGATGGCGCGGCTCACATCGGGATGACGCCAGACCAGATTGCCGCCAAAGCCGCAGCACGTCTCGCTTATGGCGGGCAATATCTGCGCGCCTTGAATGCGCGTGAGTAATGTCGATGCGCCGCGGTCATGGTCCACAGAGCAGGGTCGGAAATAGAGGATGCGTCCCTCGAAGCGCAGGTCGATCTGGTCGATTCCTCCGCTTTCGACAAGAAAACGAGTCCATGTCGATGTCTTCTTGGCCATATCATGCGCGGCTGCGGCCCGCTCGGAGCCGGCCAACAGCTCAGGGATGCGCTGCTGTATCATGTGCAGGCAAGAAGGCGAGGCCGCGACCACTGCCTCGAAGCCAGTGAACGCGTCCACTGTGCTTCGAGCAGCCTCTTTCGCTCCGAGCACATCTCCGGCCTGCCAGGCGGGAAGACCGCAACACGCGTGCGCGGGCGCGACCAGGTCTAGGCCAAGGAACGCGGCCGTCTGGAGCATGGCGTCGATAAGTCGAGGCCGGAAGGCTTGCGCCCAACAGGAGGCGAGAAGACCAATGCTCATCTTACGCCGACAAAAGACGCACGAAACGACGCTTTCCCTTTTGCAAAACCGATCCTTCTGCTTTTGGCCTGGGTTGTAGTTGGGGGTCGGTCACGACCTGGCCATCCAGCCGCACCCCGCCCCCACGGATGTCGCGCTTGGCCTGACTGCGGCTGGACGAAAATCCCGCTCGCGTGAGTAGATCGACCACGGTTTCGCCGGGTTGCACGGTTAGGGTGGGCATGTCTTTGGGCAGTTCTTTCTTCTGAATGGTGCGAACGAAGTGCTCCTCCGCGGCTTGCACTTCTTCGGGCGGATAGAACAACCCAACGATTTCCCGAGCCAAAGCCATTTTTAGGTCGCGAGGATGCAACTTGCCCTCTTCGAGTAGGCGAAATTGCTTTTCGATGTATTCAGGATGCCAAGTGGTGACCAGCTCAGCATAGTTGCGCATGGCGTGGTCGGGTATGGACATGAGTTTGCCATACATTTGCTCGGGCGGTTCGGAAATGCCGATATAGTTGCCCGTGCTCTTGCTCATGCGCAGATGACCATCCGTGCCCACCAGGATGGGCAAGGTGAGCGCAATTTGGGGTCGCAGGCCAAACACCTCCATGAGCTTGCGACCAGCCATCAGATTGAACAGTTGGTCCGTTCCGCCCAGTTGGACATCGGTGCGCAAAGCCACCGCGTCGTAGCCCTGCATGAGCGCGTAGAAGAATTCGTGCAGCCAAATGGCTTCGCCCTTGGCGTAACGCTTGGCGAATTTGTCGCGCGCCAGGAATTGTTGCACAGTGAAATGGCTGGCCAGATTGATCACATCTTTGAAGGTGAGCTTGCTCAGCCATTTGGCGTTGTATTCGACGATGGTGCGTTCGGGATCAAGGATTTTGAAAGCCTGTTCGGTGTAGGTGCGGGCTTTGGCCTCGATCTCCTCTTCGGTTTGCTGCGGACGGGCGCTGTCGCGGTCGCTGGGATCGCCGATGAGCCCCGTAAAGTTGCCGATGAGGAAGATGGCCTGATGTCCGAGATCTTGGAATTGGCGCAGCTTGCGCATGGTTACGGTGTGGCCGAGGTGGAGGTCGGGCGCAGTTGGATCGTAACCGCAGTAAACGCGCAAGGGCCGACCGGTCTCCACGCTTTCTTGCAGGCGTTCGCGCAGTTCGGCCTCCATATGTTTGTAGATTTGAGGGTCGCCGAAATCGACCCCGCGCATGAGAATGGTGAGTTGTTCTTCGACGGGCAGCATGGTGAGCTATGAATGGAAGAGGAAAGAAGAATGATGGAAGGGACGATGGGATCATAGGACGAAGAGACCATGGCCGAACCTAACCCCATCGTCCTATCGTCTTATGGTCTTATCGTCTATTTTCAAAGCACTCCGACGGCGGGCTTGTCCGCTCCGACACGGACTTGCGCCGACCAAAGTAGACCAAAGTAGACCAAGATAGACGATGGGCCTTTTGGTCTATGTTGGTCCTATGGTCTATGTTGGTCTGAGCGCTCATCAAGGCCTGTATTGGACATTGGACGCTTATTTTCGAAGCAGCTTTTCGGCCACCCCGCGCGCGGTGGCTGCGTTCATCTCGCCATCGATACGGCCGCGCAGAATGCCGTTGGCGTCTACGAACCAGGTGGTGGGCATGGCGCGCAGGCCAAAAATAGGGTTCACGGTGCCGTCATCCGAAATGACAATGGGGAAGGTGACGCCATGCTCTTGCGTCCAGGCTCGAACCTTTTCGGGCTCTTCCTCCACATTGACGCCCAACACCATCAATCCGCGGTCGGCATACTCTTCGTAAAGAGCTTGCAAAATGGGCATTTCTTTCACGCAGGGAGGACAATATGTTCCCCAAAAATTGATGAAGACCGCCTGGCCCCGAAAATCGGAGAGCGCGAGCAGGTCGCCTTCAGGTGTGGGCAGCACAATGTCAGGCGCGGGCTCTGTTCCATCCAGCGAAGGCAATGGCACAGCTACAGGGCTGCACGCCGCCAGATTCAACAGCAAAATGGGGGCGATGAGAATCAAGAGGCGTCGCATGATTCCCCCATTTTACCGCAGCCGTGCTAAAATCGGTAACATTCTGGCATTGCATATTGCGTATCGCGTATCCCGGGTTGCAATTCAACGCTTGCAAGCGGCATCCGCGATGTCATGAGGCTCGGCCTCACACCATCCCACCCATTCCCCTTCTCAACCTTATCCTCAGCCTTAACCTCATTCTCAAACATGGAAACCACAGTCCCCACCATCGACAACACTCCGCAGCAAACTGCTCGCACCTGGAAAGGATACCTGGGCCTGGCGGCCCGCGGGTTCGCCATGGGATCGGCCGATGTGGTGCCCGGCGTTTCGGGCGGCACTATGGCCTTCATCCTTGGCATCTACGAAGAATTGATTTTCAGCATCCGCGCGGTGGGTCGCAAGGACTTCTGGCAGGCGCTGTTGCGCTTTCGCCTCAGGGATGCGTTCGCGGCCATCAATTTGCCTTTTCTGGTCACGCTTTTCATGGGCATTCTACTCGCCTTTCTCACTTTGGCGCGCGCGCTAGAATGGACCTTGGAAAACAGACCGGTTTTCATATGGAGCTTTTTCTTTGGTCTGGTGCTGGCTTCGGTGATCACCGTGGCGCGGCGCATCAAAAAATGGGCCGTCATTCTTGTGGCCGCGCTGGCGCTGGCCGCGGTGGGCGCGTATTTGCTGGTGGGCGCGGTGCCCGCTCAGACGCCCAATACGCCCCTTTTCATCTTTCTCAGCGGCGCGCTGGCCAGTTGCGCCATGATCTTGCCGGGCATATCCGGCGCGTTCATATTGGTCTTGCTGGGCAAGTATGAGTTCGCGCTCAGCGCGGTGAACAACATGGACATCGTCAGCCTGATCACGCTGGCCGCGGGCGCGGCCGTGGGTCTGGTCACTTTCGCGCAGGTGTTGGGATGGCTCTTCCGCAAGCATCATGACCTGGCCGTGGCCATTCTCACCGGTTTTATGCTGGGCAGCTTGCGCAAGCTGTGGCCCTGGAAAGAGGTGGTGGAATCCATCACCGACGCGAAAGGCGAAGTCATCCCCCTGGTTGTGAACAATGTTTTGCCCCCCACCCAGATAAACGGTGCGTTCAACACCGAAATCATCTTTGCCCTGCTGTTGGCTGCGGTCGGCTTCGCGGCCGTCCTGCTCCTTGACCGAATGGCTGTGCAGATCGGTGACTAAGTTGCAGTCGAAAACGATTCCCCCCTTCACCGTGATCGTGAAACGACAGCCGAAGCCATTTTGCTATCCTATTCGTTCGAGAAATTCCCGCACTGTAAGAATGGGGATGCCACGATATGAACGCAGGGTCAAAAGATGCCGATCGCCACTAACTATACAATCGGCCATGCCATCGACGGCGCAGGCCAACACGACTTCATCGGACGGATCGTCTGGAATCGCTCCGCTTACGTCGGCATGGCCTGGTACGAGCAAGGTTTCGTTGTGTAACAGATTCACCAGATCTTCAATGTCTTCGTCGGTGAATGCATATTTTCGTCGAATGCGTGGATAGTTCAAAGTGGACTGCACTTCTGCAATAATGGACGGTGAAATAACCAACAGAAACTGGCGCTCTTTCCAGGCATCTATTACTTGCGCCGGCAATCCTTTTTTGATGAGCAAGCTGCTAACGAATACATTGGTGTCAAGCACCACGCGAAGCATATCCATTCCTCACGGCAGCGATGGCTTCGGCGACATCTTTTTCCACTTCATCGGGCGGCGCGTCAGGCAATTTGCTGCGAATCCGCTCTAGCACCTGAAAACGCGCCTCTCGTTCGGCAATCATACGTTCGTACATGGTCACCGGAATGACGGCGGCAATTGGCTTGCCAGACTGTTCAATGATTACTTCTTCGTTACTGTCATGAACGTTATCGAGTAGGTGTGAAAACTGATTTTGGGCTTGGCGAGCGCCGATCCGAACAGGCATCATTCACCTCCATCAAAAACTTGATTGTTTGTCCAGTATAGCATACGCACGACCTAGACGTCTATTTGCCTCGCCGCACTCTCCACCCATATCGCGTCATGGCCCTATCCATTATTCAGGACAAGAGCGCGCTCGGCCCCGCACCCGACCGGATGCGATGGGACGAACGCTATCGAGCCGGACACCACGCGGAAAGAAGCGAGATCAGCTCCTGGGTGCTGGAACAGGCTCGTTATTTCACAGGCGGTCGCGCGCTGGATGTGGCCTGCGGCGCGGGGCGGCATTCGCTGTGGCTGGCGTCCCTGGGCTATGATGTGGATGCGGTGGACCTGAGCGGCGAGGCGTTGAAAAAGCTGGCTCGCGAGGCCGAAAAAGGGGGTTTCGAAGACCGCATCCGCATCATTCAGGCCGACCTCACCGTGTGGCGACCTCCCGCCGGGCAATATGACCTGGTGTTCGTGGTGCGTTACCTCAATCGCGATCTGTTCCCGGCCCTCATCGCGGCCTGTCGCTCCGGCGGCCTCCTCCTCTATCGCACCTTTCACACCGACCTGCTCCGTCTCCGACCTGAATTCAATCCCGAACATCTTCTGGAACCGGGCGAATTGTTCCGCGCGTTCGCTTCATTCGAAATCCTGGCCTATGAAGAACGGCGCTGGCATGAAGGCTGCGATTCGCCCCTCTGCTGCACCAGCTCGATCCTGATTCGGATATAGCTCACGGATTCTCTCCTAACAAACTCATGCGCTCTGAACTTCCATCTCTCATGAACGACCGCGACCTCGATGCAATCGTGGTTGTGGGCAACACCGACCAATGCACTGACCTCGTCTATCTGGTTGGCGGTGGTCTCGAAGGCGCGGCCTACATCTGGCCCCGCGACCGCGATCCCGCGCTGTTCGTCAGCCCTTTAGAGCGCGAGACGCCCGCGGCCGGCCGGGCGACCGTGCGTTTGTGGAGCGAATACGACCTCCGCGAATACATGGCCCTGCACGAAGGGGACCGCTTGAAAGCGGTCGTGGCCCAATGGAGCGATATTCTGCGCGACCTGGGCGTCGAGGGTCGGGTCGCGTTCTATGGCCAGGGCCAGACTCATCGCATCCCTTTCGGCGGCATCGGCTCAGGCCATGTCTTTCTCACAGCCCTGGCCGAGGCGAACCCGCATCTCGAAATCACCGGTGAGGTGGGGGCGACCATCTTCGGCCGCGCGCGAGAAACCAAGGACGAGACCGAATTGGCTGCACTGCGTCGCGCGGGCGAGTTGGCCGGTCGGGTGGTGGAGAATGTCTTCGACTTCCTTTCCTCGCATCGCGCCGCGCAAGATGTGTTGGTGAAATCGGATGGCTCGCCCCTCACCATCGGCGATGTGAAGACCTTTATCCGCCTGGAAACAGCCCGCCTCAACCTGGAAGAGGTGCATGAAAACATCTTTTCGCAGGGCCGCGACGCGGGCGTGCCCCACAATCGCGGTCAATACGACATGCCCCTTCGAGTGGGCCAGACCATCATCTTCGATTATTTTCCGCGCGACCGCGAGAGCGGCTATTTCCACGACATGACGCGCACCTTTTTCCTGGGCCATGCGCCCGACGACCTGGCCGAACGCTGGCGACAGGTGAAAACCATCTTCGACCGGGTTCTCCAATCCTTGCAAGTGGACCAGCCGTGCAGCAAATATCAGGAAATGACATGCGATTATTTCGAGTCGTTGGGTTATCCCACCACGCGCAGCGATCGCAAGACCACGGTGGGATATGTGCATGGTCTGGGCCACGGCATCGGCCTGGATATCCACGAAGGCCCGGCCCTGATTTCCATGCCCGGATATGAGGCCGCGCTCAAGCCGGGTCATGTCGTCACCGTTGAGCCGGGTCTCTATTATCCTGAAGATGGTTGGGGCGTGCGCCATGAGGATAGCGTCGCGTTCGACGTGGACGGCCGCTTGCTCAATCTGACCACCGCGCCCCATCTTATGGTCGTTCCCGTGCGATGACGACGATTTCCCCGTCCGACGAAGCCCCCGAATCCCAGCCCCGCCGCCCCCTGCGGCCCCGAAAAGCGTTGTTGGTCGCGGCGGGCCTGGCGCTGGCGTTGTTGTTGAGCGCGTGGCAATATCAGGACCGGTTGACGCCCATCACCATTGTGGTGGATGGCCGCGCCTATGCCACGCGCACGATCGCGCGCAGCGCCGACGAGGTGCTGGAGAGGGCGGGATTCTTGATTTTTCCGCATGATCGCGTGCTCGCGCCGCAGGGCGAGTTGGAACCCGGCGCGCGGATTGTGGTGGAGCGAGCGCGGCCGGTTTGGGTGACCGAGGGAAACTCGGCCCCGCGTGCATATTACACCCTGGCTACAACCGTGGGCGAATTCCTGGCCGAGCAGAATCTGGCATTGGGATGGAAGGACCGGGTGTGGGTGGAGGGCGTTCTCGTGGACGAAAACATGGCTTTGCCGGCCATCGAGTGGATCGAGCCGCCGGCCGGCTTGCCGCGCCGGCCCTGGGATTACCGGGCCAAGCCCATCGAGTTACGCATCGAACGCGCGATATCGGTGGTTCTGCTGGATGACGGGGCCGCGCCCGCGATGATCCGCACGCGGGGCAAGACCGTGGCCGATGCGCTGGCCGAAGGCGAGGTGGAGATTTTCCCCGGCGACGAGGTGTTTCCACCCCTCGATGCGGCCCTTCGGCCCGGCCAACGCATCGTCATCCAACGCGCCACACCCATCCAAATCGTGGTGGACGGCGAAACCCTGGACATCCGCACCCGCGAAGAGACGGTGGCCGCGGCCTTGGCCGAGCAAGGGATCATGCTCTTCGGGCTGGATCGCGTATCCCCGCGACTGGATACTCCACTCCAAGACCACACTATTATCCGCATCACGCGCGTGCGCGAGGATGTGATCTACGAAGATGAGCGCATCCCCTTCCAAACGGTGTGGAGGCCGGATGATGAGTTGCTCATCGACGAGCGTCGCATCGCGCAAAAAGGCGCGTTTGGCCTGCTGCGACGCCGCTATCGGGTGCGATATGAGGATGGCGAGGAAGTGGAACGCGCGCTGGAGGCCGAGTGGGTGGCGGTCGAGCCGCAAAACAAGGTGATCGCTTATGGCCGCAAGATCATCCCCCGCACCCTGGAAACGCCCGAGGGAACCATCACCTACTGGCGTAAGATTCGCGCCTACACCACATCTTACAGTCCCAGGCGTTCGGGCACGCCCAGATCCGCGCCCTGGTACGGCCGCACGCGGCTGGGCATGAAGCTGACCAAAGGCGTGGCCGCGGTCGATCCTTCGGTGATCAACATGCAGCAGAAAATGTATATTCCCGGATACGGCATCGCCATTGCCGGCGACACGGGCGGGGGCGTGCGCGGCCGCTGGGTGGATTTGGGCTACGACGACGATAATTATCGCTCGTGGCACTGGTGGAGCGATGTTTACTTGCTTTGGCCCCCGCCTCCCAGCTACGCGATTCGGTATGTGCTTCCCAACTGGCCCACTTTTCCCGATAAGAGACGATGAGCAGGCGTCGATGGGTTTGGATTGCTCAAGGCGGGCGGTTTGGGTATACTGGTTTTGATTGCATAAACCTTCAAGACCACAGATACAAGGAAAAAGTGAGACATGTCGGCAACCACCATAACCATCCCGCTGGATACAGAAGTCGCCAGTTTATACGTCAATGCCCCCGGAGATGTCCAGAAAAAGGTTCAGTTGTTGCTGCGCTTGTGGCTTCGCGACCTCGTTATGCCCACGCGCTCGCTCCCGGAGATCATGGACGAAATTAGTGAAAAAGCGCAAAATCGCGGACTAACCCCTGATATTCTGGAATCTCTGTTAAATGATGAGTAGTCTGCGTTTTGTTCTTGACACCAATGTTGTGATCAGCGCTTTGCTTCTCAAGCACTCGGTGTCTCGACGGGCTTTTGATAAAGCGAGAGAAAGGGGAGTGTTTCTGATTTCGGAAGCCACCGTTCAAGAGCTCAATGACGTCTTAAAACGCAAGAAACTTGATCTTGACGCCAGCTCAGTTCATGGAAAGCTTCGGCAGTGACTGAAGATGCATTCGTCCCTAAAAGCCTCTTACCACGCCTACGAGAGCGTGGTCTCGCCCCGCGCAAGGGACTGGGACAACACTATCTCACCGACCCCAACATCTTGCGGGCCATTGTGGACGCGGCCGAATTGCCCGAAGACGCGGTGGTCATCGAGGTGGGGCCGGGGCCGGGGACCCTGACGGCCGCGTTGTTGCCGCGCGTGGGCCGTCTCATCGCCATCGAACTGGACGACGCGCTCGCGCCCCTTTTGGCCGAACATTTTCGCGACCAGCCCCATTTCCATCTCATCCACGGCGACGCGCTGAAAATCGCGCCGCGAGACGCGCTGGAGCAGACCGGCGGGCTTGCGCCCTATTATGTGGTGGCCAACCTGCCTTATTATATAAGCGCAGCTTTATTGCGTCATTATCTCGAGGCCGATCCCCGCCCCGAGCGCATGGTGGTCACCGTGCAATTGGACGTGGCCCGCCGCATCGCGGCCCGCCCGCCGCAGATGAGCCTGCTTGCGGTTGCGGTGCAGGTCTACGCCGAACCGCGCATTGTGCGCCGTTTGCCTCCCGGCGCGTTCACGCCGCCGCCCAAAGTGCATTCTGCGGTGCTGCGCCTTGATCCTTTGCCCGAACCCCGCATCGCGACCGAGGAGCGGGATCGTTTCTTTGCGGTTGTGCGCGCGGGGTTTGGTCAGAAGCGCAAAACCTTGCGCAATAGCCTGGCCGCGGGGCTGGGCCTATCGAGCGATCGTCTCGAGGCTGCGTTCGCGGCGGTCGGCGTCCGCCCGTCCCAGCGAGCGCAGGAATTGGGCGTGAGCCAGTGGGTGGCGCTGGCGCGAGCGCTGCGCAGGACGGGATGACGAGGCGGTCTCTGACCAGCCGCGTCTTCATCGCCAGGTGGCGGTGTAAGGATGTTCGCCGCGAAGGGATTCACCCCGTTCAAATCGATCCGCCGCGAACGAGCGAATGTCTACGGTTTGGGGCGCGCCGTCCAACATCCATTCGCTCAGACACAATCCAATAGCGGGTGCGATCTTGAACCCTGTGCCGCTATGGCCGCAATCCAGCCAAAAACCATCCGGTCCGGCTGGGCCCAAGAGCGCGTGCTGATCCGATGAAAGGCCGTCATAGCCTTTGTGCGCGCTGTGCAATGAGCCTTCCTCCATCACCGGAATGCGGCGACAAATGCGGTCCACGGCTCGTTCGACAAAACCGGGGTGCGCGTGGTCTGTGTCGCCGTCGGGGTCTTCACCCAGAGGATTTCCGCTTTCCAAGCCGACCAAAGTGAGACCGCCCTGCTCGGGTCGGAAATACATTTCGTTGATATCGTCGATGACCGTGGGATGCGCGGGGCCGATGACCTGGGGGCGGCGGATAAACATAACATCGTGACTCCAACTGATGATGGGCAAATCCAGACCAACCATGCGCCCAATGCGCTTGGCCCACGCACCGGCCGCGTTGACCACCATCCCCGCCCGATACTCGTTTCCATCCGCGGTTTTCACCCCCTCCACCTTGCTGCCATCCGGACTAACCAAAATGTCGGTTACTGTTGCACGCGTCTTGAGAACGGCCCCGCGCTCGCGAGCTGCGTCCATCAGGCTCATGGCCGTGGCCGTGGGATCGGCATAGCCCGATTCGGGTTCGTATGCGGCTGCGCGGAAGTCATGAGCGGCCATGTATGGGGCCAGTCGTTTGATATCATCCGCGGTGACAAGCAAGGCGGGGATGCCGATTTCCTGCTGCATTTGCACATTGGCCCGCAGGGCATCTTCGTATTTCGGTTCGACCAGACGGATGAAACCGGTGCGCACAAAGCCGCAGTCGCCGCCGACCATATCTTTCCAGTTGCGAAAATATTGAAAAGATTGCCACGCCAGCTCGCATTCAAGACGAAGATCATAATGCATGCGCACCAAGCCGCTAGAACGACCGGTTGCGCCCGCGGCTACGAAGGTTTTTTCCAGGACGAGGGAGCGGACGCCGCGCTTTGCGAGATGGAAAGCCAGGCTTGCACCATGCACGCCACCACCGATAATGATGACATCTGTTGTATTTGACATAAAGATGATCCTGGGAGGAGATTGCCCCTCCACCGTCGGCTCGTGCCAGATTGCGTTTTGAACGCCCTCGTTGCCATGAGTGGAATGATATTGGAAATTGATTTATTATCGTTGTGCCGGGCCTGCGGTGGGAGGGAGAAAGGGATTTTCGTAGGTGGGCGAGGGAGCTTGAATAGGCGTGGGAAGTGGCGGTCGGGTGTAGATGCGAGCGGGCGTCGCGCTTTGTCGGTAGCGCCAGCCCAAAACCAATAGCGCCAAAAGCACCAAAATGGGGACCAGGCGCGCCAATCGCCGCGCCAGAGGACGACGCCAGGGGAGATCGGGCAGATCGGGTCGTTGACGCGGTGGTGGGAGCGGCTCGACGCGCACGCCCGTGATGTAGGCGGGCAATGGGCGGTCGGCCTGACGCCGATAACGTGAACATTGTTCGAAGCGTCCTGTCAGGCAAAAGCGCGTCTGTTGGCTACGCGGGAGATGTATGGACGCGGCCAGGATGCAATGATTGCCCTCGCCCGGCGTCTCGTCAGGCTGAGGTCCATATCTCCCGCGCAAATATGGGCAAAATGTTTGCGTCATGATGATCAATCAAATCGTCATAGATCTCAGATTCATCCATACTCCCCGCGGCGTTCAGGAGGGAGGAGTTCCGCGATTTTGCGCATGATCATATCCGTGTAGATGTCCATATCGTGGGCGCGGGCCTGGCGCGCTTCGGGGGGCAGCTTGTAGGGTTCGCCCACGCGCATATGCACCACAGGTCGGTGTAAGCGCAGCCAATCCCGTTCCATGTTTTCGTGGCCCCAAATCGCGATGGGCACGATGGTGGCGTCGGTGCGGGCCGCGAGCCAGGCCGCGCCATCGTGCCCTTTACGCAGGATGCCGTCGTAGGAGCGCGTGCCTTCGGGCGCAACGCCCAAAACGGCGCCATTTTTCAGCGCGCGAATGGCCGCAAGTATGGCCTTTCGATCGATCTCGCCGCGGTGAACGAAGATGGCGTTGCCAAATGTTCGGAACAACCAGCCTAAGATGGGACGGGTCTCCCATTTCTCTGCGGCGAATGTGACCACAGGGGACTTGACATAAGCAAAGATGAAGACCACATCGCTCCACACCACATGATTGGGCGTGAGAATAGCGGGACCGGTTTCTGGAAAGTTTTCCAGACCCTGCGCATCCAGGCGAGTGAGGACGCGCAGCAAAAAGCGAGCGAGATATCGGCCCAGAATGACGATCAGGGGTTGACGCTGAGGTTGTGTCATGGTGTGGGGGTGGGCGTGAGCGCTCGTCGCGCACCGGCCGCGACCTCGACGCGGGTGACAGGGCCGCCAAGAGGAATGATGTCGATCTCGAAGTGCGTTTCGCCGCCGGGCGCAATAACGTTGTGTTCGGGTGCTAGTCGACGAAAGCCGACCACTTGCTCCAGGGCATCATAGAGCGTGACGACCACATAAACGCCCACTGCGTCTTCGGGCCCTATGTTGCGCACAATACCGCGCACGCTCTCGACGCGATAACGTCGGCTTTCACGAACAATGTTTGTCACTTCGAGATCGCGATAATAAAGCGCAAGAGGTGCAGGCGCTGCGCTGATGATGCGCGTTTTATAGGCGTCGAACGCGTCTGGCCGTTGGGTGAAGAGAACGCCAAAAGGCGAGCGGTCACCTGGGTCCAGAAGCTCCAATGCGGCCAGGGCTGTGTCTGTGATGAGAGCAGAGCCAGATGGGTCTAGCAGCGCGATTTCGATGGTCACGCCTTCGAGAGGGGTCTCGCCGCTGTTCATCACTTCACCCAAAGCCCACAACCCGCGCCCAGGTTGATTGCCAAAATAGAGCTCACCGATTTTCACGGGCAGGGGCGTGGGGGTGGGCGTGGGAGAACCCGAAAGGATCTGGGCGTTCGGCTCAGTGGGAATGAAGAGCTGTTGACCCACGCGCAATGCGCGAGGATTGATAATGCCGTTGGCCTCCTGAATGGCCGAGACCGAGACGCCATAGCGTTGGGCTATGGCGATGAGGGTTTCGCCGCTCTGCACCGCGTGGACGATTGGCGTTGGGGAGATGGTGGGCGTAGGCGTGGGCGCTGGGGTGTAGGGTTCGGGGGTGGGTGTGGCCGGCGTTGCGGGAGTGGGGGTTGAGGTCGGGAGAGGAGTCGAAGTGGGGGTGTTTGTGGGCGGCGATGGCGTGGGTTTTGTGATCAGCTGTCCACATGCCGCCAACCACAGCGCGGTTATGAAAAGCGCGGCCACTTGTAAACCTTTCGCATAACGTATTGCGTATTGCGTAGCCTGGTTGTTGAAAAGCTTGGTGCTCGATGAGAGTATGCGTAATACGTAATACGCAATACGTGTGTGCATAGGAGAATCCGGGCGCGATTGGTATGGAAGAGCGTTGACGTGCCAATGGGATTGTTGAGGGGCTATCATTATACACCGACTCGCGCGGCAAAGCTGAATTGCGCGGCGAGCCTCTTTGACGCATAATGAAGTTGCCTAGTTCGTCATCGAATATTCGTTTGTTTGGCAAAGGATGGCATTCATGAAGCTTCGTATTCTCTCCGCGAATGATGTGCGCGCGGCCTTGCCCATCGAGCAAGCCATTGAGGCCATGCGCGTGGCGTTTCGCGAAATAGCGTCGGGCGGCGCGCACATTCCGCTACGCACATCGCTGCGCACGGGCGCTGGCGTCACGTTGTTCATGCCGGGTTATCTCGAGACCAGCGGCGGCCTGGCCCAGAAGATCGTCTCTGTTTACAACGAAAATCCCTCTCGCGGCCTGCCCGCCATCTCGGGTTTGGTGATCGTTCTGGACCCGCGCACAGGGTCGCCCCTGGCCGTGCTCGAAGGGGGCGCGCTGACGGCCATACGCACCGGCGCCGCGGCCGGACTGGCCACCGACCTGTTGGCCCGCCCCAACAGTCATGTGCTGGCCCAATTTGGGGCCGGAGGCATGGCCTATGATCATGTGGCCGCAGTGGTGGCGGTTCGACCTATTGAGGAGGTGCGCATCGTCAGCCGGTCAGGCCAAAGTTGCAAGCGCCTGGCCCAACGTCTGCGCGCAGAGGGGATAAATGCTTTCAGCGTGCAAGATGCGGCCGAGGCCGTGCGCGAGGCTGATATCATCACCTGCGTCACGCCCGCCGGGCAAGCCCTATTCCGCGACGAGGATGTTAAATCGGGCGCACACATTAACCTCATGGGCGCATACACCCCCGATATGCAAGAAGCGCCGGCCGAAACTGTGGCCCGCGCGCATGTATTCATCGATCAGTTGGAGGCTGCGCTGGCCGAAGCGGGCGACTTGCTCAAGCCGCTGGCCGAGGGTCGCATCGAGCGATCTCATTTTCAGCGCACCTTGGGTGATCTGCTGTTGGGCCGGGTTCCTGGACGTTCGTCGAATGAAGAAATCACCCTGTTCAAGAGCGTAGGTTTGGCTGCTCAGGATGTGGCCGCGGCCGCCCGTGCATTGACTTACGCTGAAGCGAAGGGTTTGGGCGAGATAGTGGCGTTGTGAGATCGAGAACCATCGATTTCATCTGCGGTTTTTATCCACCTTATTCAGCCGATTTCAAGAAACGCCTCGATATCCTGATGGAAAAAAACAAAAAAACGCGGATTCCGTCCAAGACGTTTATCCGCGTTTGCGCTCCGGTTGGCTGGGATTTGGTTTAGAAAATGCCCAACGCGTCCTTAGCCTCGTCGCTCATCATGTCGGGATTCCAGAATGGAACCCAAACCAGGTTGATCTGCACATCCTCCACTTCGGGGAATTGCTGCATGATCGCGCGATGAGCCTGGTTGATAATCTGAGGGCCGACGGGACACCCAGGGCTGGTTAGGGTCATATCGACCTCGATTTTGTTTTCGGCCTCATCGATTTTGATCTCATATACCAAACCCAAATTGATGATATCGAGCATCAATTCGGGATCTTTGACGGTTTTCAAAACTTCGCGAACTTGTTCTTCGGTGGGCATGGGGGTTACCTCTTGATTCTGAAAATAGACGATGGACGATAGGACGATAGACGGTGGGGCTTAGGCTCAGCGATGGTCCCATCGTCCTTTTATGGGTGTCAGCGGGCGGACTGCTTTGACAATAGTCCAACGTCCGAGATCGGTCGGACAGGTCATGTCGTGATGAGCGGCCAGACCAACATAGACCAAAAGGCCCATCGTCTATCTTGGTCTACGTTGGTCTACGTTGGTCGGCGCAAGCGATTTTCATCCGTATCAAAGCGGGATATCCCGCGGTCGGGCTGCGATGAAAACAGTGTCAAGCCTTATTCCGGCCAATCTTCCAGGCCCCAGGCGCCGGCTTTGAGCACCTTGAGAGGAAGCAGCGCGCATTTCAGGCGCACCGGGCCGATGGGAATGCCGAGCATCTCCAGGATGTCTTCTTTGCCCATATGCCGGATTTCGTCCAGGGTTTTGCCCAGGATCTCCTCGGTGAGCATGGACGCAGACGCCTGGCTGATCGCGCATCCTTTGCCATCGAACGCGACATCCACCACGCGGTCGCCGTCCAGTTTCAGCTCCATGGTGATCTCATCCCCGCAAAAGGGATTCACGTCATGGTAATGGATGTCGGGGTTTTCGAGATGGCCTTTGTTTCGGGGATGACGGTAATGGTCGAGAATGTTGGCTCGATAAAGATCGTCCATGTTGATATCGCGTCGCTGATCGGGTGACACCGATTCGTGAGCAGACAATGGACGATGGACGACAAGACGATGGAAGCTCAGGCTTAGCTATGGTCTCATCGTCTCTCGTCCCATCGTCTTTTTCATCGGTATCGGAGCGGGCTTGCCCGCCGCAGGATTTGTTTGTATTGGATGTCCTCGAACTTAGAATGCAAAGACGGCTTTGGCTTTGTAGAGTGCATTGACCAACTTATCCACCTCTTCGCGCGTGTTGTAAATGTAGAAACTCGCGCGCGAGGTGGCTGGGATGCAGAAATGGTCGTGGATAGGCTGCGCGCAGTGATGCCCCGCGCGCACGGCCACGCCCTCCATATCCAGGATCGCGGCCACGTCGTGGGGGTGGATGTCGCCCAGCACAAAGGCCAGCAGCCCCCCGCGGCGCTCCGGCCCAGGGCCGAGAATCCGCAGCCCCTCGATCTCATGCAGTCGCTCCCAGGCGTATTCGGTGAGCTCCCGCTCATGTTGGAGCACCCAATCCATGCCCAGGTTGCTGAGATAATCCACGGCCGCGGCCAGACCAATGGCCTCGGCGATGGCCGGCGTGCCCGCCTCGAACTTGTAGGGCAAGTCGTTCCAGCGGCTGCCGCTCATCTTCACTTCGCGGATCATATCGCCGCCGCCCATGAAAGGCGGCATGGCTTCCAGCAGATCGCGCTTGCCGTAGAGCACGCCGATGCCCGTTGGCCCCAGCATCTTGTGCGAGGAAAAGGCCAGGAAATCTGCGTCCAGCGCCTGCACGTCGGTGGTCATGTGGGGCGCGCTTTGGGCCGCGTCCACCACCGCGATCGCCCCCACCGCGTGGGCTTTGGCCACCAGCTCCTCCACCGGATTGATGGTCCCCAACACATTGGACATGGCCGTGAACGCGAACACTTTGGTGCGTTCGGTTAGCAATGCATCCAGCGCCTCGTAATCCAGCTCGCCCCGATCGGTGATGGGAACATAACGCAACGTCGCGCCTGTGATCTCACAGATGATCTGCCAGGGCACAATGTTGGAGTGATGCTCCATCTCGGTGATGAGCACCTCATCCCCCGGCCCCAAATTGGCCCGACCCCAGCTATAGGCCACCAGATTCAGGCTCTCGGTGGTGTTGCGCGTGAAAATCACCTCTTTTGTGCTGCCGGCATGGATGAAGCGGGCGATGCGGCGTCGCGCATCCTCATAGGCCGAGGTGGCCGTTTCGCTGAGATAATGAATGCCGCGATGCACGTTGGCGTGTTGCTCGCGGTAATAGCGATTCATGGCCTCGATAACCTGGATGGGCTTTTGCGACGAGGCCGTGTTGTCCAGGTAGACCAGGGGATGACCATGAACCTCGATATCGAGGATGGGGAAATCCGCGCGGATTTCGGCGACGCTGGGCATGGTTTTTACGGGGGGTTCCGGTAGGGTGCTTATGGCCATCGTATCATATAAGTGGAGATGTAATCAAGATTGCATTGCGTAGTGCGTAGTGCTTGTGACGGCTTAGCGGCGTCTGCTTTGGAAATGGACGATGGACCATGGACGATGGATGATGGGGGCGTTTGCAAACCTCGTATCCCGTCCATCGTCCATCGTCTTTTCATCGACGCGGGCAAGCCCGCCGTTGCACTACGGACGACGCCGCGTCTATTCCAGGCCGACGCGGCGAGCGATCTCGTCTTCCAGCTTGGTGCGCACGCCGGGCACGGGCACGCGATTGAGCACTTCTTCGAAAAAGCCCTGCACGATCATGCGCTTGGCCGTGCGACGGGAGAGCCCACGCGCCATGAGGTAGAAGATGTACTCCTCCTGCACCTTGGCGCTGGTTGCGCCGTGGGTGCAACGCACGTCGTCGGCCTCGATTTCCAGGCCGGGAATGGAATCCGCGCGGGCGTGAGGGCCGAGGATGAGGTTATCGTTCTTTTGGTAGGCGTCGGTCTTCTGTGCGCCCGGCCACACGCGGATGATGCCCTGATACACCGAGCGGGCCTGATCATCCAGCGCGCCCTTGAAGAGCAGATCGCTGGTTGCTCGCTCGCGCTTGTGGTTCTGGTTGGTGTGATGGTCTAGATGTTGGTGATCCTGCGGGAAATACAGGCCGAGCAACTCGCCATGGCTACCCGGCTGTTCCATTTCCAGGTCGATCCACACCTTGCTCAGCCGGCTTCCCCAGGAGGCCTGAAGATGGCGATAGAGCGCGTCTCGCTGCAAGGATGCGCGCATGGTCGCGAAATTCCAGGCCGTGTGATCCAGGTTTTGCAGGCGCAAGTAATGCAACCGCGCGGCGTCGTGGGGATAGATCTCGGCCACGCTGTCGCTCATGCCGTTGGCCGCGCCCATGAAGTCCTCCACCACGGTCAGCTCGCTGTTTTCTTCGCCAATGAGCAAGGTGTGATGAAAATGGGCTTTGCCATCGCTGAACTGAACAATGACCTGGAAAGGCTTCTCCACGGTGATGTTTTTCGGCGCGTACAGAAACGCGCCGTTTTCCCACAGCGCATAATGCAGCGCGGCGAATTTGTTTTCGGACGCCGGAACCAACGCGCCCAGATGCGCCCGCACCAGTTCGGCGTGTTCATCCAGCGCGGTGCGCAAGTCGGTGAATATGACGCCTTGGGCTGCCAGGTCTTCGTCCAGGTCTGCGTAGATGAGTGTGTTGTCGAGAAAGATCAGCGCGCCGCCGCTGTCGATTTTTTCCAGATTGGCGAGTAGATCGGCCGGGAGAGCGGCGCGAGAGTCGGCGCGAGGATGGGACTCTTGCGCGAGGGTGAAATCATCCAGATTAAAGCCGGTGAGGCGGGTGCGACGCCAGGTTTCTTCCTTGTAGGTGGGCCAGGGGATGGATTCGAAAGTCTCCCAGGCCGCGCGCCGCGCCTGCCGCAGCCATTCAGGCTCCTCATATCGCTGGCCGATGGCGTCCACGCCCGCGGCCGTGATGCTGTAAATCGATGTCATTTCCTTAATGGTCACATTCGCCTCCTTAACCAATGCTTCCTTCCATTTGCAACTGGATCAAGCGGTTCATTTCCACCGCGTACTCCATGGGCAACTCTTTCACCAACGGCTCGATGAAACCGCCCACGATCATGCTCATGGCCTCTTCTTCGCTGATGCCGCGGCTCATGAGATAGAAGAGTTGCTCTTCGCCGATCTTGCTCACCGAAGCCTCGTGGCCCACTTCGACATCGTCTTCCGCGATTTCGATGTAAGGGTAGGTGTCGGAGCGGGATTCGGGATCCAGCAAGAGCGCGTCGCACACAACCTGCGAGCGCGAGTTGTAAGCGCCGCGACCCACTTTCAGCAGACCGCGATAGGACGCGCGACCGCCGTCCTTGCTGATGGATTTGGAAATGATCTTGGAGGATGTGTTGGGCGCGGCGTGCACCACCTTGCCGCCCGCGTCCTGATGTTGCCCGCGCCCGGCGAACGCGACCGATAGGATCTCGCCGCGCGCGCCCTCGCCCAGCATGAACACGGCCGGATATTTCATGGTGATCTTGGAGCCGAGGTTGCTGTCCACCCATTCCATGGTCGCGCCCTCATAGGCCAACGCGCGCTGCGTGACCAAATTGAAAACGTTGTTCGACCAGTTCTGGATGGTGGTGTAACGACAGCGGGCGTTCTTCTTGACGATGATTTCGATGACGCCGCTGTGCAGGCTATCTTTGTCGTAGATGGGCGCGGTGCATCCCTCGATGTAGTGAATGCTGGCGCCCTCGTCCACGATGATAATGGTGCGCTCGAACTGGCCGATGGACTCGGCGTTGATGCGGAAATAGGCCTGAAGCGGGATGTCGAGCTTCACGCCCGGCGGCACATAGATGAAC
Source organism: Chloroflexota bacterium (assembly GCA_013151415.1). Lineage (GTDB taxonomy): Bacteria > Chloroflexota > Anaerolineae > J102 > J102 > JAADII01. Next base: position 50,209 of record JAADII010000107.1, read on the forward strand.
GAGCCGCCCGACCACACCGCGCTGTTCAGGGCCGCGAATTTGTTATCGGTGGGCGGCACTACGGTCCCGAAGTATTCGCGAAACAGGTCTTCGTGATATTTCAATCCGTCCTCGATGCTGACGAAAATCACGCCCAGGCGCTCCCACTCCTCGCGCAACGAATGGTAGACCATCTCCGACTCGAACTGCGCGCCCACGCCGGCCAGGAATTTGCGCTCGGCCTCGGGAATGCCGAGACGGTCGAACGTCTCTTTGATGTTTTCGGGCACGTCGTCCCAACTGCGGCCGGCTTCGTCTGTGGGTTTGATGTAGTAATAGATGTCGTCGAAGTCGATTTCGCTCAGGTCCGCCCCCCAGGTGGGCATGGGTTTGGACCAGAAGATGTCCAGCGATTTGTGCCGGAACTCGCGCATCCAGTCCGGCTCGCCCTTCAGGTCTGAAATCTGGTCGATGACATCGTGATCCAGGCCCTTGCGAGCCTTGAACGCGTAGTCCACCTCGGTGGTCCACCCGAATTCGTATTCGTCCTTGATGCCTTCCAGGGCTTTGCGATCCAGTTCTGTCGCCATGAGTGTGACCTCCCTTTATGCAGCCGCAAGCTCTTTGGCCAGGTCTTCTTCGACCCACTTGTAGCCCTTTTCCTCCAGCATGTGGGCCACTTCGGGGCCGCCCGTGAGCACAATGCGCCCATCGTAGAAGACGCTGACCTTGTCGGGCTTGACGTAGTTGAGAATGCGTTGATAGTGTGTGATGAGCAGCGCGCCCATGCCGTCGGCCACCAGCTTGTTGATGCCGTCGGCCACCACGCGCAGCGCGTCGATATCCAGGCCCGAATCGCTTTCGTCGAGGATGGCGATCTTGGGTTCGAGCATGGCCATTTGCAGCACCTCCCCGCGCTTCTTTTCGCCGCCGCTAAAGCCTTCGTTGAGATAGCGATTCGCGAAAGAGCGGTCCACATGAAAGCGGTCCATTTTGGCCATAAGCTCCTTGCGGAACTCGCGCATGGGCATGAGCTCCGAACCGATGACTTTGCCGTCGCCCGACTTCGCGGCCTGTTCACGCGCCCGCTCTTTGTAGCCGCGCACGTTGCTCACGGCCGCGCGCAAGAAGTTGGCGAAGCTGACGCCGGGAATGGCCACCGGATATTGAAAGGCCAAAAAGATGCCCAGTTTGGCCCGCTCATCCGGCTCCAGGTCGAGAATGCTCTCGCCGTTGAAGAGGATGTCGCCGCCGGTGACTTCGTAATGCGGGTGGCCGGCGATGGCATAAGCCATGGTGCTCTTGCCCGAACCATTGGGGCCCATCAGCGCGTGCACCTCGCCCTGGCGGATGGTGAGGTCCACGCCCTTGAGAATTTCCTTGCCTTCGACACTGACGTGCAGGTCCTTGATTTCGAGTACAGCGGTCATGGGTGTGTTGAGTCTCCTTATGGTGGGATGAGTTCGTGTTGGGTGCTGGATAACTGGATACTAGATATTGGATATTGGATATTGGGTATTGGGTTTCCTGATTTTTCTTCCCTGCGTTCTCGGCGGTTTTTGCGTTGAACCTTGTGTGCGTGAGAATCCATGTCTACTTGGGCCGAACCGCGAAGGAGCAGCTTGTGTGACCGTCCATAATGCAGGATTGCAGCTCGACCTCCGCGCCGAGCACGTCCGACATCATGGCCTCCTCCATTTCGCAGATTTCGCGATGTTCGGCCGCGAGCTCGTGGTAGGGACAATTATACTCGTGCAGGAAGATAATGTCGTCATTGTGAGACACATCAGAAAGGATGCCGCGTTCGTCGAGCACGGCCGCGAGTGAGCGAACGCGCTCTTGCAACATCTCGCCCCGCACTTTCTGTTGATATTGGTTCGCCAACCGCGCGCCCACTCGGTCCAATAATTTTCGCACCACGGCCGGCCCCTGATCGGCCAGCAATTCTTCGTAGAGATTCAAGGCCAGGTCTTCGCAATAACACGCGAACAGGTCGCGCGCTTTGTCGGTCAGCATATAAACGTAATGCGGTCGCCCCGGCCCGCTCCGCTCAGAGCGCGTCGAAGCGAGGTATCCTTCGGCCATGAGATAGGCGATCTGCTGGCGCACGGCTGTATCGCTGACGCCCAGTTCGCGGCGCAAATCTTTGATGCCCATCGCGCCCTTGCGCTGCAAGAGCTTGACGATCTGGCCGCCGGGAGAGTTGTCGAGTCTACGGGAAAGTGCTGGCATGGGGGTGGGTTACTGGATATTGGGTATTGGAGGGACGATGGACGATGAGACAATGGTCGCTTGGTCTGTTGGTCGGCTTCTGACTTCTGAGGCTCTGAAGCTCTGTAGCTCTGAAACTCTGTGGCTCTCATGCCAAGTCGACGCGAGATAGCGCGTCTGGTGACATGACCTCGGCATTGTACCATTGCCCAAAATGGTTTGTCAAATTTTCACT
>JAADII010000058.1 GCA_013151415.1 Chloroflexota bacterium
CCAATTCCTGGACAGAAGCTTCCAACCGATCCATACGATGGTCAGCGCGCTTTTGCACTTCGATCAATTCTTTGAGGCTTTCTTCGGTGCGCTTCTGCGCCTCGATCAATTCCTGGACCGAGCGTGGAAGTTCCAGGAAGTCTTCGCTCAAGATCAACTCGCGCAGCTCCGCGCGCCATTCGGGATATCGGTATAAGAGGGAAACCAGGTCGTGATAATCGCGCACTGTAAAAGTCATGGCCGATCCTCCGGCCTGGATTATAGCACAGCGGACATGATTTCAAAATCGAACTCATTCGTGAAGGGCGAGCGCCCAAAGAAAATGGCAAAGGCTCACCAGATCATCTACACCGGGTGAATGGGGTGTTAGCGCGCTGACCGGAAAACGGATACAATGGAGAACATGCTGCGTTCACAATCACCAACTCATCCCGGTTGAACTAATATGCGTATGCAAAGGAGGCGCACAATGAAGGCTAAGCGTTTGCTAGTGGCGACTTTTGCGCTCGCGCTGCTTGCCGTCGGCGCTCTTTGGCTCGTTAGGCCGCAGTCGGAGCCGAGCGCTTCGCCCTTTCAATTGCCCAACGAACTCCCCGATCTAACCGTGGCCGCGCCCGGCGCGTCAGCCGATAAGCTAACGCCCAGGCCAACGGTGTCGCCTGAGCTGAAGGCCATGATGAACCGTTCGCGCGGTCGTCCTCCGTTGCTGGCCGAAGATGTGCCGGACTTGCGACGCGATTGGTTTTGGAGTCAGCGCATTTATCCCGCCGATAGCGCCCCCGTGGATGCGAACATCAAAGCGCTCGAGAAAGTGCGCGAACAAGGCATGAGCGCCCAGTCCATGGAACAAACATGGCAGTCTCTCGGCCCCAACTCCATTGAAAACGGCATTGTAGGTCTTTACAATTGCACACAATACGATTGCAACGCCTGGCGAACCAATGTGAGCGGTCGCACCAAGGCCATTGTGTTCCATCCGCAAAATCCCAACATCATTTACATCGCCACCGCGGTGGGCGGGCTATGGAAGAGCACAGATGGCGGGAATAGTTTTACGCCGCTGACGGCCGATCAGCCTTCGCACGCCTTTCATTCCCTTGCTCTCGATCCCACCAACCCCAATATCATCTATGCCGGCACAGGCGAGATTCAGGGCTACTATGGCGTTGGTCTGCTGAAATCCACAGACGGCGGCCAGAGCTGGACTTTACTGGGAAAGGATATATTCAAGGGCCTGGTCATATCGGCCATCGTTGTGCATCCCACCAATCCCAGCACCATTTATGTGGCGACATCGATTATGGTGCAGCCATTAGGCCAGGATTTTCCCCCACGCGGCGTATTCCGTTCGACCGACGGCGGCCAAACCTGGACAGCCCTGGCCCAATGCGAACGCTGTTACGGGATATCAGACCTGGTCATGGCCGACAACAATCCGCAGGTGCTTTACGCCGGCGTCATGGGAGCCGGGGTGCTAAAAACCACGGACGGCGGTCAAACCTGGACATGGCTTTCCAACGGTCTGCCCGACCGCGGCTTCAATCGCGTGGAGTTGGCCATCGGTCGAGGGGCGCAGTCGAATGTGCTCTATGCGGGGTTAGATGCGCGCGTCAATGTCGGCGGTCGGGTCGAACCCTGGGGTTTGATCTATAAGACCACGGATGGCGGGCAGAGTTGGACGCTATTACAAAACGCGCCCAATTATTGCAGCTCGCAATGCGGCTACGACAATATCATTGCAGTCCATCCCACAAACGCCAACATTGTCTATATCGGCGGCAATCTCATCGGCGGCGACCCCTGGCGGGGTGTGGTGCACAAAACCACGGATGGCGGCCAGACCTGGCAAGACCTGACGCCCGGCACGGCCAACAACAAAATGGTGCATCCCGATATGCACGCCATCACTTTTAAGCCCGGCAATCCCAATGAAGTTTGGATCGGCAATGACGGCGGCGTGTTTCGATCAACAGATGGCGGCCAAACCTGGGAACATGTAAATGCAAATCTAAACACGCTGCAATTTATCGGCTTGGGCGTGCATCCCACCAACCCCAACATCGCTTTCGGCGGCCTGCAGGATAACGCCAAAGCTAAATTCGATGGCGCGCGATGGGTGGGGCTGGACACCGGTGACGGCGGCTTTTCGGCCATCGATCCGTTCGATCCCAATATTTGGTATGGCACGCGATTCAGCATATCGGGCAGCGTGATTCAATTTCAACGCAACGACAAAGGGGGCACGCCCGCATTGGCCGATTGGCAACAAAAGGCCAACGGCATCGACATCAATGATCGCGTGCTCTTCTATGTGCCGTTCACGTTGGACCCCTCCACGCCCGGCGTCATCTATTTGGGCACTCATCGGCTTTATCGCACGGCCGACCGAGGAGACAGCTGGCAAGCCATCAGCGGCGATCTGACGCGCGGGGCCGACACCCGCGGCGCGATCAGCGCCATTGCGGTGGCGCCCAACGACCCCAACACCATTTACACCGGCTCGTCAGATGGCATTGTTTCGGTCACAAGCAATCGGGGCGGGCAATGGTCCAACATCACGGGCAATCTACCCAACCGCTACGTTTCCGACATCGCGGTCAGTCCCACCTCGGCTGCAACGGCCTATGTGGTCTTCAATGGCTATAACACTCATACGCCCAACACGCCCGGTCATGTTTTCAAAACCACCGATCGAGGCCAATCCTGGCAAAACATCAGCAGCAACCTGCCGGATATCCCCGTACTGAGCATCGCCCTGGACCCGAAGAATCCGGGAACCATTTACATTGGCACGGACATCGGCGTGTTCCGAACCGTCAACGACGGCGCGAGTTGGACGTTTTTCAACCAGGGATTGGCCACCGTGCCGGTAGTGGAATTGGTGCTGAACAACACGACGCGACAATTATGGGCTGCAACTGGGGGGCGAGGCGTATTTCGGCTGAATTTGGGCGGCGCAGGTCCAACGCCCACGCCAACGCCCACAACCGGCCCGCTCACTCAGCGTCTATGGATGCCCATGATGCGGCGGCTGCTCGCGCCCACGCCTCCGCCTCCTCCTAGCGGCCCTCGCCCTGGCCAATGGAAGGGTGACAAGGCCGAGTTCGCGGTCACTTCCGATCAAAAAGATGTATGGAATTTGCGCATCTTTGCGCCCGTGCCTGGCTGTCCCACCTGGGTCGCCAGCCCCGCGTTCTCGCGCATCCAGCAAAACGGCTTTTCGTTTGAAGTGAATCTGGGCGCAAATGGCTTTTGGTCAGGCCAGGGGACGTTTAGTTCGGGCACGCAGGCTTCGGGCAAGGCCACATTCCAAAATGTGTACTTTGGCACCTCATGCGGGACCTGGTCGGGTGAGGTGAACTGGACCGCGACCTGGCAAAGCGGCGGCGCTGATCCCACGGCCACGCCCACCCCCACCCCGCGACCGCCCACGCCCACCCCTTCCAGCACAACGGGCATCTATGGCCAAGTGCGTTACAAAGACGTAGGCATTGGCGGCGTCACACTATGGTTGCGGCGATGTCCAACCAGCGGCGCGTGCGACTTTGAAGCCAGTAAAGTGGCCAGCGCAGTCACCGACGCCAACGGATATTACCAATTCGCCAACGTTCCCACCCTGCCCGCGAATCATTACTATTTCGTCTACTATTTCAATCATGGCAATGGCGACAACACGCCCAACGACAAGTATTTGTGGCGTTGGTTTGGCCCAAACATCACCAGCTATTCGGCGGGCCAGAGCGTGAAGGGCGGCGATTTCGACATCGCCAACATTGCGCTCACCGGCCCGCGCGCCGAACGCACCACCCTGCCCGCGTCCTTCACGTGGGAGTCGCGCTCCATCGCCGGCGAACACTACGCCTGGACATTGTTCGATTTAGACACGGGCAAAAATCTCTGCTTCTCTATACCTTCGACCAATCCCAGCTTCCAACTGACAGAGAGCGACTTCTTGAACGGATGCAATGGTCAATATGGCAAGAAATATGGCTGGTACGCCTGGGCTCTGGCCGGCTCGAGTTGGGATAACAACCAGGGTTTCGGCGATTCCTATTATTATGCGGCCATCACCTTTGAGAGTAGCGGCGGGCCAACAGCCACGCCCACGCCCACCCATACGCCCACCTTCACGCCTACGCCCCAGCAACCCACGGCCACGCCCACGCCGGATCAAGGTCTCACCATTTCCGGCTATGTGCGCGCCAATGGCGTCGGCGCGTCGGGATTGGCGATTCAATTGCTGGGTTGCGCTTCAAGCTCTTGCTCAGTGTTGGCCACGACAACCACGGGCAGCGGAGGGTATTACGACTTCACGCATCTCACCCCGCCCGGACCGGGCGAATCTTATCGAGTGCGTTACGTCAATGGCCCTGAGGGGGGCAATTCCTGGAATCCCAACCATCTCTATTACTGGGTGACCGGCCCCATCACCAACCTCAAGGCGCGTTCGCCCCAGGCAACGGCCAGCTTTGATGTGGGTGATGTCGCGCTGCTTTCGCCGCCGCATAACTACAGCGGCAACCTGCCAATCCCGTTCAGCTGGCAGGGCCGCGGCATCGGCGGCGACTACTACGCCTGGGCGCTGCACGACGGCTTCTCGGAGCTGTGTTATCAGAATCCGCCCAGCATGGCCACGAACTTCACTCTCGACCTCACCGGCGCCACCAATTGCGGACTGTTCTTGTACACGCCTTACAACTGGTATGTATATGTCACTGAAGGGCCGGGCTTCAACCAGGGATTCGGTCGTTCGGGTTACTATCGCACATTCACCGTCATAGGCGCGGCCGGCGCTCGCGAACGGCGCATCCCCGGTAAAGAGCTCAACGAAATGCAAACCAGCCCCCTGGATCTGCCCAAAGGCCTGATTCCCACCGGTCAACCGTAACGTTTACCCCCTCAAAACCCTCTAAATAAGTAAAGGGCGGGGTTGCGCGCTCCGCCCTTGTTGTATATGTCGCTCCGACGATGGACGATAGGAATGGCGACTTCTATCGTCCGTCGTCCTACACTCTAACGAAACACTAACGCATATCTGATACAGAGCATATCCAGCCGCGGTTGAATAGAGGCTGCGGGCTGATGGCTCCGTATATCAACGATCCCGGACCAAATGCACATCCAAGCCACTCACGAACCCAGGTCATTGAATTTTAGCCGTTGATCTTGAACCCCCACAATATAAAAACTACAAGCACGAGGAGCATAGTTTATATGCCCGAATCATTCACGCCTGAAGACATAGCCGAGGTATTCATGTTTAGAGATTTATTTGGAAAACACAATAAGGAAATCGATCCAGGCAAACTAAATACGATTTTGCAGGACGAATTGCCAATTCTTCCTTTGCGCAATATTGTGGCCTTGCCTATGGCCGTTATTCCCCTGGCTGTAGGCATACCGCGCTCGGTCAAACTCATCGAAGAGGCGCTCGAAGGCGGGCGGATCATCGGCCTCGTGGCCATGAAAGACCCCACCATTGAAGAGCCGGGGCCGGATCAGGTCTACGAAACCGGGACAGTGGCCGTGATATTGCGCGTGGTTCATACAGATGACGGCGCTTTGCAGGTGATTGTCCAGGGATTGGAGCGATTTCGCGTAGAGGATTGGACCGCCACCGAACCTTACCTCAAAGCGCGCGTGGCTCTGGCGCCGGAGCACACAGAGGACGATCTCGAATCCAAGGCTCTGCGCCAAAGCTTGCTGGAAGTGGCGTTGGAGGTGGCCGCGCTGCTGCCCAACATCCCCGAAGGCGCGGCCTCGTTCCTGGAGCAAGTCAAAGACAATCGCCAGTTGGTGTATATTATCGCGGCCAACTTGCAAATGGATATCGATGAAGAGCAACGCATTCTGGAGGCTGATTCGGTCAATGAGAAGATGCGGCTGCTCATTAGCGCGCTGATGCGCGAAAAGGAAGTGCTCAGCCTGCGTCGCAAGATCGCGGAGGAAGCCTCGGAAGAGATGAACCGCACTCAACGCGAGTATTATCTGCGCCAGCAGATGGAGGCCATCCGCAAAGAGCTTGGCGAAAGCGATGAGCAGACCGCAGAAGTCGAAGAATATCGACGTAAGATCGAAGAGGCCAAACTGCCGGAAGAGGCGGAAAAAGAGGCGTTGCGCGAGCTGAAGCGGTTGGAAAAAATGCCGCCTCAGGCCGCGGAATATTCGGTGATCAAGACCTACCTCGACTGGTTGGTTGAGCTGCCTTGGAACGTGCTCACCGAGGATAATCTCGATATCGAGCACGCGCGGCAAGTGTTGGATGAAGATCACTACGATTTGGAAAAGGTCAAGGAGCGCATCCTCGAGTATCTGGCCGTGCGCAAGCTGGTGAAAGAGCGCGGGCTGGAGGAAGAAGAGATGCGCGAAGGCGAGATGCAAGCCGCAATGGGCGCGATCCTCTGTTTCGTGGGGCCGCCCGGCGTGGGCAAGACCAGCCTGGGGCGCAGCATTGCTCGGGCGCTGGGACGCAAATTCACCCGCATGAGCCTGGGCGGCATGCGCGATGAGGCCGAAATTCGCGGGCATCGCCGCACCTATATTGGCGCGATGCCGGGTCGCATCATCCAGGCCATCAAACGCGCCGGTGCGCGCAATCCGGTCTTCATGCTGGATGAGGTGGACAAGATCGGCATGGATTGGCGCGGCGATCCCAGTTCGGCCCTGCTGGAAGTGCTGGACCCCCAACAGAACTTCGCGTTTCGCGATCATTATCTGGACGTGGATTTCGATCTGAGCGAGGTGATCTTCATCACCACGGCCAATACGTTGGACACCATCCCGCCGCCCTTGCGCGATCGGATGGAGATCATCGAGTTGGAAGGCTACACCGAATACGAGAAAATTCGCATCGCGCAGGGCTATTTGGTTCCGCGGCAGCGCCGAGCCAACGGCTTGCGCAAGGATGAGATATCCTTCACCGAGGATGCGCTGCGAGCCATCATTCGCGATTACACGCGCGAATCGGGCGTGCGCAATCTTGAACGCGAGATTGGCCGCGTGTGCCGCAAGGTGGCGGTGAAGATCGCGGCCAACGAAATTGAACGCATGGAAGTGACGCCTGAGGTGGTGCGCGAGTTCCTGGGCAAGCCGAAATACTTCTTCGAGGCCGCGTTGCGCACCGAACGACCCGGCGTGGCCACCGGTCTGGCCTGGACGCCCGTAGGCGGCGATGTGCTCTTTATCGAGGCCACGAAGATGCCCGGCAAGGGCAATCTCACCATCACCGGTCAATTAGGCGACGTGATGGAGGAGTCGGTGCGCATCGCCTTCAGCTGGGTGCAGGCCAACGCGGACGCGCTGGGCATCGACTCGGAGGTGTTCGCCAATTCGAACTTCCACGTGCATGTGCCCGCGGGCGCGATCCCCAAGGACGGCCCCAGCGCCGGCGTAACCATGGTGACGGCCCTTGTCAGCCTGCTCACCAATCGCGCGGTGCGGCCAGATGTGGGCATGACCGGCGAGATCACGCTGCGCGGGCAGGTGTTGCCCATTGGCGGCGTCAAGCAAAAGGTGCTGGCCGCGCATCGGGCCGGCCTTAAGACTGTGATCCTGCCCGATCGCAACGAGCCGGACCTGGACGATCTGCCCAAGGATATCCGCGAACAAATCCACTTTGTCTTGGTGGATTCCATCGAGCAAGTGCTGGAAACAGCTCTTCCCGCCTCGAAGAATGACCATCAGGCCAAAGAGCCCGAGGCTGAAACCATTCCCACGGAAGCGACCGCCGACGCGCCCGTAGCCGAACCCATGCTGAATTGAATGGCGCGAAACGCCAGAGAATGGGACGACGGCTTTTTAAGAGCCGTCGTCCCATTGCTTTTTGCATTTTGCGAACGAGTTGCAAAGCGCTTGATCAGGCTCAGCCAGGAAAGGAGACCCCCTGCTCCTTCAAACTCACCCAGGCTCCGCGCCCCAACACCAGATGGTCCAACACGTCGATGCCCAGCAGTTTTCCAGCTTCCACAATGCGCCGCGTGAGGCTCACATCTTCGGGCGAAGGGGTGGGATCGCCGCTAGGATGGTTGTGTGCGATGATGATGGCGGAAGCATTGCGCCGCACAGCCTCCTTGAATAATTCGCCGATGCGGATCTCTACATGATTCAACATGCCTTTATAAACAGTGGGCATAGCGATAACCTGGCTGCGCGCGTCTATGAGCACGACCTTGACATGCTCTTGGTCGGCGTAAGCCAGCTCGGCCAAAAGCAACCGCGCCACATCGTCCGGCGTGTTGACGCGCGTTCGCTCATCGGGGTTGGCCATCATATAACGGCGCCCCAATTCGCGAGCCGCCAGAATTTGCGCGGCCTTGGCCGCGCCCACACCATGATGCTGTTGCAGCTCCTCATAGCTGGCATTCATCAGCGAACCCAAATCGCGATAATATCGCATGAGCGCGGTGGCCATATCTAAAACATTGACGCCCTGTGCGCCGCTGCGCAGCACAATGGCCAGCAATTCGGCGTCGGTCAACGCCTCGGGACCCATCTTCGCCAAGCGCTCGCGCGGTCGTGAGTCCTTCGGGAGATCATGGATGGTGTAATAACGCCGAAGCGCCGAATCCGCGGCCACAATGCTTTTACTCCCCTATTGCTCGCTCCAGTTGTCCTCCAACATGGTGCGCAGTTTACGACGACGTTCGGCCGAAAGCTGCAATCGATGGAGCACCTGGTCCAATTGTTCTTGCAACTCATGGGCGCCGCTCGTATCGGACCTTGCCAGGTTTCGCTTTCTCAATCGAGAAGGGGTTGACCTGGTGGTGCGTTCGCGGCGGGCCATGCCCACCGCCTCGAGCCACACATCCACGAGCCCTCCATCATCATCCAACATTTCCACCGGCATTTCCACCACCAAGGTCATACGACCGCTTTCATCGAAATCGACCGCGTGGCGCACCTCAGGCAGATCGCTTTCCTCGATATCCATGGCCTTCGACGGAGCATCGCCTCGCGCAACAACAACCGGCGTTGATGTTGCGGGCTTTTCCGCTTCGGCCTCGGGCGAGGAGCGAGGCGAGACCTCATTTGCAACCGCAACCGGCGGACGCCAACCAATCAGTCGAGCGCCAAGATAAAGGCCCAGCACTATGAAACCGGCTAAAATGAGACCCTGAAGGATCCAGTTTGTAATCAGTATCCAGTCCACGGGGCAATTAAAAAGTTATCGGTGATTCGCACCAGCAGGCCAGAGGCTTGAAAATTCGGATATTGAACGCTATTTGTTGAAACAGTATACACATTCTCGCGCTCTTGCGCAATGCCAAACTCATCATGACCGAACAATCCTCTTCTCTCAACCCCGAACCTGAACCTCTCTCTCCCGCCTGGTGGGACAAACGCTATCGAGAAGCTGACGCGCCTTGGGATCAAGGCGTCGTCGCTCCTGAAGTAAAGGCCTTTGCAGCCGAGCATCCCGGTGGCGGTCGTCGCGCGCTGGACATCGGCTGCGGCACAGGAACTCATGGTCGTGAGCTGGCCCGCCGCGGCTATCGCGTTGTTGGAATCGATCTCTCGCACGTGGCGCTGCGTCGAGCATTGGATGCGGCCAGCGCCGAAGCATTGGACTGGCTAAGCGTGCAGGGCAGCGCAACCGACATCGCCATGCTGGCGACAACATTCGCCGCGGCATTGGATGTGGGCTGTTTTCACGCCCTCACCGAGGCCATGCAGGAAGCCTATGCCGCCGGATTGACTCGTCGCCTGGCCTCGGAAGCCTACTATTTACTCTATACGGTGCACCCGCGCGAAGAGGGGCAAACCGGCCCACCCGGCGTCGCTCCCGAACAGATCGAGCGCGTGTTCGGCCCGCGACTGACCCTTGTCTGGAAACAAGAAGGCTGGCAAGGCGAGCGCCAGGCGGATTGGTGGCTGTGGCGCAAACCTTAAGAAGAGCGGCCAGCCGGGATGATACGGCTGGCCGCTCATTATTTAATCACGCCCGGATCTCCTGCCGCTGGAACAGCACGTAGGCGAGAGCGAAAAGGAGAATCGTGACCGCGATGAGGCCGGTCAGTTGGGGCCAGATGAGCAATACGCTCTGCGAAAGGGGTAGGGGAGAGCCGAGGATGGCCCCCTCCCACTGAATGGGCAGCACCAGCCCCATCGAACGCAAAGCCGGATTCAGCAGCGCCAAGAGGATCTCGGTGTAGAGCGTGTTCGGCGAGAGTCGCGAAAGCGCGATTTGCAACTCGGTCTGGGCGATGATCTCTTGCGGCAGGCCAATGCGCACAGGCCGCAACGTTTGCGCAATCAGCCCCACCAACATGGACCAGAACACGGTGAAGAAGAGCCAGGTGGCCAGCGACGCCAGGGCCGCTGTTGCGGCCTGCCGAAACCGCACCGAAAACAACATGGCCAACGCCAGCCAAAATCCACCATAGAAAATGGTGGCGACCAGGAAGATCAGAAGTCGAGCCACTTCTTCACCGCCTGGCGGCAAGCCCAGACCAATAATGCCCATGCCAATGATTAGCAGCCATATGGCCGTGAACACCAACGCAAGAGTGAAAAAGCCGGCCAGAAACTTGCCCATTAGCAAGGCGTCGCGATAGATGGGCTGGGCCAGAAGCCGCGACATGGTGCGGCGACTAAACTCGCCATTGATGGCATCGAAACCCAGAGCGATGGCGATGAGCGGCACAAGGAAGACCAGAAAACCCACAAACGCGGGCAATGGCTCGCGCGAAGTGGTGAACAGCTTGAGAAAGAGGAAAGGATCGCGGCCAATGGTGCTGCGAATGTTCAACATGGCCGCGTACACCGCGCCCACCGCGGTCAACAAGATCAATATCTCTAGAATGCGCATGCGGGTGCTGGTGAGATGATCGGCCATCTCCTTGAGCACCACGGCCCACAGGCCCGTCCAGGGCGAGCCTTCGCGAGCGCGAGGGATGGCATCTTGTTTAGCTTGCGCGGCCATGTTCCACCTCCTCGAAATAGTGCGTGTAAATGTCGTCGAGGCTGGGGACCTCAACGCTCAAACCATACAGCTTGCCCCCGGCCTTCACCGCCGCGGCCGCCGCTTCGGCGCGCAGATCACTGCGAGCGACAAGTTCGTAGCGATTCTTTCCCGCCCGCTGCACTTTGCTGACCCCGGACACGGCTTTCAAGGCCGGGATCATCTTATCGGCCGGCCCTTCCACTTCCAAATAGATGCGATAACCGCTATCCAGAATCTTCTTGGCCAGCTCAGCCACCGTGCCCGAGACAGCCATGCGACCGCGATTGAACAGACCCACTCGATCGCACACGGCCTGGACCTGATGCAAAAGATGCGAGGCCAACAAGATGGTGATGCCTTCCTCTTTCAGTTCCAGGATGTTTTGCAAAAAAGCATGGGCGCCTTCCGGATCAAGGCCCTGAGTGGGCTCATCCATGATGATGATCTCAGGACGCTTGATGAGCACATCGGCCACGCCCAAACGTTGTTTCATGCCTCGAGAAAAGGTGCCTACAGGTCGATCGGCCACCTCATGCAGGCCCACGCGCGTCAACGCGGCCTCGATGCGTTCATCCGCCTCTTTACGAGATAAACCGTTCAGTTTGGCTGTATAACTCAGGTTTTCACGGGCGGTCAATTCGTCGTAAAAGCCGATCTGATCCGGAAGATAGCCCACGCGGGCCTTGACGCTAAGAGGTTGGCGCGCGGGGTCCAAATTCAACACCCGAACTTCACCCGCGGTGGGTTCTGTAAGACCTAATAGCATGAGAATGGTGGTGGTCTTGCCAGAGCCATTGGGCCCAAGCAAGCCAAATATCTCGCCGCGGTGAATGGTCAGGTTGAGTTTGTCCACCGCGACCACGCCGTTGTAGCGTTTGGTCAGGCCCTTGGTTCGGATGACGACTTTGCTCATATTGCGCCTCCTTGCCTTATCGGCGACCGAAGCGGAGCACCGCCGCCGCGACCACAGCCACGGCCACTGCAATAAGGGCGATGCCCACAACGCCCCATAAGGTGGAAGTGCGCACAGTGATGCGGAAATCAGCCGACTCACTGCCGCCTTCGGCCGGATTGGCGCGAATGGTCACCATATAGTCGCCGGCAATGGCCTTTTCGGCCGGACGGATCTTGGCCGTGACCTCCACTTCTTCACCCACCGGAACTTCGGCAATGACCTTGGGATCAAACTCCACCGACCAACCCGAAGGCTCGGTGGCGTTCAATTCCACATTATATGCGGGCGCGGTGCCTGTGTTGCGGATAATAACTTGCAAAGGCGATTCCTTGCCGGCGATGGCCTCGCCCGAAAGCCTGCCATTGGGCGCGGTCACCGCCAGATCCGGCTGGCCGGTCACCTCGGCCGTTAACTGCAAACTGGCCTCGGTGTCGCCGCCCTGCGCGCGAATGGTGATGGGATAGGCGTTCGCGGCGAGGTTGCTGGCCAATGATTTGATTTCAACGCTCAAATTTTTCGACTCATTCGCTTCGAGAGGCAAGCTGGTGACCTCTTTGCCCGAAAGCTTAAACGTCACCAGGAAGGGCGCTGGCGCATCCGCCAATAAGGCCACATCCAACGGTTCGTCACCTTCATTCGCCAACTTGACGCTGTAACGGAACGTGGTGGTGGGCGAACCTTTCAGCGTGGGCAATTCGGTGCTCAAGCTCAACCGAGCCGGGAGTTTTTCTTCCATCGTGAGTTCCAACGGCAACTCAACGCGGCTGTTCTCGCCGCGTGCAGCCACCACAAATCGATACGTTCCCGACTCCACATCCGCGGGCGGCTCCAGCCGTAAATCCACACGCGCATCTTCATCCGGCTGCACATAGACCGCTTTGATCACATTGCCGCCCCCCCGAAATGTGGCCGTCCATCCTTCGGGGATGTCCTTCATTTCCAAACGAACCGTTTGCGCATTCTCCTGAGTGCGCAAGTTCAACTTAAAACTAATGGTCTTTCCTCTCTCCACCACTTGAGAAGGATACTGCGTAAACAGAACCAGGTCATCGCCAGGGCCTTGCGCGGAGACGGTTCCGATTACGCCAACAGCCAACACTACCAGGGCTACAAGAAAAGAAATCGCCAAAAGTCGTCGCATTGTAAAACCTCCATGCATAAGACTGAGAGTGATGGATGCGTGATTCAAGCGATTCTCAGGCGGCAGCTCCTCCAAACCGGCTGTCACCCAAGGCCCTATTATGCCACGGCCCCATTAGCAAAGCATAAGCGTTTTTTAAGAAACGCATTAGTAATTTTGACAGAATTGGTTATAATGGCGGTTACAACGTTTGTCAATTGGCCTGAGCGCCCCTCCTCGCCACTTGCTATGAATGAATTCGAAGCATACATCATACAAAAAGCTAACTATGTAGGTTTCATCTTCCTCATTGCGCTTTTCTCCCTTATCAACAGCGCATTGCTTCTGGCACCATTGGGTTTCCATGCCCGAGAATTGCTTTGGACCTACATCGTATTATCCAGCGGGATATTGTTTCTCGATTTTCTTTACTTCCTCATCCGCATGAATCGCCGAGGCTATCTGATCCGGTCACACGGATGGTTGGCGTTTGTGGGCAGCCTGCCTATTCCTGGCTTCAGTTTCCTTCGCCTTCTTCAGATTGGGCTGATTGCGCGCAAATTGCGTCGGGCGGACTTGCGCCTCGCATCCTCTCATGTGTTTGCACAGCGCGCCAGCACCACGCTGTTGGTCATGACATTCATCGGCATTGCCGCTTTCGAGATATCGACGGTTTTCATCCTTCAGGCCGAAGGCGCCGCGGCCGACGCCAACATACGCACGCCATGGGACGCGGTGTGGTGGGCGTATGTGACCTTCTCCACCGTAGGATACGGCGACCGCTATCCCGTCACCACCTTTGGTCGTGTTGTTGGTTTATTTGCAGTCACTGTGGGCGTGGCTCTCTTTAGCGTGATCACCGGTTTCCTGGCAGACTGGTTTCGCCGTCCCCGACAGAGACGCTTACAAAAATGGAACGCCGCCGACACAGCGGATGAACCAACGCCGTCCCAACAAATTGTCGAAATCAAACGACTATTGGAGGAAATGGAGGCGTCTTATCAACACAACCGCTCTCTTATTCAAGAACGCCTTCAAACCTTGGAGCGTCTGCTGGCCGAGGGCGAGGAGAAGAGCGCGCATAGGAAAGGTTGATCCGAGGCTGAAAAGAGGTGCATAGTTATCCATTCGCGAGTATAATTTGATAAGGCGATAGCAAGATGACGCGATTCTCATTCACGAGAGATTCAATCATGAACCTATTAGACACCCTCAACCAAGACCTGAAAGCGGCGATGAAAGCGGGAGATGAAGTTAAGAAGCGCACGTTGCGCAGCGCCAAAACAGCCATCACCCGAGCGCAAAAGGCGAAAGATAATCGCCCCTTAAATGATGAAGAGATCATCGCCGTGTTGCGCAAAGAGGCGAAACAACGTAAAGACAGCATCGAAGCCTATGAACAGGCCGGTCGTAAGGACCTGGCCGATGAAGAACGAGCCGAGCTGGCTGTGCTGGAGAGTTATCTCCCTGCGCTCATGGATGAAAACGCGGTGCGCATGCGCGCCGAAAAGGTCATCGAGGAATTGGGCGCCGCCTCCATGCGCGATATGGGACGCGTCATGGGGCGCTTGATGGGCGAGCTCAAAGGACAGGCCGACGGCAAATTGGTGAATCAGGTGGTGCGCGAACTGCTGACGCAACGCTCAGCCCAATCCTGACGCAACGCTGTGAACGGAAACGCCCAACCCAGCCCATTTTCACGCCCTAAAAACGCCTCTAGCTTCTTGTTTCGGGGCTCCGAGGCCGCGCGCTGGCGCGCGCGCCTATATTTCATTCTCTTCTTTCTAGCGGTGGCGACCGCGTTTTTGGCCTCGCTGCTTATCGATTGGCCGGGCAGCAGCAATCTAAAAGTGCAGGTGGGCGATATCAGCACAGTGGATGTGCGCGCGCCGCGACCGGTGACTTACCAAAGCGAAGCGCTTACAGAGCAAGCGCGCGCCAAGGCGGCCGCGTCTGTGCCAAAAGTGTATGATCCGCCCCAAACTCGCATTGCCAGGCAACAACTGGCGCGTGCGGAGCAAGTGCTCACCTTCATGGATCTGGTGCGCATGGATCCATACGCCAGCGAAGAACAAAAACTGGCCTGGTTATCGAACATTTCCGACTTCAAGTTGGACGAAGCCACGGCCAGGCTTATTTTATCCGCGCCAGAAGAAAGCTGGGGCGTGATCGCGACCGAGACAGTGCGCGTATTGGATCTGGCCATGCGCAGCGTAATTCGCGAAGGGGAATTGGAAAACGCCCAACGCCGCGTGCCGAGCCTCATCGGCTTTGGTCTGAGCGACGACGAAGCCGCTGTAGTCACGACGCTGGTTCAAGGTTTGCTGCGTCCCAACACATTCTTCAACGCCGAACGCACCGAAGCCGCGCGCGAGGAGGCTGCGGCCGCGGTCGAGCCGGTTGAGCGCACCATAGCTGCGGGCGAGATCATTGTGCGGTCGGGCGATCGCATCGATGAATTGGACATGGAGGCGCTGAATGCATTGGGGCTGCTGAGCACGAAGCGCACGTGGGAGGACTATGTTTCATCTGCGCTTTTGGCCGCGCTTCTCACGGGCGTGCTCATGGCCTATATCACTTATACGTGGCGCCAGTTTTGGGCCAGCAAGATGCACGTGTTGTTGTTGGGCATTATCGTGATCGGCTTTATCGTCCTGGCCAAGTTGATGGTTCCCACACACACGATCCTGCCTTATCTTTATCCGTTGGCGGCCATGGCCATGCTCATTGGCGCCTTGATCGATGTGTCGATTGCCACAGTGGCCACACTGACAATCGGCGCGCTCTTGGCTGTGTTTACGGGCGGGGAGACCGAAATCGTGCTTTATGGCGTCATGAGCGCACTGGCCGGCGCTCTGGCGCTTGGTCAGGCCGAGCGACTCAACAGCTTTGCGCGAGCCAGCGTTTGGGTTATTGTGGTCAACCTCGCGGTACTGGCCATCTTCCGCCTGCCGTTGCTCGAAGTGGGCGATCAGAATGGCCTCTCTCAATTGGCCATTGCCGCCCTGGTCAATGGCATTTTCGCCAGCAGTTTCACACTGGTCGTCTTTTATCTATTGGGCCAGCTTTTCGGTCTGACCACCAGCCTGCAATTGCTCGAGCTTTCGCGACCCACCCATCCTTTGTTGCGCGAGCTCTTGCTCAAAGCGCCAGGCACATATTACCACACGCTGCTGGTTAGCAATATGGCCGAAGAGGCCGCTGATGCCATCGGCGCGGACTCCCTACTTACGCGGGTGGGTAGTTATTATCACGACATCGGCAAGGTCGTGCGACCATACTTTTTCATTGAAAACAACCGCGATGGCGTCAACCCTCATGACCGACTTGATCCTTACACCAGCGCTCGCATCATTATCAGCCACGTGACCGACGGCGTGGACCTGGCCCATAAATACAAATTGCCCACGGCTATCGTCGATTTCATTCGCGAGCATCATGGCACCACTCGCGTCGAATATTTTTATCACAAAGCCTGTCAGGAAAGCGAAAACTTGAGCGAGGTGGATGAATCCGCGTTCCGCTATCCTGGGCCAAAGCCGCGCTCGCGCGAAAGCGCCATACTCATGCTGGCCGATGGCTGTGAAGCCACGGTGCGGGCCACAAACCCCGCGACAGTGGAAGACATGAAAGAAGTTATCGACAGCGTGATCAATCGTCGTTTGCTCTCGGGCCAGCTTTCCGATTCGCCATTGACACTACGCGATCTCAGTAAGATATCTGAATCTTTTCTGCGCGTCCTGCAAAGCATCCATCATCCGCGCATTCAATATCCCAGCGGCGTCACCGCTCCTACGACCCAAGCGGCCTCACATTTGCCAGCAGCTCAGCCTGCACCCAGCGCATGAGCATCGAGATAGATATCGCCCCGCGCTACCGTTCTCTGGTTTCGGCCCGGCGTCTGCGCCAGGCCGTAGACATGGTTTTGCAACAGGCGAACGCGGATGGCGACGTCACGCTGGTGATTACAGACGACGAAACCATCGCCGAACTAAATGAACGTTTTCTTGGCCATTCTGGAGCCACCGACGTTCTCAGCTTTCCGGCATTGAGCGACGATGCGGATGCATTCGCGACGCCGCCCAACGCGGAGCCTTACTTGGGCGATATCGTCATTGCCTACCCTTACGCCGCGCGGCAGGCCAAACGCCTTGGTCGCTCAGTTGCTGACGAACTCGACCTGCTGGCCGTGCATGGCGCGTTGCACCTGTTGGGATATGATCACGTCGATCCCGAGGAAAAAGCCCAGATGTGGGCGAAACAAGAGGCTATTCTGGCCCATTTGTCTTGCAAAGCGCATCATGAGGCCCAAGAATGAGCGCCCATCTTTGCTAAGGGCCTTTGGTTTTGCCGGCGCCGGCGTATTGCACATGTTGCGCAGCCAACGCAACGCCCGCATACATTTGATGTTGACTCTGGCGGCTTTGGGTTTGGGCTGGTTTTTCAGCCTGGCGGCCTCGGAATGGGCCATTTTGGTTCTGACCATTGGTTTCGTGTTCGCGGCCGAGACCATGAACACCGCGGTTGAGGCCGTGGTGGATCTGGTCAGCCCTGAAAGACATCCCCTGGCGAAGATCGCCAAGGACGCCGCGGCCGGCGCGGTGCTCATCGCGGCGAGCACGGCTGTTTTGGTTGCTATTTTCCTTTTTCTTCCGCGTCTGCTTACGTTGTTTTGAACAGGCGTCTCGGGCCGCGACCCGCCGATGAACAAGACGATAAGACCAATAGGACAATGGTTGCTTTTCAACCGGTTTCAAGCAATCTTTCCTTCGCGTAGCCTGCAAGTTTATTGGCCGAATTCTCAAGACGATGTCGGAGCGAAATAAACCCGAACGCCAAAGGCGAGAGCGGCAAACATTTCAGCTGCTTCTGCTCATCCGTTGGATCAGCTTGCTTCCGGCGCTATTTGCGTTGGCCTTGCCGCAAACCGCGCCTACATTGGCCGCGAGCAGCGCGCGGGCGCTGTTGCTGGCCATATTGGTCAATGCAGCGCTGACCTTGTTCGGCACTCGCATCAATGATCTCATTCGCCGTCGCCCTCGTCTCATCGCTCTGGATTTGCTGTTTTCAGGATTGCTGATATGGTATACGGGCGCTGAAGCCAGCCCTTTCTATCTTTATAGTCTCACGCCCATTCTTGGCGCAGCATTCTTTTTCCGAATCAGGGGCGGCGTATGGACGGCGAGCGCGTACACCCTTCTCTATCTGGCCATCGTCTTCCTGCTGCCGCGCAGGCATTCCATCGAGATCAGCCTGGCGCTGGTGACCACGCAAATCATCGGCTTCTTTGTCATTGCGCTCATGGTGGGATATACGGCCGTGCTTTTGGGCGATTTGCAACGGACGCACGACGAGCTGGCTGAGAGCAACGCCGAGTTATCACGACGCAACCGGGATTTGCATCTGTTGCAAGAGCTGACGTTACTTTTGCAATCATCGGTGGATCCGGCCGAATTGCAAGAGTATATTTTACAGGGGTTGGTGATGGAAATGGGGTATCGACGCGCGGCCATCGGCCTTTACGATGAGGGGCGAAATGTGTTGACGGGCTGGCTAAGCATGGAAAACCTGCCCGTAGAGTCGGGCTCCAAACGGCTGGGACACGCCACATCGGTCTCATTGGACCACGATGATGGGCCAGTGGCCGAAGCGCTTTGCACACAGCATCCGGTGGAGGTGCTCGACGGCGAGCCAGCGACTCGCGATCCAATGCTGGCGAAACGGCTGGCTGTAGGACGGCATTATCTCGTGTTGCCGCTCACGTTGCGCACCACGCCGCTGGGGGTCATAATCGTGGATTATCTTCCCGCGCGCGAGCCGCTTTCAGAAACGGACCGTCTTTCACTAGAACGGTTGGCCGCGCACGCGGGCGTGGCGCTGGGAAGCGTGCGCTTATGCATCAATCGCGCCCAACAGCAGGCTGTCATGGCCGAACGGAATCGCATCGCCGCGGATTTGCATGACAGCATCAGCCAGGTGTTGTATGGCCTGGCTTACGGGCTCGACGCCTGTGTGCAACTTTTGCCCGAGCATCCTGAAGTGGTTCGGGGCGAATTGGAGAAACTACAACCGGTCGTGGCCGACGCGCAAGCGCAGATGCGAAAAGCCATCTTTGCCATGCGTTCAGATGAAATCACTTCAGACACTTTTTCAGCCCGACTCCATCGTCACCTTCACGCCATCTGTCCGGCGCGAGACATGGCTTTACGCATCGAATTGCCGGGTGAATTCGACCGCTGGGATGCGGATACGCGACAACATTTGTATCGAATCGCGCAAGAGGCCATGACCAACGCAGCTCGTCATGCAGATGCGCATCGCATTGTGATTACGGTGGCGGCCGAAAAGGGGCGCATTGGCGTGCGGGTGGAGGATGATGGTCGGGGCTTCGAGCCTTCGGGGGTGGACACAACCGAACATCTTGGCATTCAAAGCATGAGGGAGCGGGTGAAGGATTTGGGCGGCGAACTACGCATTGAAAGCGCGCCCGATAGAGGCACGGTGGTGATCGCCAGCATACCCTCGCGCGCGCATATTGACCTGAGGTGGCGTTATGAGCAAGAAGAAGAAACGCATTCGATTGCTCTTGGTGGATGATCATGCCATGCTGCGCCAGGGCTTGCGCCTGGCTCTAGACCTTCAACCCGATATGGAGGTGATCGGCGAGGCCGGCTCGGGTCGAGAAGGGATCGAACTGGCCGAACGTTCTCGACCCGATGTGGTGCTGCTCGATCTCAACATGCCGGATATGGATGGCATCGAGGTGTTTCACCGTATCCGACGCATGGCGCCGGAGGCGAAAGTCTTGATTTTATCCGGCATTCATGCGGACGCGCGCGTCTATGCCACGGTCGAGGCGGGAGTCGATGGCTATATTGTGAAAGATGCGACCACATCGGAATTGGTGACGGCCATTCGCGCGGTGGCCAGCGGAGGCGCGTATTTTCATCCCATGATCACGCGCGCGCTCACCAATTATGTACGCGGACCTTCTCAACCCGCGGCCTTAGACGCTCGGCTCACCTCGCGCGAGCTGGTGGTGCTCCAGCTCATCGCCACCAGCGCCACCAACAAAGCCATCGCAGAGCAACTTCATGTGAGCGAAGAGACGGTGCGCACCCACGTCAAGAACATCTTGCGCAAACTCGACCAGCCCACCCGCACCCAGGCCGTATTCGAAGGCATCCGCCGCGGGCTGATCTCCATTGAATAGGGATTTTGCAGCGTCAAGGTTGGCTTCACTGAAAAAGGTTCACCGCCGAGCACGCGGCGGACGCAGAGAGGAAAATGAGGTGAATTGAGCCATGCTTTTCTCTTAAAACGCCCACTTTTTCTCCGCGCGCTCAGCGAACTCAGCGGTGGAATAGCTTTTTTCAAGAAATCCAAGGTTTCGGGTTCTTCGTTCCGAATCGTCGCTGATGTCGTCACCTGCCATCTGCAAACGCATCCGAAGCAATCACCCAATTGGGGGAAGACAAAGAGGGGGCGGCTTCGGTAGAATGAATTATAGGTTTTTCGGAACGAGAGTAGGTCTATCGGCCTGAGAGATTTTCACAACGAGCACCTGATTCACCATTGGCTCTCCTGAAAAAGTGAATTCATCGCAAAGACGCGAAAGACGCAGAGAAAACAGCTTCTAAACCTCCCTGTTTTTCTCCTCTGCACTCTCGGTCGTCTCTGCGTTGAACCTTTTTTCAGGAAATGCACCATTTCAGCGCAGCCAAGGCGCGAAAGGGGCGTCGCAGATTACGGTTTGTTTTCCGGCGACGCCCTATGCTTGGATGGTCAACCCGGCCTGGTTCAAGGCTTTGATGTCATAAAGTCGATGCCTGGATGGCATCGCGGAGTAAATCCATAGCGGCTTTCATTCGTCGCGGCAAAGCCATAAGCTGCGGGCCAGGCCTTCCATATTCCTTAATATACGGGAGGTTCTTTTCCATGACCGAAATCCAAGCAGATCAGGTGCTCGATTGTTCGGGAATGCTTTGCCCCATGCCGGTGGTGAAGACCACCAGAGCCATCAAGCAATTGCAAGTGGGGCAGGTGCTCAAATTGATTGCCACCGATCCGGGCGCGCCGCCCGACATGGCCGCGTGGAGCCGCCAGACGGGCAACGAGATCCTGGCGCAAACCGAAGAGGATGGCAAGTTTATTTTCTACATCAAGCGCGTCAAATAATCTGGCGCGCTTGTTTGTTTTTCCCACAAGGAGGTGCATGATGTCTCGTTCCGATCCCGAGGCCCCGAAACGCTTGGCGCTTATCGCCAGCAAAGGCACGCTCGACTGGGCTTATCCGCCCTTCATTCTGGCCAGCGCGGCCGCAGCCATGGGCTGGGAGGTGCAAATTTTCTTTACGTTTTACGGGTTGATCTTGCTTAAGCCCGAGCTCGACGCGGCCGTTTCGCCCTTGGGCAACCCGGCCATGCCCATGAAGATGCCCTTCGGCTCCGAGGGTTTTAAGGAGATCGATTGGCCCATCCCCACCGCGCTCATGGCTTTTCCCGGCTTTCAATGGGTGGCCACCAATTTGATGAAAAAGACCTTCGAAACCAAGGGCGTAGCCACCATCGAAGAGCTGCGCGAAATGTGCATCGATCTCGATGTCAAGCTTATTGGCTGCCAGATGACCATGGACGTATTCGGTTTCGAACGCGAGGACTTCATCGAAGGTTGCGAGATCGGCGGCGCGGCCACCTTCCTCGAATTCGCCGCGGACGCGGACGTTTCGCTCTTCATCTGAAACATTGGCTCTTCAATCGCTTGAAATCTCGTGAATGTCGAAACCAACGGATACGCCGTGATCCCGCGGGCGCATCGCGTGCTCGACTGCACGGATCTCCTTTGCCCTTTGCCCGTCATCCACACCTCGCGAGCCATTCGCGAAATCGAGGTGGGCCAGATACTGCATCTCATCGCCACCGATCCGGGCGCTCCCATGGATATGCGCGCCTGGTCCCGCATGACCGGGAACACGTTGTTAGACGCACATGAGCAGGATGGCGTCTATCACTTTTATTTCGAACGCATGAAATAACCCCCATCTCATCTCCACAACCCCACGTCATCAGAGGAACCCACCATGCACGAAGACAAGAAAGTCCTATATGTTCAGACCCACGGCCGAGATGAGCCGGAGTGCAGCGCGACCCCCTTCTTTTTGGCCACGGCCGCGGCCGCGATGGATAACGAAGTGGCCATCTATTTCACCATGAACGGCCCCCAATTGCTGGCCAAGGGCGCGCCCGAAGAGATCATCGTGCCCAAGGCCGGAGGCGGCGGCAAGCCGCTGCGCTATTTCATCGACATGGCTCTGGATATGGATGTGCGCCTGCTGGTGTGTCAGCCCTCGCTCGATCTGCACGGCTACACCATGGACGACATGATCGACGGCGTGGAGATGATCGGCGGCGCGGCCTTCAACGACATGGCCATCGACGCGGATGCGGTGATTTCCTTCTAGATCGCATTTCAAATTACTTCATCCTCTCTCCTCAACAAACCGGTTGACGATGGGACGATGGATGAAAGGGCCGCCGTCTCTTCGTCCCATCGTTTCATCGTCCCGGCTTCGCTCATGTCGGATTTCGCCCTGGTTCGCAACTGCGTTTTGCCGCGCGACCTTTATTATCGCGTGGAAGACCACATTTGGGCGCGGCGGAACGCAGATGGAACGGTCACTTTGGGCTTTACAGACGTGGCCCAAACCACGGCCGGGGGCATGCTCATTGTGAGCTACAGGCCCTTGGGCAAGTTTTACCGCCGCAACAAGGTGGTGGCCCTGGTCGAGAGCGGAAAATGGCTGGGGCCGTTGCGCACGCCCGTAGCCGGGACCCTGGTCGAGGTGAACGAGGCCCTCCCCGCGGACGCCGGCCTTATCAATCGCAGCCCCTACGGTCGCGGTTGGGTGGTCCGCATCGAGCCGGAGGACGCGGATCGCGACCTGGCCGAGCTGCTCACCGGCAACGCGGCCATCGAGGCTTATGAGCGCCTTATGGAGGAGAAGGGCCTGGACGATTGCGTCCACTGCGAAGGATACGAATTGCCGCCATGATCCACCTGCGCGTGTTTACGCACCCCACCTGCGCCACCTGCCCCATGGCCATCCGTCTGGCCTCGGAGATCGCCCAACAAGAGCCGGATGTGGATTTGCGCATCGTCAGCCTGGGCAGTCCCAAGGGGCGGGCCATCGCCAAGGAGATGCAGGTGCTTTCCGTCCCCACCGTCTTTGTCGAAGACATTCGCTTTGTGGGCGTTCCCACCCGCGAGGCGTTAATGCAGGCGATTGAGGAACAAAGATTGAAGATTCAGGATTAAAGATTAGCATCGCGATTCAGCGCTTAATCTTTAATCTTCAGTCTTTGATCGATTCATCTCTCCCACAAAGGAGGTGTATTTTGCTTCAATGGACGTTAGGTAAAGCCACCGGGTCCTATCCGGACGTGCCGTATGAGGAAAAGGAGCGGCTCTTTTTAGAGGTGAAGGAAGACCCGCGATACGAAGACTTTCTCTACGGTTGCTACGAGTGCGGCATCTGCGTGTCGGCTTGCCCTTCGGCGCGCTTCTATGACTATAGCCCGCGCGTCATCGCCCAGGCCATGGCCCGCGAAGATGTGGACCGGTTCTATGAAATCCTTGTGGAGGATATCTGGAACTGCGCCCAATGTTTCTCGTGCGTGCGCTGTCCGCGACAAAACAATCCCGGCGGGTTGGTCACGCTCATTCGCGAGGTCGCGGTGCGCAACGGCATTCAGGAAACGCGCGATGTGCTCCAGGGCTATACTCGCGTCATTTACAAGGTGATGCTCAAGGGCAATCAGGTGTCGCCCGATATGCTGCAACCCGATTTCTTCCCCGACTGGGGCCCCTGGGTGCAAAGCTTTCGCGGGAATATGAACATCTGGCGCCAGGCCATCCCTGTGGACACCCTGCGCGGGGTCACGGACGCGGCCTGGGAGACCGATGAGAACACCCTGCGCGAGCTTTACACCATCTGGTTCGAGACGGGGAACATCGACATCATCGAAGAAGTCGACGAGGGGTTGTATGAGCTGCTCGTCGACGTCATGGAAGAAGAACTGGAGGAATGGGAATGACAGTTGCAGGTTTTATCCCCATCGACAATATCATGGAAAAGAAGGCTCGGCCCGTCAGCCGGCCTCCCGACCAGGCCCACGCGCACGACATTCGCGAGGAGCTGTTCGAGCTGGAGGCCAAGGGCGAGCTCATCGTTCATCGCGTGCCCGAACCCTATGTCGAAGTGGAGACCAAGTTCGGCCGCAAGAAGAAAATCCCCATCGAGCACACCTGGCATCATAAGTCCTGCGGTCAATGCGGCCACATTCCCGGCTACACGGCTTCCATCTTCTGGCTGCATCGCCAGTTTGGCCTGGATTACACCGATCCTTCGGACCAGACTTCGTGCACGGGCTGGAATTACTATGCCTCGGGCACGTCGAATTCGGTGGCGCAAATGGCCGTGATGGGGCGAAATTTCGCCGCGGCCTATCAGGAGGGCTATTATCCGCTCATCCACTGCGGGACCAGTTTCGGGCATTATAAAGAGGTGCGCGAACAACTGGTGCACCATGCGGATCTGCGCGCGCAAACCCGTCGCGTGTTGGAAAAGCTGGGCAAGCCCCTGGTCGTGCCGGAAGAGATCGTGCACTACAGCGAATGGGTGCATGTGATGCGCCACCGCATCGCCGAGCGCCAGGTGGTGGATATGAGCAACCTCACCGCGTGCGTGCATCCGGCCTGCCACTACCACAAGATCGTGGTGGAGGATGCGATCTACGATCCCGAAATCTACGGCGGTCAACGCACGGCCACCGTCACCGGGTTGCTCCAGGCCCTGGGCATGAATGTGGCCGACTATTCCACCTGGTTCGACTGTTGCGGTTTTGGTTTCCGCCACGTGTTGGTGCAGCGCGACTTCACCCGTTCGTTCGCGGTGCTGCGCAAGATCGAGGTGATGAAGAACGAGATCGATCCCGACATCACCGTGACCCATGACACGGGCTGCGTGACCACGCTGGATAAGAGCCAGTTCGCGGCCAAGGCGCACGAGCGCAATGTGGGCGTGCCCGTGCTCTCGGATGCGCAGGTCGCGGCCCTGGCCATGGGCGCGCACCCCTTCCGCGTGGTTCAGCTTCACTGGCATTCCACCGATTGGCGCCCCCTGATGGAGAAGCTGGGCATCGATTGGGAGCGCTATTGGGAGGAATTCCAGGAAGACCTGGAGGCCATCAAGCGCGGCGAGACCATCATGACCTGGGACAAAGCCGATCCCGTGGCCATCGCGGCTTGAGTGACGGTCAACAGCCAACAGTCAACGACCAACAATCAACGGGAAACAGGACATGATTTGCAGGGGGCGATTTTTGGGCGACGCTCGCCTCCGCTCCCTGCCCCTTATTCCTTATCCCTTGCTTTTTACTCTCCACTTCACAAACTCTCCCTGCTAGGAGGAGGCCATGTCAGAAGGTACAGTCCTTATCATTGGCGCGGGTCCTGCGGGCCTCGAGGCCGCCCGCAGCGTGGCCGAGTTGGGCTATTCGGCTGTGCTGGTGGAAAAGCGCGACCGCTTGGGCGGCATGCCCGATGAGGCGAATTACGCCAAGCTCACCCATCACTTCCTCGACGCCGGCGAGGCCATTGGCGAACTCGCGGCCGCAGCCACCGGGCACGAGAATGTGCAGGTGCTCACCAGCAGCCAGGTGACCCACGTCGAGGGCGAACCGGGCGCTTTTCGGGTGGGCATCCAAAACGGGGCCGGCGCCAAAACCGTGAACGCGGGCGCCATCATCGTGGCCACGGGGTTCCAGCACTTCGATCCTGGCCGCGAAACCCAGTATTACAATTATTATTCCTTCCCCGACGTGATCACCATCGCCGATCTCGAGGGCATGTTGAAAGCCCATCAGGTGGTGAGGCCCTCCAACGGCCAGCCGCCCGAACGCGTGGCGTTCATTCAGTGCGTTGGCTCCCGCGACCGCCAGATCGGCAACGAGTTTTGCTCCAAGGTGTGCTGCGGCATCGCCAGCAAGCAGGCCATCGAGGTGAAACAGCAGTTGCCCGACAGCCGGGTGATGATCTTCTACATCGACATGCGCATGTACGGCTATTGGGAAAACGAGCTTTATTGGCCCGCGCAGGAGCAATATCATGTGAACTACGTCAAGGGTCTGGTCAGCGAGATTCTTCCCAAAGGCGACCGCTTGCTGGTGCGCGGGGAGGACACGACCATGGGCCGTCCTATGGAGGTGACCCTGGACCTGGTGGTGCTCTCGGTGGGCATGGAGCCCAGCGCGGGCACGCGCAGCATGGCCGAGGTGTTGGGTCTGGAGCAAAACAAGTACGGCTACATCGCCGCGGGCGGGCCCACAGGCATCGATCCGGTGGCCACTTCGCGACCCGGCGTGTTCGTGGTGGGCGCGGCCGCCGGCCCTTCGGACCTGGACGATTCATTCGCCACAGCCGGGTTGGCCGCGGCGCGAGCGGTGGCGACCATCCGGCGATCGAACGGAGCGTAAGAAGGCATGGTTTTGCGACGCGAAGGCCCCAGCCACATCATCAAAGATAAACGCGGCCCCGACGATCCCGAATTGCTGGAATCGTTGGAAGACGCGCTCTCCTACGCCAGCGCCGAAGATTTGGTGCAGGTGGCCGATGATCTGGCTGCTCGGCGTGAGCGATTTGTCGAGTTGTCCTATCGGCTGGCCGAGGGCGATAGCAACTGGGCGTTGGATGATCTGACCTGGCTGGCCCGTTCGGTGACCCATTCGCGCAAGAAGGCTGCGCAGCTCTACGATTTCCTCACCTCGGGCGCGGCCGACATCCATTTTCCCGACTTGCTCGATCCGCGTCATCCCGCGCCCGTCCGCATCGCCGCGTTCGTCTCGCGCCTGAACGGGGCCGCCGACAAACGCTTGCTCTTGGAATTGGCGACGGGCTTGCTCCATTACACCGATCCTCGCAGCAATTGGCTTTGGACGCGCTGGATGTGGGACGCGGGCACGCAAACGGGCATTTTGCCGCTGCTTGCAGGGAGCGTGCATAACCTGGTGGCCGACGACATCGCCACAGGCTATGTGAACGTGGGTTCGGTTATGGCCATGGCCATGCGCTTCGCCGAGGGAACGGAACTGCTCACGCCTGAGCTAATGGAAGACCCACGCCGCGCGGATTACGCCAACGATGTCTTTCTCGCCTGCGCGTACAGCATTTATCTTTACGGCATCACCAGTTGGCGCTTGAGCCGGGAATACAACCGCTTGCTTCCCACCCTGCCCAATCTGATGCGCAAATTGCTGGGGTTGCCGAAAGTCGCTTGACGCCGACTTCGCTCTTTCACCCTTGACCGAACGCGAAGCCGGTCACAACGTCAGTGTCAGTCCGAGACCGCCGATTTTGGACATCGGACCTGGACATTGCACTTCAATTACGACATAGGAGACATTTCTATGGATGCAGGACTGGATAAAGTCGATGCCATTTGGGAAAAGGAAGTGGCCATAGTCGATGGAATCGACATCTCCGGCCCCTGGAACCGCATGTTCGAACAGCGGGTTGTCTGGGAATATACGCCGGAGCTTATCGACAAGGTGGCTGCGCTGCCGGGCGCGGAGTCGTTCTCATGGTGCTATCAGTGCGCCAAGTGCGTGCCTGTGTGCCCGGTGGATATGGTGGGCGATTACGGCCCCCGCAAACTCTATCGCAAGGCGCAGACGGGCGTGGACCTGTTCACCTCGGATGATCTGTGGTTGTGCACCACCTGCATGAACTGCGTGCGCGTGTGCAAGAAGGTGGTGGACATGGTGAAGATCATGCCCGCGGTGCGCGAGCAGGCCGTGCTGGATGGCTTCGTGCCCGAAGAATTGCAAAAAGCATTCGAGGACACGGCCAAGTATGGCAATCCGTTGGGGCAATCGCAGCGCAAGCGAGCGGCCTGGACCAAGAAATCGGATGTGCCCGTGCCCATCATGAAGGATTTGAAACGGCCCGTAGACGTGCTCTGGTATGTGGGGTCGTATCCCTCCTATCATCCGCGCGGCATCGATGCGGCCCTGGCCGCGGCCCGCATCTTCCATGCGCTGGGGGTGGATTACGGCATCCTCGGCCGGGAGGAAAAGGACGACGGCGATTCGCAGCGCCTGGCCGGAGAAACGGGCCTGTTCGAGATGCTGGCCGAGCATAACATCAGCATGTTCGAGAAGTACGAATGGAATTTGATGGTGGTGACCGGGCCGCACGAATACAACGCGTTCAAGAAAGAGTACAAGCAGCGCTTTGGATTCGATCGCCCCATTCAGCACTACACCCAGTTCCTGGCCGACCGGCTGGATGATCTCAAGCCGCTGCTCAAGCACGAAGTGCCCCTGAAGGTCACCTTCCACGATCCCTGCTATCTGGGTCGGCATCACGGCGAATACGACGCGCCGCGAGCCTTGCTCCAGGCCATCCCCGGGTTGGAATTGATAGAGATGGGGCGCTGCCGCGAGAACGGTTACTGCTGCGGCGGTGGCGGCGGCGGCATGTGGCTCGATTCGTTCACCCAAAATCACACCGTGATGCGCCTGTCCGAGCGCCGCGTGCTCGAAGCCGCGGCCTATGGCGCGGAAGTGCTGGCCGTGGCCTGTCCCTTCGAGGTTTCTCGCTTCGAGGACGCGGCCAAGAGCACGGGCAACGATCAACTGCGCGTGTTGGACATTCTGGAATTGTTGGATATGTCCATGCGCGGGGTTTCAGCGTGATGATATTGAGATATTGGATACTGGGTATTGGATATTGGGTTTAATTCCCAGTATCCAATATCCAATACCTAGCTTCACTTCCGAGGAGGATGCATTCTATGAACATTGTGGTCGCCATCAAGCATGTGCCCAGCACGGCGGATGAGCTGGAACTGAACGACGATGGCACGAATCTGGATTTCGACGAGGTGGATTTCGTGCTCAATGAATTCGATGAACACGCCATCGAGCAGGCTGTGTTGGTGAAAGAGGCCGCGGGAGGCGAGGTGACGGTGGTGGGCGTGGATGTCATCGAGGAGTTGGACGGCGTGCTCCACACCGCGCTGGCCAAGGGCGCGGACAAGGCCGCCAAGATCGTGGGCGACATCGAGCCGCCCATCAATTCGCACACCCACGCCCGCTGGCTGGCCGACGCCATTGGCGAGATGGGCCCCGACCTGGTGCTCACCGGCGTGCAAGCCGTGGACGATCTCGACGGACAAATCGGCCCCATGCTGGCCGCGCATCTCGACATGCCCTATGTGGGCGTGGTGACAGGCGTCTCCGCGTCCAACGGCTCGGTCACCGTGCACAAGGAATATCCGGGCGGGGTCATGGCCGAGTTCGAGGTGAGTTTGCCGGCCGTCATCGGCGTGCAGGCGGCCGAGAAGCCCCCGCGCTATGCGCCCATCAGCAAGATTCGGCAAATGGCCAAATCGGCCGAGATCGAAGAGATCGACGCGGACGAAGATTTCGAGTACGAGGGCTGCGAGCTTCGCCAGATGGCCAAACCCGTCTCGGCCGGCCATGCCGAGATGCTGGAAGGCGACGCGGAGGAAGTGGCCGAGAAGATCATCGCCCTCCTCGAAGACCGCGGACTGTTGTAAGTTGATTGTTCATTCCCTAGTTTGACAGCAACCCTCAATCAAGGAGACTGTTCATATGAGCAACGACATCCTCGTCATCGCCGAACATCTGGGCGGAAAGGTGGCGGATATTTCCTATGAAATGGTGGGCAAGGCCAAAGAACTGGCGGCCGCGTGGGGCGGCCAGGCCATCGCGGTGATGCTGGGCAGCGGCATGGCCGAACAGGCGGGAACCTTCGCGTCGGACGCCACGCTTTATGTAGACGATCCCGCGCTGGCCGAGTTCAACCCCGAAGCCTACGGTCGGGTGGTGGCCGCGCTGGTCGAGGAAAAATCTCCCCGGCTGGTCATGTTCGGCAGCACCTCGGTGGGCATGGACCTGGCGGCCTGGCTTTCGGTCAAGAAAGACATGCCTTGTGTGGCTTATGTAAACGACTTGACCGTAGAAGATGGCGAATTGGTGGCCACCGCACAGATTTACGGCGGCAAGATGGCCGCGCAATGCGTCCCGCAAGGCGACGCCGCGGTGGTGTCGGTTATGGCCGGCGCGTTCCCGGCCGACGCGGGTCGCGGCTCGACCGCGGCCGAGCAGATCGCCAGCCCGGCCGATTTGAGCGACCTCAAGGTGCGTTTCGTGCAAATGATCATGCCCGAGGCCGGCGACGTGGACATCACGGCCGAGGAGAAGCTGGTGGCCATCGGCCGCGGCATCGGCAGCGAAGATAACATCGAACTGGCGCAAGAACTGGCCGAAGCCCTGGGCGCGGAGCTGGCCGCGTCTCGCCCCATCACCGACGCGGGCTGGTTGCCCAAGACGCGTCAGGTGGGCAAATCGGGCGTCACGGTCAAGCCCAAGCTCTATCTCATGTTGGGCATATCGGGCGCGCCCGAACATCTCGAGGGCATGAAGGACGCGGAGCTGATCATCGCCATCAACACCGATGAAAACGCGCCCATCTTCGACGTGGCCCATTACGGCGCGACCCAAGACCTCTTCGACGTGGCCGAGGCCATGCTCGAAGCGTTGGAGTAATTTACGGTTCATGGTTCACAGTTCTAGGTTCACGGTTGAGGGTTCGACGCTAACTGTGAACTTAGAACCGTGAACTCCCCCCAAGGAGGCGGCAAGCGTGCTGACGACGACCGAACGCATTCTATTTGTCTTGATGGCGCTGATCCTGGGCGGGCTGACGGCCATCTTATTCTATGGGATTTATAAGATCATTCGCCGCGGACGGCCCGCGCCGCCGCGCGAAAACGTCATCCCCAGTCTGATTGGGGCCGCCATCGACGTGCTGTTGCAACGGCCCATGTTCCGCAGCCGGCCTGTGCTCAGCGTCTTTCATGCTTTCATCTTTTTCGGCTTCAGCTATTATTTTCTGGTCAATGTCACCGATGTTTTGGAGGGTTTTGTTCCCGGCTTCGAGCTGATCTACGGCGGCCAAGGCCCGCTCGAACCCCTGCCCGATTGGCCCATCAACCTCTTCAATCTCATCGCCGACATCCTCAGCGTGCTCACTTTGCTGGGCATGATCGTTTTCCTGGTGCGGCGTTTCATCACCCACGACAAGCGGCTGGAGTTCAATGAGGGCGTGTTGCTCAATCCCAAAGTGCAGCAGGGATGGATTCGCTACGATTCCCTCATCGTGGGCGTGTTCATTCTTTTGCACGTGGGCTCTCGTTTCCTGGGGCAGGCCCTGCGTCTGGCCGAAAATGGCCGACCTGATCCGTTCATGCCTTTCGCCAGCGCGGCGTCGTTTCTCTTCCGCGGGCTTTCGGAGGGCGCGTTCACCTTTGGCATTCATCTCACCTGGTGGCTGGCCCTGGGTTTGATCCTGCTCTTTCTCCCCTATTTTGTGCGCAGCAAGCACATCCATCTCATGGTCGCGCCGCTAAACCTCGGCCTGGGCAAGCCCGGCCCGCGCGGGGAACTGGACCCGGCCACGCCCCCCGGCTCGGACGACGACGCGGAGCCCGGCGCCAAATATGTGCAAGACCTGGCCTGGCCCCGGCTGATGGACGCCTACGCCTGCATCATGTGCAACCGCTGCAACGATGTGTGCCCCGCGCATTCACAAGGGTTGGTGCTCTCGCCCGCGGCCGTCGAGGTGAACAAACGCTGGCTCTTCAACGAACATTTCGCGGATTTCGCCTACCGCGGCAACCTGCCCGACATGCCGCTCACCCAACACGTGATCAGCCCCGAGGCCGTGTGGGCCTGCACCACATGCTACGCGTGCGTGCGCGTGTGTCCGGTGGGCAACGAGCCCATGGCCGACATCGTAGACATCCGCCGCCGCATGATCATCGAGGGCGAGGAGATGGATTCGGGCATTCAGACCGCGCTGGAATCGCTGGCCAAGAACGGCAACTGGTTTGGCAAAGGTTCGCGCGCCCGCGCCCGCTGGACCAAGGGCCTCGAGTTCAAGGTGAAGGATGTGACCAAGGAGGAGGCCGAGTACTTGTGGTTCGTGGGCGATACGGCCTCGTTCGACGCCCGCGTCATTCCCATCACCCAGACTGTGGCCAATGTGTTCCAACAGGCCGGCGTCGATTTCGGCATCCTGGGTCGAGCCGAGCGCAATTCGGGCAACGATGTGCGCCGCGTGGGCGAAGAGGGCCTGTTCGAGCAACTGGCCGAGGACAACGCCGCGGCCTTTGGCAAAGCCCAATTCAAGAAGATCGTCACCACCGATCCCCATTCGCTCAACGCGCTGCGCAACGAATACGGCCCCTTTGTCGAGGAAAATTGGGAAGTTCTCCATTACACCAATCTTTTGTTAGAATTATTCGAGTCCGGCAAGTTGAGCGTAAGCAAACCCCTCTCTCATTATCGCGTCACCTATCACGATC
Source organism: Chloroflexota bacterium (assembly GCA_013151415.1). Classification (GTDB taxonomy): domain Bacteria; phylum Chloroflexota; class Anaerolineae; order J102; family J102; genus JAADII01. The sequence goes on from JAADII010000058.1 coordinate 32,468, forward strand.
CTTGCTATCTGGGCCGCTACAACGGCGAATTCTCGGCCCCGCGCAAACTGCTGGAAATCCTGGGCGTGGAATTCCAGGAAATGCCTCGCAACTGCGAGAATTCCTATTGTTGCGGCGCGGGCGGCGGCCAGATCTGGCTGGGAATCACGCCCGAGGGCGAACGACCGGCCGAGAACCGCATCCGCGAAGCCCTGGACGCGCTGGCCCCCTCGAGCAACGGCGCCGCAGCGGATGACAAGCAATTGCTCTTCGTAGTCACCTGCCCCAAGGATGTGATTATGTACACCGACGCGGTCAAGACCACCGGCAACGAAGGCAAGATCGAAGTGCGAGATATGATTCAGTTGGTCGAAGAAGCGATTTCCGGCTAAACTCGCGTCATAGCGAGATGCGCTTTTTTGCTGAAAACAAGACGATGGGACGATGAGACCGGTGATCATCGTCTTATCGTCCATCGTCTCATCGTCTGCTTTGATCACAGCCCATTCGATTTATGAGCACCCCCGAAGACATTGCCTCCCAAATCGCCGCGGGCGTGGCCGGTCGGTTGCGTTTGCTTACGATTTCCATCGACCG
>JAADII010000128.1 GCA_013151415.1 Chloroflexota bacterium
AACCTACAAAGCCCGTTTGATGCAAAAATTGGGCGTCCGCAGCCGGGTTGAACTGGTGCGCTACGCGCTCGAGCTAGGGATTCTTGATGATATGGATTGAGTTTGACCGCTTTGAAAATAGACCGGGGACCGGGGAAGGAAGACCGGAGCGCGATCTCGACAACCTCCGTCTCCGGTCTTCGGTCTTCGGTCCTTTTCATCCGTGTCGGCGCGGACAAGCCCGCCGTCGGACTGTTTTATGAGCGCGTCTCTTTACTCCTCTTCGCTATGCATCATGTTTGCGCGCAATTTCATCGCCCGATGGCTGATCTCTTCGATGGTGAGGTTCTCATCCAAGGATTGACGCCATTCCGTGTAATCAAACGGCTCTCTTTGAACGAGGGCGATAAAACGTTCCGCTCCCACATGGCCAAGGCTTTGTGTTAGAACTTGAAGTCCCTTAATCTTGATTTCCGCATCTGTGATCATTTTAGCGCCTCCTTAATAAAGCCAATGGGATCTGTAATTTTCACATCTTGCACGTAGTGGGCTTTGTTCAAAAGTCGATCGTCTGTGGTCAGGAAATAATTAGCTTGAGCATAGATAGCGCAAGCCACGTGCAAGGCGTCCAACTGTTTGATTCCATATTGGCGAAGCTGGTTGGCTATGGTGATGATGTGCTCGTTTTCCACAACATCTTTCGTGGCGTGGTCCCGCCATCTGGCAATCTGTTCTCTCCTCTCCGGAAATGGATTCCTGCTGTTTTCATAATCGATCACGTAAGACCATACCAATCTGTGAATTCCGTGCAGAATATCTTCTTGTATTTTAAGCTTTGCTTCGGTTTCCAGTCGTATCCTGATCTGAGACTGGTCATCAAACGGCCTATTCAGACAACAGTTATCAAGATAGACATCCATGATAAGGATAAGTTTTTATCCGTTGCGGTAAAAGATTTTTGGAAAAGTTACACATTGAACATTATATCGTGAATGAGCGCATCAGGCTAAACTCGCATCGCCGTGAATCCTGAACTTCTTCAGCCCAAAGGAGAATGCAAAGGTGAGCGGAGCGAGCTTTTCGCGCTTGGCGAAAAGCCTCGTCGCCTTGTCCGAGCAGAGACGCCCTGTGCTCCATTGTTCATTGCCCCTAAGCCGGGCAATTGTTGCTTGTCGGGGAATTCCCCGACATCATTTCAAGGGATGTTCCCGACAAAGGAAGGGGAATTTACGGCTATCGGGAAAGAGGGGGAGCCGCTGGAAGTGACAATACAATAAATCATCTCCGAGCCTGCGCCGCCTAAGGGTGTTCGCCTATGGGGCCGGGCCGATAGGGTGTTGGCGGAAACGCCGGCGCCTGCCGATATTTGCAAAGGAGATGGTCATGTTTATGAACGTGACCATCTTTTTTGTTTTTCTGCTGCGTATTATGCGCACTACGCAATGGCAAAAATGGCCAAAAAACTTCTGTTCTTCGCCGTATTCCTGCTCTTGACGCCGCTCCTGGCCGCTTGTCAGGATGCGGGGGCTGCTGGCGATGCGAGCGCGGCCACCCCAACCCCCGCCGGACAGGCGTATTGGGACTTGGTGCAACAGGCCGAGGATGCGTACGCGCGGGCCGATTTCGAGCAGGCCATGAATCTGGCCCGCCAAGCCGCGAGCATCAATCCCAACGACAACACGTCATGGGAAATCTATCGCCAGGCCGGCGTTGCGGCCGCGGCCGATGATTATCTCAGCCGTCTTCCCACGCATCGCTATCGTTTGCCTGTGGATGTGTTCGTGCGCGATCAAGTGAACAAAAGCAAAGATTGGTTCCTCATCGATGTGCGCGAACCGGATGAATTCGCCGCCGGTCATATCGAGGGCGCGATCAACATCCCTTTGCGAGAGCTGATGAAACGCCTCAACGAACTGCCCAACAGCAAGACCGCGCCCATCTTGCTCTATTGCCATTCGCAAAAACGCGCCACCCACGCCCTGGTGATCCTACACGAACTCGGTTACAGCAAAGCCTACAATCTCGAGGGAGGATACGCCGCCTATGAAACATGGATAGCCCAAAACCCCAAACCCACACCCGGTCCCACCCCAACGCCGGCCCCGGATGAGCCGGACTTCGGGTGCTGACCCCGCGTTGGCCTTCTCATGATTTTGAGGAGGCGTTGTTTCACCCTCTCAATGCGAATGACAGCGAGGAGAGAGATATGGAATATACACCTGTCGTAGCCCAAATGAAAAATCAGATCGTCCGTATGATGGAAGATCTGGAGCGAGCGTTGCAAAAGCCTCCGTCGGAGCGTCGCTGGGGCATGGTCATCGATTTGAGCAAATGCGTGGCCTGCGACGCCTGCACCGTCTCGTGCAAGGCCGAAAACAAGACGCCGCCGGGCGTCAATTACACCCTGGTCATCAAAGAGGAAGTGGGAACGTATCCCAATGTTCGCGAGGTCTTCCTGCCTCGGCCTTGCATGCAGTGCGAAAACCCGCCCTGTGTGGACGTGTGTCCGGTGAGCGCCACCTGGAAGAACGAAGAGGGCGTCGTGGTCATCGATTACGATGTCTGCATTGGCTGTCGCTATTGCATTACAGCCTGCCCCTATGGCGCCCGCACCTTCGACTTCGGCGATTGGTACACCAAAAACACGCCGATGCTCGCGCCTTATGAGACCGCCCCCACATTCGAATATGGCGAAGAGCGGGTGCGCCAGGACGACGTTTCGCCCATCGGCAACGTGCGCAAATGCAACTTCTGCATCCAACGACTGCACGAGGGCCTGCTGCCGGCCTGCATCAACGACTGCATCGGTCGGGCGCGGTACTTCGGCGACCTCAACGATCCTGACTCGCTGGTTTCGGAACTGCTGCGAGAACGTTACAGCTTCCGTCTCAAAGATGAGTTGGGCACGTCACCCAAGGTCTTCTATCTGTCGTAAGAGGAGGCAACCATGACGAATGAAAAGAACGAATATCGAGTTTCGCCCCTGGGCAAGACCGCCTATTGGGTCGTGGTCGTCATCATGCTGGCCATCGGCGCGGTGGGTCTGTATTGGCGTCTCACCCAGGGCCACAAGCTGGCGAACTACGGCCAGTTGATTGTCTGGGGTTTGTGGGTGGCCATGTACATTTACTTCATCGGTCTCTCGGCCGGCGCGTTCCTCATCTCGGCTTTGGTGTACGCCTTCGGTGTGGAGCGTTTTCGCCCCATCGCCCGGCTGGCCCTGTTCACGGCCCTCATTTCTTTGCTGATGGCGCTGTTGAACATCTGGTTCGACCTGGGCCACATGGCGCGATTCTACGAAGTCTACACCCGGCCCAATTTCCAATCGATGATGGCCTGGATGGTGTGGCTATATACGGCCTATTTCATCCTCCTGTTGGTCGAATTCTGGTTCGAGATGCGCGAAGACCTGGTGCATCGCGGCCAGGAGCCGGGCGTGGTCGGGCTGGTTTGCCGCATTCTCGCCCTGGGGAGCAAAGCCGTCGATGCAGAGACGCGGCGTCGAGATCAGCGCGTCGTGCGCGTTTTGGGCGCGATCGGCGTGCCGTTGGCCATTATGTTCCACGGCGGCGTCGGCGCGCTCTTCGGCGTGGTGTCGGCCCGACCGGCCTGGCACAGCGGACTGTTCCCGCTTTTGTTCCTGGTCTCGGCCCTGGTTTCGGGCGGCGGCCTGCTTCTGGCCCTTTACGCCATGCTCGCGCCGAACAGAAAGAGCGAGGAATACAAAACGCTCATATTCGACCTGGGCCGGTTGGTGCTGTTTCTGGTGTTGCTGGATGGGCTCTTCACTTTCGCCGAATATTCCATTGCCCTCTACGGCGCCATCCCCAGCGATGTGGCGCCGCTGCTCAAGACCATGACCGGCCCCTTCTGGTACGTCTTTTGGATCGGCCAGGTGGGTTTGGGCCTGGTGATCCCCACCGTGCTGCTGGCCTGGAAACGCACGCGAACCAATCCCTTCTGGGTGACCGTGGCCGGTTTCTCCATTGTTTTGGCCTTCGTCGGCGTGCGTCTGAACATCGTGATTCCGCCCCTTTCGGTGCCCGAGATTCAGGGATTGGTGGAGGCCGTCCCCTCTGCTCGCATGACCACTCAGTATGCGCCCAGTTCCATGGAATGGTTCCTGGCCATCGGCATCATCGGTCTGGGACTGGCGATGTTCGCCATCGGCTACTACCTGCTGCCCGTTAAGCCTCATCAAGGCAAGGAGGCCACGCTATGAGCACCAAAGACCCGATTCAGGAAACCCTAACCGAACGTAAAATCACCCGCCGCGCGTTCATCAAGACGAGCGCGGTCGTGGGAGGAAGCCTGGCCGTCGCCTCATCCGTAGACCATGCCTTCCGTCAGATGGCGGGCTTCAGCCAACCCCACTTCGCCGGCGTGCAAGCGGCCGAGGGCTATCCGCTGAACAACGCGGAAAACATCATCTACAGCGTTTGTCTGCAATGTCACACCTCCTGCACCATCAAGGGCAAGATTCTCGATGGGGTGTTGGTCAAGATCGACGGCAACCCCTACAGCCCCATGAACATGCTGCCCCAACTCAGCTACGACACGCCGCCCGCACAAGCGGCCAGAGTGGATGCGAAACTCTGCCCCAAAGGTCAGGCCGGCGTGCAATCGCTTTATGATCCCTATCGCATCACCAAAGTGCTGAAGCGGGCCGGCAAGCGGGGCGAGAACAAGTGGGAGGTTATCTCCTTTGATCAGGCCATCAACGAAATCGTCAACGGCGGAACCTTCGCCGACGGCACGACCACGCCCGGCCTGAAAGAGATATGGGCCGTGCGCGACCCCGATCTCATGGCCGAATTAAAGGCCGACAGCATGGCCGTGGCCGCGGGCGATATGACGCTGGACGAATTCAAGAGCAAACACGCGGACCATCTCGACCTGCTCATCGATCCCGACCACCCCGACCTCGGCCCCAAGAACAACCAATTCGTGTTCCAGGCCGGCCGCATCGAGCATGGCCGCAAGGAGTTCGCCAAGCGCTGGCTCAAGGACGCCTTCGGCTCGGTCAATTGGTACGAGCACACCACCATCTGCGAGCAGTCCCACCACATCGCTTTTCAGCAGATGACCAATCAGTACAAGGGCGAGGGAAAATGGAGCGGCGGCAAGACGCATCTCAAACCCGATTTCGCCAATGCTGAGATGGTCATGTTCTTCGGCACGGGCGCGTTCGAGGCCAATTTTGGGCCCACGCCCATGAGCGAACTGGTCACCTGGTCGCTCACCTATCGCAATATGAAGATGGCGGTGGTGGACCCGCGATTGAGCAAGACCGCGTCCAAAGCCAAGTGGTGGCTGCCGGTGAAACCCGGAACCGACGCCGCTCTGGCCCTGGCCTTGGGTCGCTGGATCGTGGAGAACGAACGCTACGACGCCGCGTATCTGGTCAACGCCAACAAAGCCGCGGCCGACGCGGACGGCGAAACCAGTTGGACCAACGCGACCTGGCTGGTGAAGATCGAGAACGGCAAGCCCACGCGGCTGTTGCGCCCCAACGAAGCCGGTCAGGGCGATCTCGACGGGTTTGTCGTGAGTCAGGGAGGCTCGCTGATCGCCTTCGATCCCAACGACGCGGAGAATCCGGTCGAGGGGGATCTGTTCGCCGAGGGCGTGGTCAACGGCATCCAATACAAGAGCGCATTCCAGCTTTATAAAGAAGAGACCATGGCCCACAGCCTGGAGGAATGGTCGGAAATCTGCGGCATTCCCGTGCGCAAGATCGAAGAGGTGGCGCGCGAGTTCACCAGCCATGGCAAACGCGTGGGCGTGGACCTTTATCGCGGCCCGGTGCAACACACCAACGGCTATTACACGGCCGCGGCCATCATCATGCTCAATGTGCTTGTGGGCAATGCCGGTTGGGTTGGCGGCATGGGCCCGGGCGGCAGCCACTGGCACGAAGACGGGAGCAAGAGCGGCCAACCCTTCAACATCGTCAAGGGCATGCATCCGGGCAAACTCGGCTCCTATGGCGTCACGCTCACGCGCGAAAAGTGGCATTACGAAAAAAGCACCCTCTTCAAACGAGACGGCTATCCGGCCAAACGACCCTGGTACCCCTACACGGGCAATGTCTATCAGGAGATCATCCCCAGCGCGGCCGACGGCTATCCCTATCCCATCAAAGCGCTTTTCCTGCACAAAGGCACGCCCGGCTACGCCAGCCCTGCCGGCAACCCCACCCTGGCCGCCATCGCCGACCCCAACATCATCCCCCTGGTCATCGCCGACGATGTGGTCATCGGCGAAACCAGCATGTACGCCGATTACCTCTTCCCCGATACGGCCATCTGGGAGCGATGGGGCACGCCCCACACCACGCCCGCGGTCCAGGCCAAGACCAGCAAGATGCGCCAACCCATCATCGATCCTCTGGTCGAAAAAGTCACCGTATTTGGCCAGGAGCAGCCTTTGGGCATGGAAGCCATCATGCTGGCCATTGCCGAAAAACTGGGCCTGCCCGGCTACGGCGTGAACGGTTTCGGCGACGGCATGGATTTCAAGGCCGCGGAGGATTATTTCCTGCGCATGGCCGCGAATCTGGCCTTTGGCGACAAAGAAGACGGCTCGGAAGCCGTGCCCGAGGCCGACGAAGAGGAATTCCGCATCTTCCGCGAGGCGCGGCGTCATTTGCCCAAGGCCGTTTTCGACGAGGAGCGCTGGAAGAAAGTGGTGGGCGATGAAAGCCTGTGGCGTCGCGTGGTCTATCTTCTCAACCGCGGCGGTCGTTTCGAGGACTTCGGCAAAGTCTACAAAGGCGAAAAACTGGCTCATCCCTTCAAGGGGCTGTTCAATATCTTCGTAGACAACGTCGCGGCCGGAGTGCACAGCCTCACGGGTGAGCATTTCTACGGCCTGCCCTTCTTCGAGCCGACCAAAGACGCGGCCGGCAACGAGCTCCCACAGGAGAACGCGGATTATCCCTTCCATTTGTTCACCTTCAAGCACATTTACGGCGGCCAGTCCCGCACGCCGGGCAATTATTGGGCGCAGTTGGGCGTGGCCTCCGAAAACTTCGTGCTGATGAACAAGCTCGACGCAGACAGGCTGGGCTTGAAAGAGGGCGACGAAGTGAAGCTGGTTTCACCGACCAACCCGGAGGGCGTGTGGAAATTGCCCAACGGCGAGGCCCGCCCTGTGGTGGGCAAGGTGAAGCCCATCCAGGGCATTCGTCCGGGCACGGTGGCCGCGAGTTGGCACTTTGGCCATTGGGCCTATGGCGCGAGCGATTTCGTCATCGACGGCGAAACCGTGAAAGGCGACCCGCGCCGCGCGGCCGGCCTCTGCCCCAACGCGGTCATGTACGAAGACCCCGTGCTCAAGAACGTCAGCCTCACCGATCCCATCGGCGGCTCGGCCAGCTTCTACGACACCCCCCTCAATGTGGTTCGAGCCTGATCAGAATCAGGCGGATATGGGACGACCGCGGTCGTCCCATATCCGCTTTGCTTGCTCTTGAAATGCGTTCCGTCGTATAATCCAATCTCATTCACAAACCATTCCGAGCCGTTGAACCTACAGCCCGCGAGCCAGGGTTCCTCGGCCGACTTCGCCCACGCGAAGCGCCCTTTCTGATTTCAAAGTTGCACCAGGCTGGATTGCTCTGTATTTTGGAAAGGGCGGAGGGTCGTCGTGGAAACGCGGCGGCCTCCCGACGCTCTCGGCCATCGCCGGGGGCCGAATTGGAAAGGAAGTCATATCATGTCGAATCTGCAAGCTCTATTGGAAGCATCCGCCTCCCGCCATAGTCACCTGTGTCCGCGACAGGTGCTGGGGGTGCGGATAGGTCTGGCCGGCGCCGCGGCTTTGGGGCTGGAAACCCATCGTCGCGACAAACGGCTGTTGGTCATTCTGGAAACGGATGGCTGTTTCGCGGACGGGGTGGGAGTGGCCACCGGTTGCACTGTGGGGCGCCGCACCTTGCGCGTGGAAGATTACGGCAAAATCGCGGCCACGTTCGTGGATGTAAAGACGGGGCGGGCCGTGCGCGTGGCCCCGCGGCTCGATGTGCGTCAACGCGCCAGGGCCTACGCGCCCGAAGAGCGGCGGCGCTACTTTGCTCAACTGAAAGCTTATCAGATCATGCCCGACGACGAACTGCTGATGGTCCAGGAGGTGGAGTTGAACCCGTCCATCGAGACCATCGTCAGCCGACCCGTCATCCGCACCAATTGCGACCGTTGCGGCGAAGAGATCATCAACGAACGCGAGGTGCGGGCGGATGGTCAAATCTTGTGTCGAAGTTGCGCGGGCGCAAGTTATTACCGCATCCTATCGCCCTGGGAAGAGCAAGTGCTGGCCGCCTTTTCGGGCGATGGCCGCGGCGCAAATGGAGAGCGAGGCGGAAAGCTCGGAGCCATGGAGCCGAGCGCGAACCTCGTCCGAATATGAACCGTTTCGTCTTCCTGTTTGCGCTTCTGGCCGGCCTTGTTTTCGCGCTCGCGGCCTGCGCCGCGGCCCCGCGCGACCCGCTTCTCGTCTCGGCCGCGGCCAATCTCAACCCGGCCTTCGATGACCTGGCCCAGGGCTTTCGCGAGGAGACCGGTCTGGATGTGAGCTTCAATTTTGCGGCCAGCGGCAAACTGGCGCAGCAGATCGAGCAAGGCGCTCCTGTGGACGCGTTCGCCGCGGCCGACGAGCGCTACATCGACGAACTGGTGCAGGCCGCCGCGCTGACGCCCGATTCGCGGCGGGTTTTCGCCCGCGGCCGCCTGGTCCTGTGGACGCGGGCCGACAGCCCCTTGATCATCGAACGCATCGACGACCTGCTCGATCCCCGCGTCTTGCGCATCGCCCTGGCCAACCCCGACCACGCGCCCTATGGCGCGGCCGCTCGCGAAGCCCTGCAACACGCGGGCGTGTGGGAGGAGGTGCAATCCCGCCTGATTTTGGGCGAGAATGTGCTGCAGGCGCTGCAATTCGCGGAGACCGGCAACGTGGACGCGGCCATCGTTTCTCTGTCGCTGGCGTTGGATGCCGGCGGCCGTTACGCGCTCATTCCCGAATCTCTGCATCATCCTTTGAACCAAACCATCGCCATCGTCGCGGGCGCGGCTCATCCCCAGGCCGCGCAGCGCTTCATCGACTATCTCGACAGCCCGGCCGCGCGCGAGGCGCTGCGCGCGTATGGCTTTGCCTTGCCGGGCGAGGATTTCTGAACCATGATCTGGAACGCATTTCGACTTTCATTGCAGGTGACGACCACGGCCACCGCGCTCATCCTCGTCATCGGGCTGGCCCTGGCTTTGTTGCTGGCCCGGCGCGACTTTCGCGGCAAGACCTTGCTGGAAATGCTCATCACCCTGCCTTTGTTGCTGCCGCCAAGCGTGCTGGGCTATTATCTTTTGGTGATTCTGGGCCGCCGCGGGCCGCTCGCGCGCTGGTTTGGCCTGGACATCCTCTTCACGTGGCAAGCCGCGGTCGTGGCCGCGACCATTGTGGGCCTGCCCCTGATGGTGATGGCCGCGCGCAGCGCCATCGCGGATGTGGATCCCGAAATCGAGAACGCGGCCCGCCTTAGCGGCGCGTCGGAATGGGCGCTTTTGCGCTATATCACCTTGCCCCTGGCCAGGCGAGGCATTCTGGCCGGACTGGTGCTGGCCTCCGCGCGGGCGCTGGGCGAGTTTGGGGCCACGTTGATGGTTGCGGGCAACATCCCCGGTCGCACGCAAACCATGGCCATGGCCATTTACGATGCGGTGCAGAACCGCCAGTATCAGGAAGCCAATTTCATGGTGATTCTCATGACCTCGCTGGCCTTCGCGGGCGTGTGGCTGGCCTATCG
>JAADII010000075.1 GCA_013151415.1 Chloroflexota bacterium
GTGGAGAAAAAAATGATGACGTCACATATATGAAAGCGAACGGTCAGGCTCTGACGCCATATTTCCGGCATTCGTTGAAGATGACCGCGCTCCTCAGGCCAACGCCTATCTACGATGAATGAACGCCCGCCATCATCTCATTCATAAATTGTTCTTCCAGAACGTGGGCAAGCCGCTGGTTGACGCCATTGCTTGCTTTTGAATCGGAGACGCGCGCCAGCGCCAACCACGATTGATCATCATGACCATGAATGATCAGGGTCGCGGGCTCGCCCGGCTGTTGTCCGTAGACAAGCAACACAACCATCTGGCAAGAGCAATCTTCAGCGCCATGATAAGGACAAGAGCAATATTCATTTAACGCGCGCGTCGATTGAAGATCGAACGAACGCAGCACGCGCAGTCCGGCCATGGCGATGCAACGCGTGGCCCATTGCACAGCCTGTTCGCTGGATAATGGCAATTTCAAGGGACGGTTTGTCAGATTCATGCTTTAGGCGCTCCAAATCTCCTCGCGGACGGATGATCGATCGGACTTCCGTCCTCATGATCGAGTTCAATGAATCCAGTCTAAATCGAAATCAGGCTTCCGCCCAGCGCCATTTGTCTTGAAGCGCGTAGGCGAAACCGCCTATAACCATCTATTTTGGATGCCGCATTGGATAATATCTTACTGAATAGGCCATTTGGCGCTCCCCCGGCGCGGCCTGGCTTGATATGATATTTGTACTCCCCCTTACATTAGCGACCTTTTTCGAAACTTACATCATGTTCGGTCCACTCAAAAAAACAAACATGGACGCAAATCGACCTTGGGACAATGTCCCGACGCGAATGCCCAAGCGAGTTTTCCTCGTTTTTATAGCGCTGTTTGGGTTGGTGATGGCCGCGCCGCGTGTTCATGCACAGCAAGCGCCGGCCGATCTGAAAGGCGTCACCCATGTATTTTTCAGCGCAGGTTGCGCGGATTGCTGGCCCTATGTGGAAGAGGTGCTGCTGCCAACGCTGCAGGCGCAAAACCTGGCGGTGGAAAACGAAATTCACGATTATACGGTTCCCGAGCAGCGCGCGTATCTGCTTGAGATTGCCGATAGCGTCGATCTCCCGCGCTCTATCGCCGATTCTCTGTATGTTTTCACGCCCACCGAAAAGGGCGTTTTGGTCATTTTGGGGCATGTGCCGCCCGACCTGATCACCGCGGCCGCGACATCGCCCAATGTCCCTGAGCGGCTGGTGATATGGCAACCGAAGATGCACGGCGAGCCCACGGAATATCGGCTTTGGGCCTGGCGCGGCGAGGTGCAGACATTCGATATTGACGCGCCTTTCGAGGCTGCACTCTCGCAAACACTCGAAGCCACCGGCGCGCAACCCATCGGGTTGGGCAATCTCGAGCAGCTTTTGCCGGCGGTCATCGTCACCGGTTTGATCGATTCGGTGAATCCGTGTGCATTCGCCGTCATTCTCTTGTTGCTGGCGTTTCTCTTTACATTGCGCAAATCCCGAGCGCACATTCTCAAGCTGGGATTTGTGTACATCGGCATGATATTCATCGTCTACTTCGCCATCGGTCTGGGCATTTTGCGGGCCGTGCGATTGTCGGATGATCCTCATTTTGTCGCCCGCGCGGGTGCATGGCTGCTCATAGGCCTGGGCGCGCTCAATCTCATCGAGTATTTCTTCCCCAATTTTCCCATCAAGTTGCACATGCCGGCCATCGCCGCAGGGCGCACCAATAAATTGATCAAACAGGCGACGCTGCCCGCAACCATTGGAGCCGGCTTGCTGGTTGGGTTGTGCACCTTTCCCTGTTCGGGCGGAATTTACGTCTCTGTCATCACATTGTTGAACGCGAAGACGACACTGGCCTGGGGCGTGGGCTATCTGGCTTTGTACAATGTGATGTTCGTGTTGCCGCTCATCGGCATTTTGTTGGCCGCGGGCAATCGCAAGACCGCCAAATCCTGGGCCAGTTGGGAGCGTCGCCATTCCGTACAGATTCGATTGTGGTATGGCGTCATGATGATCTTGCTCGGCGCGCTCATGTTGGCATGGGTGCTCGGTTGAGCTGAGATCGCCATCGAAACGATGATTTTTGCCATGAACACCCATTCTTCAGGAGTGCAACGATTATGAGTCGATCCTCAACTATTTCTCGTCGAACGTCCAAATCTCAACGACGGACGCGCAAAGGCGGACGAAAAGGCCGTGCAAAACCGCAACGATTGCTTCCCTTTGCGCTCATCGCGGCCGGCGCGCTCTTATTGGTGGGGATTTTAGGATACCTTTTCCTACGACCCGGAGCGGGCGCGGCGGCCTTCGATTTCGAGTCGGCCAAAGTCGCGTATGACGAGCCTCTCCACGCGGTGCACGAAATGGACATGCCGGGGATGAACATGTCCAAGCCCATCCCCTTCCTCCCGGCCGATGGCCCTCAGCCCGTCATGCTCATTCCCACCACGTTCTACGATTTTGGCAGCATCGGCCCCACCGAGGTGGTGACGAAGGAATTCATCATCGCCAATGTGGGCGACGCACCCTTGACCATTAGCCGGGCTTACACCACATGCGGCTGCACCACCGCGGACTTCACCTCGGCCGTGATTCCGCCCGGAGAGATCAGCATCGTCACCTTGCGTTTGGATGCAGGCTTTCATGATGTGCGCGGCCAAACCGTGCGGCGCGGTCTGATCATCGAGAACAATGACCCCAAAAACAGCAATGTGGAGATTTGGGTGCGAGCCAGCGTCCGCGCGCAACCCTGAATTTCTCAAGACAAGCGCGATGGCGGACCGCCCAACGCCAACCTCATCGTCTCATTGTCCACCGACCAATCAAACGGCCTTGGATTTCGGACATGGAGCCACTCTCAAAGCAAACGGATGCATGTTATGAGCATGATGAACACGACTTTTCGATCTCGATTCATCCTTTCTCCAAAACGCCTCGTTTTCCTCTTGCTGGCGCTGTTCGCCTTATGGCTGAGCGCGTGCAGCGCGGGGCAGCCCCGTCTGGCGCTGGAAACCAACGCTTTCGATTTTGGCGATATTCCCTATGGCGAGGTCGTCAGTCGAGACCTGGTGGTGAAGAATGAAGGCTCCGCGCCTCTGGTGGTCGAGTCGGTGAGCACCACATGCGGTTGCACCACCGCCTCATTGGAACCGATGACGATTCCGCCCGGAGGCAGCGCCAAGCTGCATATCGAATTCAATTCGGCCGCGCATGGCCCTGAGAGCGCCGGCCTTCAGACCCGACAGGTCTTTCTCGCCAACAACGACCCCGAGCAGCCCGATGCGATGGTCGAATTCCGCGTCAACGTGCTTCCTCCGTCGTCTTCCTGATTTGGCTGGTTTGTAAGCGCTACGGGTTCTTTTGCAAGCGCCCGACCCCACATAGGGTCGGGCGCTTGCCTTTGCGAAAAACGGGCGCGGTTGGTCTCTTCTATTTTCGGGTTGCAAGCCGCGCCAATGCAAATGAGACGTCTCGATACGGAGACGTCTCATTTGGAAAGAGGAGGAGTGTTTCTGGGGTGTGGTCGGTTCAATTCACGCCGTTCATGCTGTCCATAAAGCTGCCATTGTAAGCGTCGCCCATCATGTTTTGGTAGGACCCGCCCATCATGCCGCCGTAGCCCATGCCGCCCATGAAGTTGCCCGACATCATGTCTTCGGCGTTCTGGCCTCCGTGGCAACCGCCGCTCTCGTTCATCCATTGCAGCATCTCGGCGGTGGCTTCAGGGCCATGCGCCTGGGTCATGAATTGGAGCATCTGAGTCCAGGAGCCGGGACCGTGCGTTTGGTCCATCCATTGTTGCATCTGGGCCAGCCAGCCCCCTTCGGGCGGATTTTCATCACCATTGGGGCCATGGGCCAGCGCGACGCCAGTGAAAAGGATGAGGGACAACACGACAATGCTTGTCAGTGTGAGGAATGCTTTGGTGGAAGTTTTCATGATCGCCTCCGGAGATTGGGGGTTTTGTTCTTGTTCGCTTCCAGCATACCCCGCCAATGTGAACCGAGTGTGAAGGGAATGTATCGGAATTATGGAATTTATCTTCCTTTTAGCTTTGATAGGCCATTTGGCGCGCCATGCGGGGAGAGAACTCTGTTAAACTCTGAGACGACAGGTCTATTAGACGATCTCATCGAGACATTTATTGGAAAACCATGACCGAACAGACGACGAACCCCGCACTCACCCCCGTTCCCCTTGCTGAAAAGACTTCGATTCGTTTGCAAATAGCCCGCATTGTCGCTTTTCTCGTTGTGGCGGGTCTGCTGGCGTTGTTGGGTTGGGGCCTGATGAAAAACCAGAAAGGCCAGGTGAGCTCTGGCATGGCGCCCGATTTCGAGCTCACCAATTTCGATGGCGAGACGATTCGGCTCAGCGATTTGCGCGGCCAGGTCGTCGTTATCAACTTTTGGGCCTCTTGGTGCACCACCTGCCGAGAGGAGGCCGCGTATCTGGAGCGAACCTGGCGGAAGTATAAAGACCGGGGCGTCTTTTTTATCGGCGTAGATTATGTCGATACGCGTGAAAAGGCGCTGGCTTATATTGCTGAATTCGACATCACCTACTTCAATGGTCCTGATGTGGGAACCGAAATCTCTCAAAAGTACAACATTCAAGGCGTGCCCGAGACGTTTTATGTGGCGAAGAATGGGGAATTGCGAGGGGTGAAAATTGGACCTCTCTTTCCACCCGAACTTGACAACGTCATCATTGATCTCTTAGCGGAACCTTATCCAGGAGGCTAAACGTGACTACGCAAGTCCGAACCATCCAAATTGAAGCGCGTCCTCGAAAGAAGAAATACAAGTTTGTGATCGGGGGTCTGCTCATCGTGGCCGCGCTGATTTATCTCATCGCCACCACCACGATGAACAGCGCGCAGTATTATATGACCGTCAATGAATTGCTGGAGTCTGAAAAAGCGCTGAGCGGTCGCCCTGTTCGCGTGTCGGGCGCGGTGGTGGGTGAAACCGTGCAATATGATCCCAACACCCTTGAATTGAGATTCACCATCGCGCATATGCCAGACTCTCCTTCAGAGCTGGCCGCTGGCGGTCTGGCCGAAGCGCTTCGGGAAGCGGTGTCGGACCCCAATGCCCAGCGACTTGAGGTGGTATATGTGGGGCCCAAACCAGACTTGCTGAAAAACGAAGCGGCCGCCATTCTCACGGGCACATTAGGGGATGACGGCGTTTTCTACGCCACCGAAGTCTTGTTCAAATGTCCCACGCGCTACGACGAAGCGCCGCCTGATCTGGAATCGTAATATCTCAAAGGGGAATCCATTCGCATGATCGCCAACACCGGTCTTGTTGCTCTCATTCTCGCCTTCGGGCTGGCTGTTTACGCTACTGTATTTTCCGCCTACGCGGGCTGGCGTCGCGATTCGGCCTGGCTGCTTAGCGCTCGGAACGCGGCTCTCGCGGTTTTTCCGCTTCTCACGCTTTCCACCTTCGCGCTCGTCTACTCCCTGGTCACGCGAGATTTTTCCATTTCCTATGTGGCCGATGTCTCCAGTCGCGCCATGTCCACTTTTCTACGCGTGACGGCGCTATGGGGCGGTCAGGAGGGATCGATTTTGTTTTGGGCCTGGCTCATGTCTGGCTTTGTGGCGGCCACCCTCTTGCGAAATTGGAGACAGCATCTTGATCTCATGCCCTTCGTGATCTCTGTGGCTATGCTGACCACCGGGTTTTTCGTTGGTCTGGCCCTATTTCTCGCCAATCCTTTCGCCCGATTGTGGGAGGTTCCGGGCGCGGCCCGGGCCTTGGTGGCGATCTTCCCGCCGGCCGAGGCCGTGCAATTCATGCCAGCCGATGGGCGCGGGCTCAATCCTTTGTTGCGTCATTTCGGCATGATCGGGCATCCTCCCACCACATATCTTGGATTCACCGGTTTTGTCATTCCCTTCTCCTTTGCCATGGCCGCTCTGATCACGGGCAAAGCGCATGAAGACACGTGGATTCGCGCCACGCGTCGCTGGACTCTGGTGGCCTGGGTGTTTCTTTCCATTGGTCTGATCCTGGGCGGTCGCTGGGCCTACGATGTGCTCGGGTGGGGCGGTTTCTGGGGTTGGGACCCGGTGGAAAACGCCATGCTCATGCCCTGGCTCACCGGCACCGCGTTCTTGCATTCGGTTATGATCACCGAAAAACGCGGCATGTTGAAAGTGTGGAGCCTCATTCTCATCATTCTAACCTACGCCCTGGCCCTCTTTGGCACCTTCATCACCCGCACAGGCGTGGTTAGTTCGGTGCATGCATTCGCCCAATCCGCGCTAGGTCCGGCCTTTTTCATCTTCATCGCCGTCACGTTCATTGGTTCGCTCTACCTTCTGTTGCGGGCGCTTCCCACATTGAAATCAGAACACGAACTCGAAAGCTTTATGTCGCGGGAGGCCGTTTTCCTGTTACAAAACGTGCTTTTTCTGGCCATTACCTTCGCCGTGTTTTGGGGCACGGTTTTTCCCATGATCTCCGAGCTAGTCACCGGCACGAAGATCACGGTCGGCCCGCCTTACTTCAAAAAAGTGACCGGCCCCCTGTTTGCACTTCTGCTTTTGTTGATGGGCGTGGCGCCGTTGTTCGCCTGGCGCAAGCAGTCGGCGCAACGTTTGGGCAAGGCGCTTATGGCGCCATTTCTCGCTGCGGTCGGCCTGGCGTTGGGGTTGGGCTTGCTCTATGACATGCATCCCGGCGCGATTTTTGGCCTCTGGCTGGTGACTTTCGTCTTCCTGACCATCGCGCTTGAGTTTTGGAAAGGCATGAGGGCGCGCATGTCGGTGCGGAATGAAGCCCCATGGACCGCTTTCGTGCGCTTACTCGATCGAAACCATCGTCGTTATGGAGGATATATCGTGCATTTGGGCGTGGTCATGATCGCACTCGGCATTCTTGGCGACGCCTATCTCAAACAGGAGACTCAGGGTCCCCTCGCGGTGGGCGAAGTGATGACGCTGGGCGATTACGAATTGCGCTTTGATGGATTGGTCCAGTATCCCGGCTCGGACGGACGAGAGGTGGTGGAAGCATCAACCACGCTCATGAGGAATGGCGAGGTGATCCGCGAGCTGCGCCCGCGTCGCGATTATTTCGTTGTGCAGCAGCAGCCCGTCACCATACCCGCGGTTTATTCGACGCTTGGCGCCGATGTTTATGTATTGTTGGTGGGTTGGGAAGAGATAGGGCTTCGCTCATCCACCTTCAAGCTATACATCAATCCATTGATCAATTGGGTCTGGATTGGCGGTCTCTTCATGATTTTGGGCACGGTCATCGCGGCTTGGGGCACATCGCACCGTCGAGACGTCACATATACATTGCCTTCTCAATTCCGGTCGAATGTCGTGGTCGTTGGAGGTTCAGGCTAATGCGACGTTGGCTTTTTCTCATCCCACTGTTATTGGCGTTGCTGGCGATGACCGCCATCGTGCAAGCGCAAGAGGGAAACCCCGATTTCCCCAGCGACGATGATGTCAACGTCATCGCCAAACAGTTATATTGCCCCGTTTGTCCAAACACGCCCTTGGATGTTTGCGAAACACAGGCGTGTCAAGATTGGCGCGACGAAATTCGAGGCCAGCTTGCCGCCGGCTGGACCGAAGCGCAAATTTTGAATTATTTTGTCGAGCAATATGGCGAGCGCGTGCTGGCGGAGCCGCGACGGCAAGGGTTTACATCGCTTGTGTGGCTCTTGCCCGTCATACTTACATTGCTTGGCCTCTATGTTCTAACGCGCATTCTCAAAAGCTGGAAAATTGCACAGGCGCGAGCGCCTGCGTTTGAGGTCGAATCACCCCCCATACCTCCTGAAACTCTTGCCAAAATCGAGGAAGAAGTGGAAGATATGTGGTGATGCGCCGCCCCTTACCGACCACTCACCTGGAGAATACCGGTTTATGATCCTCAGCACTCTTCTGATCGGCATCGTTCTGATGGCCATTGTCTTTCCATTCGTCTATAAACCCTTGCGTCGCTCAACCAGCGCTTCGCGGCTCGCCCGGTCGGACTCGGCCCATCGAGAAGCGCCAACCCGCGTCGATTTGCTCATCGCTCTACGCGATCTGGAGTTTGATTATCGCACGGGCAAGTTGTCCGATAGCGATTATGCTGCGCTTCGCACTCAACTTTTGAGCCAAATTGCCGAACTCTCGACCGATGCAACTTCAGATGAGGTTTTGAACGCGGAAATCGAAGCTGCGATTCAGCAGCGACGCCAGCGACTAAAAAAGAGCACAGCCACCTGTCGCGAATGCGGCGCGATGCTCCGAAGCCATGATCGTTTTTGCCCAACATGCGGCGCCCAAATTTCTGAAACCCGGTTGTGCAACCGGTGTGGGCGTCCTTACCGCGCATTGGATGCGTTTTGCGCGCATTGCGGCGCTTCAGTGCCTCAGATGTTGGAGGCTGTATCATGAAGAAAAAAATTCTCACATTCGCGGTCGCCTTTTTACTCGCGCTCATTCTGGTTAAAACCACAAGCGCCCAATCTCCCACGTCTGACGACGCGACCGAGCCCTGGATGGGCGAAGTGACCGGCGTGGTGGTCAACGAGACGGAAGGAGGCGTTGTCTCGCCCGATCTTGGACATTGTATGTTTGGGACGACAATCTCGAGAACAAAGCCATACGCGACGCCATGCTCGATGTCGATGGCGCATTTCGATTCTCCGATGTGCCCTTCTCTCCGGATTACAATTACGGCGTCGCGGTGACATACCAGGATGTCACCTACTTTTCTGAACCGGTCAAAGTGGAGCCAGAACAAACCGAGCTGGAGGTGAAGACCTCCATCTACGAGGTCACCACCGATGCATCGGCCGTGGAGATCAGCCGCGCGCATATCGTGCTCGATCTATCGCCCGGAGGCCTGCAGGTGAGTCAAATTTACGTGGTCTCCAATAAAGGAGATCGAACCGTATGGAACGCCCTCACCCTGGAAGACGGCGCCACGGCCACACTGCGTTTTCGGCTCCCTCCGGACGCGTCCAATCTCGCCTTATCCGATCCACAAGAGCGTTGGATCGTCACTCCCGACGGTTTCGCGGACGTTTCCCCGCTATTGCCGGGAGAGAACGCCACCATGATGGCGGCCAGTTACTTGTTGCCTTTTAAGGATGGCAT
This sequence comes from Chloroflexota bacterium, assembly GCA_013151415.1. Taxonomy (GTDB): domain Bacteria; phylum Chloroflexota; class Anaerolineae; order J102; family J102; genus JAADII01. Next base: position 9,134 of record JAADII010000075.1, read on the forward strand.
GTCTTTTGTCTATGAGGCCGACTATCCCACCGAAGCCATTTCTTTCATCATCCCGGATGGAGGCCCGTTGACCGTGACGGGAGATGGCCTATCGGACCTTGGCGTTCGCGAGACGCGAGATGGCGCGGCTTTGCGCCTGTTGGGTCATGAGGGAGCGGCTGCAGGCGAACAGGTCGTGGTGCAACTGTCGGGGACGCTTCCAGCGCCCCAACCGGCCGCGCCGGACAACATCGAAAGTCCGGCGACCGATTCGTGGCAAGCGGCTGCGCCGCCAAAACCTGCGCTTTTCGCAGCCGCCGCGCTCGGTCTCGCGCTGATCATTGCCGGCGTCTGGTGGTGGCATTTCTCCACAGAAGAGACCGAAGAGGATGTAGAACCGGACCCCTCAGAGCTGGAAGGCATTATTGAGCAAATCGCGCGGCTCGATGATGATTACGAACGAGGTGAGCTAAGCGAAGATGATTACGCGAACCGGAGAGAGGCGTTGCTGACCCAACTTCGCGAACACTTTGCTCCGTCGTCCTGACCATTGTCTGCAAAGGAGGCCTCGCTGTTCCGCGCCTGACCTCGGTCTTCGGGCTTCGGTCTCTCTCATCGGTGTCGGCGGGCCGCCGCCCGCGTCGCCCGCTTTGAAAACAAGTCTCACGCGAAGGCGCAAAGGACGCAAAGGCATAAAATCAAGAAGTCCTTGGCGCTCTTGGCGACTTAGCGAGAGATTTTCATCGGTATCGGAGCGGGCAAGCCCGCCGTCGGTCTGCTTTGAAAGACGACGATTCTCCAGCGATCCCTTGAATTGTCGGGGACATTCCAGTTGTTTATAATGTCGTTGATCGATATTGAGCAACCGTCTTTCATCTTATTGACCGGACAACCAACCTTGAACCCTGAATTTAAACCTTGAATCTATTACAGCAGCGCCCATTCCAGGTGCAATAGAAATCCAATATGCGGAAACGATACGGTGGGATCATCCTGATTGTTGTCGGCGCGTTTTTGTTGATCGCTTCCCTTGGTTTGCTGTGGTTCACCGAGACCATCGCCGAACCAGAGGCCGTAGAGCTACCCGAAACCATTGCCGGACTTCCCCTGGTCCAATCCAGCTTTGGCCCGGAGGCTGTAGCCGAGGTGGCCCGGCTGCATGATAAACAATTTCCTCTTTCATCGGGCGCGTTTGGCATGTATGGTGACCGAAACGCCATGGTGATGCTGTGGGTGACGGGCGCGCCCATGCAGTTCATGGCCGCGCGTATGCTCTCGGATATGGAGCGATCCATCGCGGAAGGAGAATCGCCTTTCACGCCCATTGGCGTACGCGAGATCAATGGCCGAAAGATATATGAACTGACCGGCACAGGCCAACGGCATTTTTATTTTCGCTCCGGCTCGCTCCTCATTTGGGTGGCTGCGGATGAACCGGTGGCCGAGGCCGCGCTGGCTCAAGTGCTGGCCGCTTACCCGTGAGGCGCTTCTTCAACC
>JAADII010000021.1 GCA_013151415.1 Chloroflexota bacterium
GCGAATAGGAGGATGAAACGAATCCCGGCCCGGACAGCAATTTTGGCTGCTTCTCAGGTCATTTTTTGACACGAATTGACACGAATCTGAAAGGCCACGTCCTCTTTGTCCATCAGCGGCAGGGCTTCGGCCCGGCGGGTGAAAAGCCAGGAGGACGCTGAACTGGTGGGAGCCGAGCAACTGGAGGCGTTGCTGAGCGATGCGGCCATGCCCTGGAGCGGAGCGCTGGCCGTCATCGTTGGTGACACCCGCTATAGCAAAGCGACTCACCTATGGTCTCTCTTGCAACATAGGAACTGGGTGCAAGTGGTGCGGGTGCGGAACAACCGGGTTTTCTATCGGTCCCATCGGCCAGAGCCAAGGGCAAAGAAAGGCCGCGGACGTCCGCGAGTGTATGGGGAGCGTTTCGCCCTGAATGAGCCGGAGACCTGGCCTGAGCTGGACAAGCGTTATGAATGGCGGGAGAAGCGGTCTCGAGGCGGCGTCCACACCATGGCCATTCAGGTTTGGGACGATCTTTTGATGTGAGGGAAGCGAGACATGCCCATGCATCAGCATCCCTTTATCCTGGTGCGGGTGGAAGTGCGCAATGAAAAGGGCAAACCGATTCATCATCATTGGTCACCGTCGGCATGAGGTGCATTCCAAGCAAGCCGCCCAGGCCTATCGCCAGCGCTTCGACCACGAGCACTTCTTGCGATTTGGCAAGCGCAATCTACTCTTCACCGCCTATCAGACCCCTGAAGCCGAATCGGTCAGGTATTGCCCAAAAGAACCGGTGATTCCACGCTTACGCTGACGCGGCCTGCATTTTCGACATCCAAAACACGACTCGCAAAGAGAATTTCCAATCCTAAAGGCGCTCCCTCTGCGTCTACATCGACATAGACATCTTTGCTTGCTTGGACAGTGTCATTCACTACACCGTCCCGGAAGTGAACGTAGATAGCGTGGGCCTGCGGATCAAATTCGTTTTTCATCATGGCTCCTAAGTTTGTCTGCGACGAATTCGCGATTTGATTACCGGCATCACAGGCGGCTGCCCGCCCATACCGATGAAAAGGACGATAAGACGATGGACGATAGAGACCGCCAATCTCATCGTCCCATCGTCCATCGTCTTATCGTCTACCTCCGCAACAGCCGCGGCAGCTCGCGCGCTTCGGGTGAGCCGAGAAGCCAGGCCGCGAGCCCATAGACCGCGACGGCCGCCGCGCCCACCACCACGGCCTGAACCGGCCGCGGCCAGACCTGCACCAGCCACATCAAGGCTATCGTGGCCAACGTCATCACCGCAGCCGCGGCCAGGGTGCGAAGCAGACTGCGGCCGACGCGCCCCTCGGCCCATCCGCCCAGGGTCTTGCGCAGCAACCACAGCAGCACGGCCATTTCGGCCAGGGTGGCCAGCGAATTGGCCAGGGCCAGGCCGCCATGCGCGAGGGGCTGGATCAAGATCAGGCTCAGAGCGACGTTGGCGGCCATCGCGGCCAGCCCCACCACCACAGGCGTGAGCGTGTTCTTCATGGCGTAAAAGGCTCGCGCGCTGATCTCCACCACGGCATGACCCACGAGGCCGATGGAGAAAAAGGCCAGCGCAAAGGCCGTGAGCTGGGTGGCGCGCTCGTCGAACGCGCCCCGCTCGAGCAACAGCGAGATGATGGGCACGCGCAGCAGGTAGAGCAGGATCGTGGCGGGGATGGTGAGAAAGAGGAGCAGGGCCAAAATGCCGCCCACCGTGTTCTGCATGGCGCGGCGTTCGCCTTTCGCGGCCTGGTGAGAGAAAGTGGGGAAGGCCGCGGTGGCGATGGCCTGCGCAAAAATGCCCTGCGGCAGCAACATGATCAGCCAGGCGTAGTTGAGCGCGCTGATGGAGCCTTCATCCAGCCCCGAGGCCAGAAAGATATTGACCATGAAATTGACCTGCACCGCGGCCAATCCCACCACGCGCGGGGCCATCAGGCGCAGCACCTCCCTCACGCCAGGATCATGGAAGGAAAGGGAGGGCGTCCAGCGGGCGTGAAAGTGTAGAAGACCGGGAACCTGCACCAACAAATGAAGCGACGCGCCCGCGACCACGCCAATGACCAGCGCCTCCACGCCGAGCGCAGGCGCCAGAAACAACGCGGCCAGAATGATGGCCAGATTGTAGAACACAGGCGCCAGCGCGGGCAGAAAGAAATGCTGAAAGCTGTTGAGAATGCCCATCACCAGGCCGCTGACGCCAAAGATCACGGTGCTGACCAGCATCCAGCGCATGAGCCGCGCGGTTTCGACCTGCTGTGTGGGCGTGAAACCAGGCGCGATGATGCGCTCGACCAGGGGGTGGGCGAAGATTCCGGCCAGAATGGCCAGGCCGATGAGGGTGACCAGCAGCAGGTTGGCCACCTTCGACGCCAGATCCCAGGCCGCGTCCTCCTCCCCGCGCGCGAGCCGTTCACTGAAGGTGGGGATGAACGCAGACGCCAGCGCGCCGCCCGCGACCACGGTGAACAGGAAATCGGGCAGACGAAACGCGGCCAGATACGCGTCCAACTCCGCGCTGGTTCCGAACTGCGCGCCAATGACCATCTCGCGCACCAGTCCCAGGGAGCGACTGAGCACGAACAAGGCCATCACCAATCCGGCCGCGCGGGCGATGCGGTTAAGGGGAGAGGAGGTGGAAGTGGGCATGGTGGCAAACGTCGTAGAAGACGCGGATAGGTTTATTGAGACGATGGGACGATGGAGACGACGGTGTCCATCGTCTGTTTTTGGAACGACGCGAACCGATGAATCATACCAGAGTCATTGTCGATGATTGAAATATGTCGGGGCGCGTATCTCGATGGGCGGCGACTCCAAATATAGTAACGAGGCCATACCGGCATTTGTCGAGTTCATTTGATTTTGTGGACGTCGGCATAGGTGAGTCGCACTTCCGAAGTGCAACTCACCTCAACAGGCATGGCCTCGCAATGACGCTTATGAACGCTCCCCCATTTTGAAACGCACCGCCCAATAGAGGCCAGTTGCCTCAACAGGCGATTCAATGTATTATTAAGGCATCGATCAATTAATGGTTGTTTTTCAGGAATCCGATCATGGTTAAAACAATGAGCGCGACCGAAGCCCGTATCCATTTCGGCGATCTGATGCGGCAAGTGGTCGAAAAGAATCAGGTGGTTATTGTTGAGCGTGCAGGCAAACCTCAAGTGGCCATTGTGTCCGTCAAAGAATACGAACATTTGCAAGCGTTGCAACAGCGACAGAATTGGGAGCAGGCATTTGAAGCCATGAAGCCCATTGCCGCAAAGATTCGGGAACGGCGGAAATCCATCTCTTTTCCTCAACCAGATGAACTGATTCGTCATATGAGAGAGGAACGCGATGAAGAACTCTTCGCCAATCTGCGTTGATGCAAGCTTTGTATTGCGGTTGCTTGAAAGCGTCTCGGACAGGGGAGAAGTGGAGCAATTGTGGCGTCGATGGAGGATGGAAGGGCGACGCATTCTTGCCCCTGCTTTGTTGGTGTATGAAGTGACGAACGCACTGCATCAGTACGTTCGTCATGGTCTATTGTCACAGAGAGAAGCGCGTCAGGCCCTACAATCGATTGCTCTATTACAAATCGAGATATTTCATAACTTGAGCATCTCTCAAACAGCGCTATCCATGGCTTCTGAACTGGGATTAAAGGCGACGTATGACGCACATTATCTAGCCGTCTCTCAGCAACTGGGCGCTGAGTTCTGGACTGCTGATGCTCGGTTTGGTAAGGGCAGTTGAAGATACGCTCGACTGGGTGCACTTGGTGTAATAGAGAAGGGATATAATTGCGGTTGAGCGGGCAATGTTGCCAGGGGAACCTGGGTGGGGTACAATTGAGGCGGTCGATGCGCCAATGCTCGGCCATTTCTCCAAACATGAGGTGTTCTATGCCCACGCAAATCACCGAACCCCCGCGCACGTGGGAGGCTCGGCTTGCTCAAGGAAAACTGACAGAAGAAGAGTGGAAAGTGCTGCGCGCGCTGATCGAGAACGGCGACGTGGAAACGTTGGAAGACGCGGCTCGCCTGCTCGATTTCCAAGAACGTGAGATCAATAAAGAAGACTCGTTCTACGGTTTTTGACGCGACATCCGCGGATTCATCCGCACACTACTCAGACTACACAGATTCTTCGAGCGATCGTTCCACTATCCCAATACCCAGTATCCAGTATCCAGTATCCAATACCCAATACCCAATATCCAGCACCCAATATCCAGCATCCCCCATCCACCCATGCTTTGCTCTCACTACATCATTCCCGGCTCGCTCGATGAGACGTTGAAGCTTCTGGCCAAACATGCGGCCAACGGCTCGGCCCGGTTGGTGGCCGGGGGCACCGATGTTCTGGTGGAAATCGAACATAGCGGCAAGCCCGCCCGCACCCTCATCGACATCTCCCGTCTTCCCGGTCTTGACCGCGTCACCCTGGAAAACGGGCATGTTCATATCGGCCCTTTGGTCACCCACAACCAGGCTGTGGCCAACCCCATTATACAGCAGCACGCCTGGCCTCTGCTACGCGCCTGTTGGGAAGTGGGCGCGCCGCAGATTCGCAATCGCGGCACCATTGCCGGCAATCTCGCCACCGCGTCGCCCGCCAATGACACCATCCCGCCCTTATGGGTGTTGGGCGCGGCGGTCACCCTGGCCTCGGTGCGCGGCCGACGCACCCTCACCTTTCCCGCCTTTTTCCAGGGCGTGCGTCGCACCGCGCTGGCGTCCGACGAGATGATTGTGGATATCAGCTTTCCCGCGCCGCCTCCCACTGCGCGTGGGACGTTCATCAAAGTAGGATTGCGTCGCGCTCAAGCCATCAGCCTGGTGAACATTGCGGTTTTGCTCGATTTCGATGGCGAGGTGGTGAGGGATGCGCGCATCGCCTTTGGTTCGGTGGCCCCAACCATCGTGCGCGCCCGGGCCGCAGAAGAGGCGCTTACCGGCCATCCTCTCACACCCGACCGCATCGAGCAGGCCGCGCAACGGATCCAGGAAGCCATTCACCCCATCGACGATATCCGCGGGTCCGCGGCCTATCGTCGGCATCTGGCCGGGGTGATCACGCGGCGCGCGCTGGCGCAACTGGCCGCGGGCGAGGAGCGCGCGGGCTGGCGGGGGAAGCCGGTCATGTTGTGGGGAAACACCGATGGCCATTACCCGGCCATGCCCGTTGCGGTCGATTTGCCTGCGGGCGCAGACATATCTTGCTATCTCAACGGCGAACCGATCGTCTTGCGAGACGCGGCCCATCTCACCCTGCTCGACGCGCTGCGCGAGCGCGCATTGCTCATGGGCGTAAAGGAAGGATGCGCGGAGGGCGAGTGCGGCGCGTGCACCGTGTGGCTGGATGGCATCGCGGTGCAAAGCTGTCTGGTTCCGGCCGCGCGGGCGCAAGGCGCGGCTGTGGTCACGGTGGAGGGCCTGGCCGAGAACGAGCGCCTGCACCCCGTGCAAGAAGCGTTCGTGCAGAGCGGCGGCGTGCAGTGCGGCTATTGCACCCCCGGCTTCATCATGGCCGCGGCCAATCTCCTGCGCGAGCGCCCTCATCCCGATCGCGCGGAAGCGGCCGAAGCCATCACCGGCAACCTGTGTCGTTGCACGGGCTATGTAAAGATTTTAGACGCGATGGTGCAGGCGGCCAAATGACAAAAAGCTAATTCGGGTTTTTATGGCATGGCTGAGTAATATCGCTCGAGCGGCTCTCTTTCTCTATCGCGCTTATCGATATCAGTTGCCGGCGCGCATGCAACGCTTGCGCGAGCCATTGGCCGTGGGATGTGGGCCGGTTGGCGGATTGGGAGGCGCGCTGGTTCGGTGGGGATGTTTGCTGGCTCGAGTGCTCAATGTATTGGCCTTTGGCGAATGGCTGGACTTGTTCGGCGCCCTAATCAAGCCCAACTCGCGACCTCTCACCGAACTGGAAATCGAAGAAGCGCGACGCGTGTTTGGCGATAGCATCCATTATGAGCAGGTGCAACTGGACGAACGCTCTTTGCTGGCCTGGTTGGGAGCGAAGTTTCGTCAGTGGCGGACAGGCGAGTTCGAGCCGCTGGCCGTGGTCATTGCTCATCGCCTGAACTTCTCTCAACCCATTCATCCCGCACCCGGAAACAAAGACATGGCGTGGTTGATTCACGAGCTCACGCATGTAGCGCAAATGGAGGTGGTGGGATTGGAGTATTACCCCGAAGCGCTCTATGCACAGTTCACCGAAGGCTATGATTACGGTGGCCTGACCGCGCTGGAAAAGGCGCATCTTTGCGATTTTAATCGCGAACAACAAGCCGATATTATGCGCGACTTCTATTTCCAGCTCGCCCGCGATGTCCCCGAGAAGACAGCGTATTTTCCTTTGGTCGAGGAACTGCGACAGGGACAAGTGTAAGATGGAGAACAAGAGATCCGGCGCAGACTCTCGAATGGTCTCATACGACCTTCGTCCTGCAACCGAAGCGGACTATGAATTTCTTTATCGCCTACATGCGGCCGCGATTCGACCCAGCGTGGAGGCGATGTGGGGTTGGGACGAGACGTTTCAGCGAGAGTATTTTCGCACCCGCTGGGATCCCGCGGGCAGGCGGATCATCGTCGTCGATGACGAGGATGTGGGCGCGCTCATACTGGATCGCCGCGAGGGTTCGCTGTATCTCGCCCTTATCGAGATTCATCCTAATCATCAAAACCGCGGAGTGGGCGCGGCCGTGATACGCGATGTGCTGGCTTTGGGACGGGCATTAGGCTTGCCAGTCAAACTGCACGTGCTGAAGACGAACCCGGCCGCGCGACGCCTGTATCAGCGTCTCGGCTTTCGCGTGATCGATTCGCTCGAGGACCGTTATGTCATGATCGCGAACGTCGATCGAGACAAAAAATCATAACCCCCGATGCAAGACAAATTGTAAACCACGAACCATTCTGTATGATAATTCCCTGAGAAATTGGTAACACTTGTGGTATACTATTCATCCAATAGAAGGGTCCGGTTCGTCCGCCTGTCAGACGCATCAACAATCCGAACCTGAAGCCAGAATGTTCGTGCATCTTTTCAAAAGGGAGGAGCGGCCAGCAGCGACGACGCCGGCGCTCGCGACGCTCTTTATCTTGCCCACTCCTCACAAGAGCCAGTCATTGCATGAGCGGTTGCGAAAGGCTTCAGTTTTTTCACCATCATCCATCCATTCGTCATGTTTTACAATGAGGTAAGCAAATGGGAAAAGAGAGTCTCACTATCATCGACAATCGCACTGGGGCGAAATACGAATTACCGATCGAAAATGGCGCAATCCGGGCCATGGATCTACGACAAATCAAGGTTGGTGAAGATGACTTTGGTTTGTTGAGCTATGACCCTGCGTTCAAGAACACCGCCTCGTGCCAAAGCAGCATCACTTATATTGATGGCGACAAGGGCATCTTGCATTATCGCGGTTACCCAATTGAGCAATTGGCTGAACGCGCCACCTTCCTCGAAGTCGCCTATCTCATTCTCTACGGCGAATTGCCAAACCAACAACAACTGGACCAATGGGTGTTTGACATCACCCACCACACGTTGGTTCACGAAAATCTGCGCATCTTCCTGGAAGGATTCCGTTACGATGCGCATCCCATGGGGATCTTGATCAGCAGCGTAGCCGCGCTCTCGACATTTTATCCCGAAGCGCGCAACATTTTCGATCCCGAATCAGTTGAATTGCAAACGCGGCGCTTGGTGGCCAAAATGCCCACCATCGCGGCCTTCGCCTATCGGCACAGAATGGGATTGCGTTATTCGTATCCCGACAATGACCTGAGTTATACGGGCAACTTCTTGAACATGATGTTCAAGATGACGGAACTCAAATACAAACCGAACCCGATTCTCGAACGGGCATTGGACGTACTCTGGATTTTACATGCAGATCACGAGCAAAACTGTTCGACCACGGTGATGCGCGCGGTGGGAAGTTCGCATGCAGACCCATATGTGGCTGTGGCCGCTGCGGCCGCCGCGCTCTATGGGCCGTTGCACGGCGGCGCCAATGAAGCTGTGTTGCGCATGTTGCGGGAAATCGGCGATACGAGCAATATTCCCGAGTTTATGGAAAGTGTAAAACGCGGCGAACGACGTTTGATGGGCTTTGGGCACCGCGTTTATAAGAACTACGATCCTCGCGCCCGCATCATCAAAGAAATTGCGCATCAAGTGTTCGAGGTCACGGGCCGCAACCCCATGCTTGATATTGCATTGGAGCTTGAAAAGATTGCGCTCAACGAGGACTATTTCGTCAAGCGTCGCCTTTACCCCAATGTCGATTTTTATAGCGGCATCATTTACCAGGCCTTGGGATTGCCCACCAGCATGTTTACAGTGATGTTCGCGATCCCGCGCACGGTGGGGTGGTTGGCGCAGTGGCGCGAAATGTTGCAAGACCCCGAACAAAAAATCGCCCGTCCTCGCCAGCTTTACGTTGGTCAGGGCAAGCGCGAATGGATACCCATCGAAGAACGCGCTTAAAAACTTCGGAGGCGCAGGCGGCGGTTTTCATCCGCCGCCTGCGCCTTTTTATTTACCTTTACCGTT
>JAADII010000167.1:0-8572 GCA_013151415.1 Chloroflexota bacterium
GGGTTGAGCGTCGGGTGCGGTCGTGGCCGTGGGGGCCTGCTCGGCCGCCTGCGTGGGCGCGACCGTGGGCGGCTCTTGAGAGGGCGGCTGAGTCGGGTCTGGTTGGGCTGGCGTGGGTTGAGGATTGACCGCGCCAGGGTTGGGAACCGGGGTCGCGGTGGGCGCGACCACCTCGGGTGTGGGCGTCTTGGTGGGCGTGGGCGTGGGTTCGGCCTCGGATTGGCAGCCGCCCATCAGTAAAGCGCCCACCAACAAGACCAAAAGGAGCCCCGTGCTGATCATGCCGGAGAGAAAATAGGTGGCGTTGCGAGTGCTGAGACGAAATTGTACTTTCATAGTAGGCGCGGAAAGTGCGCGTCATCCAAGCGATGACGCGCACTTGGTGAGTGAGATCACTTGGGCATGCTCGTTAGCGCTTGCAGGAGCTGGCTGCCTGTGCCCAAAACGCTCCATTGCGCCAGCTCGGTGCCGGGATTGGTGAGACCAAAGTTAAGGTTCCAGAGGAAAGCGGGGCCTACATAGCCGGTGCTTTTCATCCATTGGAAGAATTCCACCGTCCAACGAGCCTGCTCTTCGTAAGTGTTGTCATTGGCATAGCCGTATCTTGGGTCCAACGCGCCACCCGCGGCCCAGCCAAACTCGGTGGGCCAAATGCGTTTGTTGGTGTCGCCGTAACGCACCATGATGTTGCGATAACCCTCCATGGTGGAGCGCGCCGCCCAAGAATGGTGCGGATTGTCGCAAGGACCGCGGAAACTGGCGTTGTCTCGCGTAATGAAATCACAGGCCTGCTGCCAGGTGAGATTGGGCGGCACATTGAAGCCGCTGGGGTGCGCTCCAATGGCGTCGGACCAGTTTTTCAGGCCATTGCGATACATGGCTTCGAGATATTGGAAATCGTCAATGGCCAGTGCGCCCACATTGCCCGCCGGCGTCAAGGCGCCGCTCACCACAATCATCTGGGGGCACGCAGCCTTGATGGCCTGATAAGAGCGCTTGAGCAGTTCCATATAACGCGCGGGATCGAGCGGTTCATTGCCCCATTCGTAGTGCAAGTTCTGTTCGTTCCAGACCTCGATGGCCTTGACCTTGCCGCAATATCGACCCGCATAAGCGCCCAGGAAGTTTGCGAAAGTTTGTGGATCCGCAGGCGGGCCCTCGACGCTCAGATCGGTGTTGGGCGGCCGCGCCCATTTGGGCGCTTTTACAATAGAGGCTAAAATGTTCAGCCCCTGTCCGGCAAAGAAATTCACCAAGTTGTCCTGTCCTCCCCAGCCGATCTGGCCCGGAGAGCCTTCCATGTCTTTCCAGGGAACCTGCCATTTGACCCAATTGAAGCCCATGGACTTGATATAATTGGCCGCGGCCACAATATCCGCGCCGCCATAGGGTTGGATCTGAATGCCGTAGCCAAAGCTGCCCGCGCCGGCCGGAATGGGGCGCGAGCCGCCACCGCCGGTCGAAGCCGGTTGTCGCTTGGGCGGCTTGGGGATGTTCTTGGCCACAGTGACTTCGTTGACCGGTCCCTGGGTGGTGACGCGATTGGCGATGATCCACACCGGCTTGCCGTCTTTGCCCTCGAGCTGCCACCAGGTGCCTTCTTTGTTCTTGCCGATGATCTTAAGCTGTTCACCGGCCTTGAGTTGGCCCACGCGGTTGTAAACCGTGCCGGGCCCTGCTCGCAGGTTTGTGGTTCCTGTGGCGATGGCCACCGCGTAAGGCAAGGGGGTGGGTGTGGGCGTCGCTTCGGGCGTGGGCGTGACAGTGGGTGTGGGCGTAAATTCAGGCGTGGGCGTGGGTGTGGGCGTAAAGGTGGCCACCGCGACCGGGGCCGGATCTTGCTGACTCACCACTTCGCCGCTATCCACCACCTGCGCCTCCACGCGATACGCGCCCGGTTGGTCGGGTATGCTCAGCGCGACCACTTCGTTGAGCCCGGCCTGTTGGCTCGCCACCACATTGCCCTGTTCGTCCACCACCATCCAGTTCACACTGAGTTGCTGTTCAGAAAGGGCGGGGGTCTCGCCGCGAGCATAGCTGGCCATCACCTCCCATGTGCGGGCGTCGATATCGTCGCTGAGCAAGCTCTCTACGACAACGCCGCCCAAATTAAAGCGGTTGGCCAGCGAGACTTTGTTGGCCAGGCTACTGGCGTCCTCCAGGAACACAATGCGCTCTTCACCGCTCTGACCTCGATAGCGATACCAGGAAATGCCGGTGGTGGGATCAAATTGCAAAGGAGAGGCCACGATATCGCTTTGCAAACCGGCCTGAACCGTGTCGCCGGGCTGCACGACGTCGGTGGAAAGGGCCACTTCGCCCATGATGGGCGCCAGGGCTTCTCCGTATCCGCGATAGATGAAGTAATTGTCGGCCTGTTCGACCGTGCGAGCGGGCAGTTTAAGTTGCAATTTGGTGCGGTTCACCTGCCCCACGGCCCAGGCCAACAATGACTCCATAGAGCCGCCGGGCGCGTAATCCAAGGGGTTTTGCGAACCGGGGATAACGATCATGTCGGCCGTTTCGCCCAGCGCTTGCCAGTCGTAGCCAAAGGTTTCCCAGCGGTCTTCAGCCACATGCAGAGGTGGATCGACGAACACGGCCAGTTTCTTGCCATCTTGTTGCAAACGCGCGGCCAGGTTGTTCACAAAACGCACGTAATCCGCGCGTAGGGGCGGGTCCACCCCGCGATAATCCAGGGCCACGCCGTCATATAGCTTGCTGGCGGCCAGCTCGGCCAGTGTGTTGATCTGAATTTCCTGCATCGCGCCGTCGATGAGCAGGTTCGCCAACAGATCGGTGCGCGGCACTGCGCCCTCGCTTTCGTAGTTGCGCACGGTCATGAAGGTGGCGTATGGCGTATTTTCGGCCGAAGGCAGCAGCTCGGCGCCATCCACGCCGCCATCGCCTCGCAGCATGAGATAAGAGGGGAAGAGCACAGTGGTTCCGGCGACGGCCTCCTGAGGCAAACTTGCGCCCGGAGGCAAGATGGAGCCGGCATTGGGCAAGGTGGGATTGGTCTGCATGACCATGAACGCATGCGGCGCGTAGCTCACATCCGATTCAAGGGCGTCCTCCTCATAGATAATGGCGCGCGGCATCCATTCCCATTTCTCACCAGACCAATGATACACATCCAACGTTTCATAAGGCAAGGAGTCGTTGGGAATGGGGATATGCATGATGGCGTGAGTCGGCTCGGCTCCGCGAATGCTGAGCTGATAGACCGGGCTGCGCGGACGCAAATTCGCGGGCAAAACTTCCGCAGCCCGGCGTAATTCCTCGTCCGTATCCCCTCGTTCGAAATCTGCACGCGGCGTCGAACTTAACTTGGCGTAGGTGTCCGCGCCGGAAAGACCGTCGGCCGGAAAAATGACAATGGTTCCGTCCGGGTCTCTCAGCTCGCCCGATGTGGGCGTAATTTTCGTGTGGCCAATGTTTTGAATCCTATCCCATAGTTGGATGGGGGGTAGGAGCAAAATGGCCAGAATAAGGAGGGGAATCAGGACATAGCTGAGAAAGCGACTCACTTTCGGGCTTTCTAGCAGTCGTCCAAAACTATGAAGGAAGGTGCTTTGTTGCATGGTGTTTGCTCCTGACGCAAAGACACCCGCGGCAGCTCGGCTCTCATGGCGAAACGCCGCCGATGCCGTCGTCGGGTGGGAATGCGAGATGTGGATTCGGTTGCGCTCCTCTCCAATTCCCTAACAATAAAACCGCGTCGCGGAGGGATGAACGTCTGCGGGGGCGGAGAGTGACCTTGACGTTGGCGTGAAAATGGTTCATCCCTCAACGCATGTGGCAGAGGATGGCCGCGAGATGAATGGAGTGGAGCGAACGTAATTGATATCATCGTCCAACCGAATCGTCGGCGCGAAGACCGAACGTTCGGCGATTTTAGCATAGTGGTTTACCAGGGGCAAGATTGTAAACGCGCTTGGTCGCGTGGTCGCGCCGCGTTTGCGGCGCCTCGTCTGGCCCCGCCTGCATTGCTCCAAAGCGTAAAACGTCAGGATGATGAGGTCTTCTCGCCTTCCCCTCCCTTCGCTTCCCGCACAACCCTGGTGTATACTTTGAGCATGACCGAACACATTGAACATGTTGAACGCGCGGCAACGGTCGCTGTCTCATCGGAAGTTGAAGCGTCGCCCCCATCTTCCACGCCAGTCCCCCCAGTGCGGCGACGGCCCCTTCAGTTTTGGGCGTTGCTTGCTCTGGTCATCGCACTTTTCATGACCGGAGCCATTCTTCTGGGTTACTATGTCATTTTGACGCGCGCAGCCTCTCCATCAGGGACGGCGAATTTGACTCCGTGGGAGGAATTGCAACCTCGCGCCATTCTGCCGGGAATAGCGGTGATGTCGTTGGCCGGATTTTCTCCCCAGCAGGTGTATCGTCAGGCCATGAGTCAAGGTGCGATTGAAACGGCCACCGCCGAGGCGTTGACCAACACATCGCTGCCTGAGTCCGAGCGTTTAGGATGGTTGCTTGTCACCGCGCGACGTCAGGCGTTATTAGGCGACGCGGTTCAGGCCGCGCATCTTTATCAACTTGCATATGATCTGGCCTTACTCAAACCCAATTTGGGCGCGCGAGCGCAGGCCGATGTCTTGATCCAGGTGGGTGAGGGTTGGCTGAGCCTGGGATATGAAGAGGATGCCCGTGGCGCGTTGGGGCAGGCCATGTTATTGGCGCAAAAGGGCGCGGGGCTTTCCGAGCCGGTGCGGCGACAACTTTTGGACCGCGTCGCCGCCGCCTTTGAACAAATGAACGATGTTGACGCCGCACGCGCGGCGCGCGCCGCGCCGGTCGATAAATTCTTATCCGAATGGACCCAAACCCCTGACCCTCTGGCCATTCTTTTGGCCAAAGAGCGGCCTCCCTATCCCGACCGCGTGCAGCAAGCTGTGGATGAACGCGTGGTGCGGTCTCGCGAGTATGTGCAAAGTTGGGCCGAACGAGAGGGGCAAGTGGCTGAAGGATATCGGCTGGCTCTGGAAAACGCCTTGCTCGATGAAGACCTGCTTCGTTCGGTCTACTACGACAATCAAATTGCCGATGTTTCGCTCGACATCGGCGTGCGCAGCCTGTTGGCTTGGGACCGCATCCGATGGCTTATCATCAAGCGGCGCGTGGCCGACCGACTATACGGTGACGCAATCGTTCCGCGTTGGACCGAGTCGCGCGACGCCATTCGCCAGGAGGTGCACGGGGCTTTCATTGGTTTTCGCGAGCCATTGCTCCTCTTCATCGATTCGTTGCCCGACGAACAGCGTCGTCCCGCCTCTTACAATCTTGCCCGCAATGCCCTCATGTGGGCTCGCATTGGCCTTTATCCCGATGCAAATCAGATTGAGTTGGCCACCAGTTTGAACGAAGCGCTAAGCGCCTGGACTAACGCCCGCGGTTTGCAAGTGCAGGCCGTCATTGAAGGGGAAAACGTTCAGTTCAAACTCATCGATTTGGGCCAGGCCCCCATCGCGCCATAGGGATGCAACCTGTGATGTGAACCCTCGGTTTTCGTCTCTGCTGCCCGGCAAACTGCGACCGCCTTTGCTGGCGCGGCGCGGGGTGTTGCCGCGGCAACGCCTGGTTCGACGCCTGGAAGACTCCCTAACCCGTCCGCTCACCCTGCTCATCGCGCCCGCAGGCTACGGCAAAACCACGTTGCTGCATGGCTGGCTGCTCGATTCGAATGTTGCGCTTCTGAGTGGCCGCGAAAAAACCCCTCTCGAACCGGGGCGCGCCGCGGCGGCCTGGTTGACTCTGGATGAGGATGACGGTGATCCCGTTCACTTTCTTGCTTACCTGGCAGCAGCCCTGGCCCCGGCCATCCCCGAATACAGTGAGCGCGCGTTCGATCTCCTTGCGGACGCGCAACCGGAGCTGCGCGCGGGGCTTTCGCTTTTGCTTCACGGTTTGGAACGGCTCGATTTTCCCCTCATCCTCATTTTGGACGATGTGCACGCGCCGCCCCGCGACGCGGACGCGCTGAATCTGCTGAACACCTTGCTCCAGCATTCGCCGCCTTCGCTCCATCTCCTGCTGGCGGGTCGCCGCGAGCCGGCCATCGCCTCGATTTCCCGATTGCGCGCGGCCGGGTTGGTGGCGGAGATCGATGAAAAGGCGTTGCGTTTCACGCCATCCGAAGCAGAGGCATTGTTCGAGGCGCTTTTCGACCAACCGCTGGCCCCAGACGTCGCTCGACGCCTGGTTGCGCACACTGAGGGGTGGGTTACGGCCTTGCAACTGGCTTATCAGAGCGGCGCCTGGCGCGAGGTGGGCGCGGAGCGAACCGGGCCGGTTGCTTTGGGTGGGGCCACATCCGAACTATTCGATTATCTGATGCGCGTGGTGATGCAAGGGCTGCCCGAAGCCGATCGCGTCTTTTTGCGACGTAGCGCGATTTTGGAATCCCTGCAACCGGCCTTGTGCGATGCGCTTTTGGCGCGTACGGACTCCGCAGCCATGCTCACGCGGCTGGCGCGACGCGGCCTCTTCACCTTTGTGGTGGACGCAGAGCGCTCCATTTATCGTTATCACAGCCTTTTTCGCGCCTTTCTGCAACGCCGCTTGCTGGAAATCGAGGGTCGAAACGCGGTGCGCAGCCTGCACCGTCGCGCGGCGGCCTGGTATTTGGAAGCGGGTGAGGATGAGTTGGCTGTGCATCATCTGCTGGAAGCGCAGGATTGGCCCGCGGCCGCGGATGTGATCCGCTCTTTGTGGCGGCCTCTTTTCACGGCCGGTCGTTTTGGTCGTCTGGAGCGTTGGCTGAGCCGGTTCCCGCCCACATTCAAAGAGACCCAGCCCTGGCTCTTGCTCATTCGCGGTCGGTTGGAAGTCGCGCGCGGCAACCGGCGTCATGCCGAACAGCTTTATCGCCAGGCCGAGCCTTTATTGCTGGAAGCGGAGGATATCGACGGGCTTTTCGCCCTCTACCATAATCTGGCCGCGCTGACAGCCTCGCGGCATGGTGATTTTTCAGGCGCGGAAGCGCTCATGCGCCGCGCGCTCGAATATGCGCGCAACAGCGAAGACAGGGCGTACGCCATGGGTTACATCGCCCGCTATCGCTATATGAGTCAGGGCGACGCGGAGGAAGTGCAGGCCCTGTTGCGTCAGGCCATCGAACTGGCCGAACAGGCCGACCATCCGCTCTTATTGGCCAATCTCTTGCAATTGCAAGGCATCATTCAATCGAGCCGGGGACTGCTGTTGGAGTCGCTGGCCTCCTTTCATCAGGTTTTGCGCATCCTCGAACACGAGGGCAACCGCCATCGTCAGCCCTATCCTCTGCAAAATGCGCTCTACGCCCATTATTTGCTGGGCCAGTTCGACGAGGCGTGGGCGCTTTTGCCCAGGGCGCGACGGTTGGCCGAGGATTTTGGCCGTCAGGATCATCTGGCCTATCTTCTCAATCTGAAGGGCTTGCTTCATCAGGAGCGGGCCGAGTGGGATGAAGCGCGAGCCTGTCATGAACAGGCGTTGGCTTTGCAACAGGGCCTGGGCGAGACATACGAGATCCCGGTCACGCTCAATTTTTTGGGGTTGCTCTATCGCCGGCAAGGCTTGCTGAACGAGGCGCTTCGGTATGGCGAGATGGGGCTGGAAAAACGGGAGGAGATGGGCAATGCGTATGAGATCGGGCTTTCGCTCATCGACGTGGGCGCGACCTACCTGGCGTTGAATGATTTGCCTCGAACAGGCGCGTTCTGGCGTCGCGCCCTGGCCATTTTTGAGGACTATGACGCCCGCTATGAATTGACCCAACTGCACTTTTATCTGGCCTTGTTGGCTCGGCGAGAGGGCGACGATGCCGCGATGGCCGCGCATTTGCAACAGGCCATGAGTCGGGCGCGCGAATATGAGCACGGACGCCCCCCGCGTTGTTTGCACTTTTTCGTGGCCGAACGCGATTTCACGGCCGAGCTGATGGCCGCGGCCCTGCAACATGAGCTGACGCCCGATTGCGTGGATTGTCTGTTGCCGCGGCTGGGCGAGGCCGGTCGCGAGGCGCTGGCGCCGTTGTTGCAAGCATCCCGAGCCGGGGTTCGAGCGCGTGCGGCGACGCTTCTGGGCGAATCGGGCGATCCCGCGGCCATCAAGCCCCTGGCCGCGCTTCGACAAGATGATGATCCCGCGGTGCGAGACGCGGTCACGGCCGCGCTGAACGCGTTGCTGGCTCAGCCTCCGCCGCCTTTGCATGTGCAATGTCTGGGTGGATTTCGGCTTCGTCGCGGCCGGCAATCCATCACCCGTTGGGAGCGTTCGGCCGCGCGCGTGGTTTTTTTGCTCCTCCTGCTCCGTCGCGGTCGGCCGGTGGCCATGGAATGGCTGATGGAGACGTTATGGCCGGAGCATTCGCCGCGCAAAGCGCGCAAAAACCTGCATCAGGCCGTGGCCTCGTTGCGCCGCACTTTGGAGCCTGAACTGGCCCCCGGCTTGCCCAGCCGCTATCTAAGTGTGGAAAACGAAACCTATCGCCTGCGCCTTCCCCCTGATTCGAGCGTGGATTTCGAGCAATTCGAGCGTAAGATGACCGAGCTGCTGGCCGAGTCGCAGGCGGATGCGC
>JAADII010000167.1:8595-9578 GCA_013151415.1 Chloroflexota bacterium
CTGGCCCTTTATCGGGGCGATTTTTTGCCCGAATTCCGCTACGACGATTGGGCTGCTGACGCACGCGAGCGTTTGCAGCGTCTGTTTGTGTCGGGCCTGTTTCGCCTGGCGCGGCTTCATTTGGATGACACGCGTTATGCGGCCGCGGCGCAAAGCGCGCAACGCATCCTGGCCATCGATCCCTGCGACGAGCAAGCCGCCCTGGTGCAAATGCAGGCCCTGGTTGCGCAGGGCGATCCCGCGGCCGCGCGTCGCGTCTATGAGACATTGGCGGAGCGCTTGCAGCGAGACCTGGCCGCGTCACCCTCGGCAAAGCTGCGCGAGTATTATCAGGAATTGACAACGGATTGAAATTGGGGAATGCTGTGAAAGATTTGATCAAGTTCCAAAACTCCGCTACAATAATAATATGAAGCAAGTTAGCGTCCATTATGCCAAGGCTCATCTCACTCGCCTGATCAACGAAGCTCTCGAGGGCGAGGAAATTGTCATTGCCAAAGGTGAACAACCTGCTGTCAGGCTCGTTGCCGTTCCTGAAACAAAAGGAAAACGGCAACTGGGGACAGCTAAGGACTTGATTGCCTATATGGCTGAGGATTTCGACGCGCCCCTGGAAGATTTTGCCGTATGTAGCATGAAACTGTTATTAGACACACATGCGTTTCTTTGGGCCATTGTTGAGAGGGGGCGATTTCAAATTTGACATTTGGGCCGTTCTTTCGTCGAGAAGCTGTTGTCTATAGAGGTGAGTCGCACTTCGAAAGTGCGGCTCACCTATGCTGATGCCCACAAAACTGAATGAACTGGATAAATGCCGGTATGGTCTCGTTCCATACTTGAAACTGCTGGTTGGCTGGGGGTCGGGACAATCGAGTAGGGAACCATTATTGAATTCTGTCACCCATTTGTCACCGGGGCGGGGTAAGATGGGGATGAAAATCATAGTCGAAAACATTCAACGGACTGATCTCCCTATGAAACCC
>JAADII010000188.1 GCA_013151415.1 Chloroflexota bacterium
TGGCGGCGGGTTTGCGCGCATTGGGTTATCGCGCTCACCAGATTGCCCAAGAGCATTCTGGCGTGCCTGATCTGTGGAGACGGCGCGAGCCGCCTGACGCGTTGATCTATCTCGACGCCAGTGGACCAACCGCGCGACGTCGATATCCTCATCTCGATTTGCATGACGCTTATTTGTCGCAAGAGCGACAACGTTTGGCCCACGCTCTTAAACACGCCGATTGCTACATTCAAACAGATGATTTAACTCCTGAACAGGTTCTTGAACGCGCCTTGAATTGCTTGCAGGCCTTGGGTCTGGAGCCTTTGCCGGAGAAGGTCGCTGGTGAGGGATAAAGTTTTTTGAGAGCAGGTGAAATCTGGTGTATAATTACAGATGAAAATGAAATTCTTGCCGAGGGCCGGTAGCTCAGTTGGTAGAGCAGCGGACTTTTAATCCGCGGGTCGCAGGTTCGATTCCTGCCCGGCTCATTTTCAGGGTCTCTAAGAAGACCCAGACGCCTGAAAAACGCATGACCGAGCAACGGATGGATATCGAGGTTGTGGGTTGAGGACAGCAACATCCGATTTATGGTGTTCTAAATTTGAAGAGGCGGCGTTTTCGGGCGCAAACGGTGGTTTTGCGCGCTTCATGAACGCTTTGAACAAGTTTTTGGGCTCTGAGCGGGTCTCTTTGCTGGTTTTTGCGATGCAACGCCTCTAGTTTTGGCGTTTGTCGAGACGGTATGCAGTTTTTGCCAACTCATAGGCCGAGGCGCGAGCCATATCCATGGCGTCCTCTTCATCAATGACCCCGCGCACCACCAGCCCGGCTAACCAATTGCTTTCCACCCGGCGCCACACATCATGCCGAACCGGAATAGAAGGATAAGCCCTGGTGTCGTCGTTGAAGCCCACGGTGTTGTATAACCCGGCCGTTTCATGAATCATTTCTCGATAACGGATCATGCCGTAGATGCTATCAAAGAACCACCAGGGCGGCCCCAAAAAGAGCGCAGGGTAATGACCGGCCAAAGGAGCCAACTCTCGCGAGTAGGCGCTTTCGTCGAGCGCAAAAAGGATGAGCCTGAGCCGGGTGTCGTTGCCATAGGCATTGAGCAGAGGGCGCAGATTGCGGGTGAATTCTGAACGCACCGGAATGTCCGCCCCTTTATCCGGCCCAAAACGTTCGTAGATGACGCGATTATGATTGCGCAATGAACCCACATGGAATTGCATCACCAGTCCATCCTCGATGCTCATGCGGGCCATCTCCATGATCATATGGGCTGTGAAGCGTCGGGCGTCTTGCTCGTCGGCCTGGCCCGCCAATGCCTTTTGAAAGATGACCTCGGCCTCCATGCGCGAAAGACGCTCTGTGTAGGCGGTGAGGGCCGCATGATCGGTGGCTGTGGCGCCCATTTGTTTGAAAAAAGCCCGACGTTGTTCTAAAGCCTGGATGTAACTCGCATAATTGTGGATGTTTACGCCGCTCACTTCCGCTAAACGCTCGATATGTTCTCTCCATCCTTCGGTGTCGATATTGACCACTGCATCGGGACGAAACGTGGGTCGGATATCGCCGCGCCAGTCCGATTCCTGAATTCGACGATGATGCTCCAACGTATCGGTGGCCGCGTCGGTGGTGGTTAACACCTCGATGTTGAATCGCTCATATAGCGCTCGCGGCCGAAATTCAGGCGTGTTCAGTTTTGCCTGAATTTGATCGTAGATATCCTGAGCGTTTTCGCTCGTTAATTTTTCCTCGATGCCAAATACTTCGCTGAACTCGGCCGCCAGCCAAATCCCTGTGGGCGTCCCCCGAAATAGATGGAAATGATCCGCGAAAATTTGCCAGATGCGGCGAGGGTTCTGTTCCACTGGCCCGCCATCGCGGCGCGGAACGCCCACACTCTCGAGAGGCACGCCCTGGGAGTAAAGCATGCGAAAGATGTAATGATCGGGAATGATGATCATTTCGGCGGGATTGCCGAAACTATAGTTGGGATCGGCGAACACGCGAGGGTCTACATGTCCATGCGGTGCGACAATGGGCAAGTCGGCAATGGACTGGTAGATCATCCGCGCGAGCCGACGTTGTGTCGGATCAGGATCGAAAAAACGGTCAGGCGAGAGGTTCCAGGTGGGGAGAACCATGATCTTGTCCCAATGAAGTGATGAATGGTCAGGTGTCGGCGCTCGACGCGTTTGATGGTGATCGTCAATGCGGAAACCCTGACCCGTGCGACGCCAAGCTCAAAGAGAGGGGGCAAACGAGGGGCGGTTCATCCAAGGTCGTTTTGTCGAAGAGCCGGCAGCGCCGCGGCCGCGGAGTCTGCATCGAGGAAGAGATGGGCGTGAGGCGTCTGACGAAGACTGGAGCCGGGGCAAGATTCGTGAATAGGCTCCAATAGGGCGCGACGCACGGCTTCTGCTTTGCGCGTTTCGGGCACAATGCCCAGCACGCGTCGGGCCGCCAGCAATGCGGGAATCGTCAGGGTGACCGCGTGCGTGGGCACTTCGTCTAGGCGGCTGAAATGACCTTCGCCTACTTGTTGGCGGCGGGAAGCCTCGGCCAGACGCACCACTTTCACCCAAACCGGATCGTTGAATTCAGCAAAAGGGGGGTCGTTGAATGCAAGATGTCCATTTTCGCCATAGCCTAGCGCGCAAAGGTCGGCAGGATGCGCCCGAAGCAGGGCCGCGTAATCGGCGCAATCTTGCTCCAAACGCCCGGCGCGCGCTTGCACCGGATGGAATCGCCCTACATCGATGAAATCGAGGAAGTGACGATGCAGAAATGTCGGGAAGCTGGCGGGATGCCCTTCGGGTAGACCGACGTATTCATCCATGTGGAATACGGTCACTTTTGGCCAATCTACATCCATTTCGCGAAGGGCGTGCAAAAATGTGATTTGCGAATTGCCGGTGGCGATGATCATATTGGCCCGGCCGCGAACTGCAATGGCCTTGTTTAAGATTGCCGCGGCCGTCACGGCCGCGGCCCGTCCCATGGCTTCATTGCTGGGGTGGACATCGACGCGTAAAGCGTCGACCTGAGTTGAGAAAATGGGTTGGTTGGACAAGAGCAAACTCCTTTCAAAGCGTCAAGAGTGGGTTCGGGGTTGAGGCGCTTTTTTCTCCATTCGCGTCTGGCGCTGAGGTGGACGTCGTTCAAAAAACCCAGCGTCCTCGAATTAGCGTGCGCCAAGGACTGAAATCCTCATCAAAGATGGCGATATCTGCATCTTTGCCTGCATCCAGGCTGCCTTTGCGATCGTCCACGCCAATGACTCGGGCGGGCGTGAGCGTGGCCATGCGCACAGCTTCGGGCAGCGGAACGCCCACATGTTCGATGAGAATGGCCACCATGCGGTTGATCAGGGTTGTGCTGCCCGCAAATGAAGAGCGATCGAGCATCATGCCCACCCCATCGCACACTTCATAGGTCATTTCGCCCATGCGGAAACGAGCGCCTTCGGGCAAGCCCGCGCCGCTGGTGGCGTCGGAGATGATGCACAGGCGATCGGGGCCAATGCATTTGTAGGCCAGCTTCATCAGGGTGGGTGGAAGATGCTTGTTATCGCAGATCATTTCCACGGTCAGGTTCTCGTTGGTCAGAGATGTCTCCAGCAGTCCGGGTTTGCGCCATGGGCCTTGGCGCACGGTGGTGGATTGTGCGCTCCAGATATGGATTATGTGTCGGAGGCCCGCTTCGATGATGGGAAGGGTCTCCTCCTCTGTGGCGTTGCTATGGCCGGCTGCGGGGACCACCCCCAAGGCCGAAAGGCGGCGAGCCAGCTGAGCAGCTCCGGGCAATTCGGGCGCAAAGGTGAATATGCGGATGATGTCGGCGAAGGCCAGCAGGGGGTCGGGCGGAGTGTGGGCTGGGACAAGCAGGTTGGTTGGGTCCTGCGCGCCGGCCTGAGCCGGGCTGAAATAAGGCCCTTCGACATGTGCGCCCAGCACTTGTGCGCCGGGCCGCTCTTCGCTCATCCATCGCCGAATGAAGGCTAAGCTCGCGGTCAGGTCTGGCAGGGGCGCGGTGGCGGTGGTGGCCAATAGCGAAGTGATCCCGTTGCGGGCGTTCTCTATGGTGATGGCCGCGAATGCTTCGGTTGTTGGTTCGTTGAAGGTGTGACCTAGTGCGCCATGGATATGAATGTCGATAAGGCCAGGGGTGATGTAGCGGTTGCCGACATCAACGCGCTCGATTTCTGCGGGCAGTTCGGTTTCGGGTGAAATCGCGGTGATAAGAGGGCCATCAACGAGTAGCGCGTGGCCGGTAAGGACGCGATCGGGCAAGACGATGCGTCCGTGAGTAAGGGCGAAACAAGAGGAGGAAGACGGCATAATGCGCTCCGCTATCGGTCAGTCGTTGTTCGATAAAGATTGCAATGTATCAATGCACAGTATCAGCGCTCGAGGCAAATGGAATGGGTCTTTCACGGGCAAAGCCACAGTTTGATCGAATGGCCGGCCCTCGCGATCCAATTTTTGAGTCCATTCCCCATGTTTATGAACCGGAAAGCGCATAAACGCATAATTATGCACTTTCTCATACCAATCCAGGGCCCAAGCTTCGCCCGAAAGTTGATAAGCCAGCAACAAGGCGTAGAGCGCTTCGGTGTGGGGCCACCACAGCTTGCTGTCTGCAAAGGGCCACCAGGGTTCGCCTCCGGCTGCATCGCGGGCCAAAACAATTCCCCCATAAACGTGATCCCACCCCAACTCAATATGCCAGCGGATGCTCTCGAGGGCTTGCCGTATACGGGTTTTATCACCCCAATGTTGATAGATGTGAATCATAAACCACATCGATTCAATGGCGTGGCCGGGAACAATGGCTCGACCTTGGGGCGCGTCTATGAGCTGGTTGTCGAGGCCGACGTACTCGTAAAGCAGGCGTTGTTCGGGGCGAAGAAACGCGGTCATCACATCTTCGGCCAGTTCATGCGCCGACGAAAGGATGTGGGCGTCGTTCAATAGCAGACCCAATTCGTGAAAGGCCAGCGCGAAGATCATGGCCACGGCATGAGCTTTGGCGCCGGGTGGAATGGCGTAGGGGGCCGTAGCATATGATCCGGGTCGAGCCAACCGCTCTCGCACATTTTTGTAGGTGGCCAAAGCCAGGTCCACCGCCTGTTGGTCGCCCGCGGCCCGGGCGAATTCGGTGAGACCGTAGATGGCGAACCCGTCAGAGTAAATGCTGATAGCTCCCTCTCGCACATTGCCTTGCCGGTCCACAGCAAAGACCCAACGCCCCAGCTCGTCTCTGCCATGCTTACATACAAAAGTTGTGATTTGCCTGGCCACATCGAGCCATTCTGGTCGGGCCTCGATACGGTTATACAGCGCCGAGAATGTCCAGATGGCCCGCAATTGCGACCACATGTATTTGTCGGTGCTGATCAATCGCCCGTCATCGCGAATGCAGGTGAGAATGCCGCCATATTCCCAATCGATGGTGCGCGGCATCCAGAAGGGAATGACGCGTTCGAGTAGCTCGGAGCGATGAATGGCCAATAGATCCACCATGCGCGCGTTAAGCTGCATGATTCGCTCCATAATAATCGCGTAGCATGTGGTCCATCACCCAGGTGGTGCGGGCGGCGCTCACCCCGGTGCTGATACACGTTCCCCGTCCCAACAGGGCGTCCACCACTTGCTGAATCAACGGCTGTTGAATGTGTCGCGGGTTGGCGATGGTCAGTTTGTTTACGCCTTCAGGCGCGCTCACAATGATCGGCGATTCGCCAAAGGTTTCATACACAATGCGGCCCTTATCTCCAACGATTTCGGTGCGGTCCATGTCGTCATAAGCTGAAAAGCACCAAACGCCAGCGCCCTGCACGCCTGATTCGAAGCGAAAGGTCCCGGTGACAATGTCTTCCGCCGGATAACGTCCCGCTTGATTGGCCGCAAAACCGCACACCTCGGTGATGGGCCCAAAAAGGAAGTCGAGCAAATCCAACTGGTGTGAGGCCAGGTCGACAAATAAGCCGCCTCCGGCGATCTCGGGCAGCACGCGCCAGGGCGGCGTTTCATCTTCTGATACATGAGGCAAGATCGGTTGGTGCAAGGTGATGTTGACGAATCGCACCCGGCCAATGGCGCCATTTTCCACCAATGCTTTGATCTTTAGAAAACGAGGCAGCGCTCGACGATAGTAAGCGACAAAGAGCGGAACCCCCGCTTGCTCGCACGCCTCGATCATGTCCTGGCATTCCCGATGATTGAGCGCCATAGGTTTCTCGACATACGCGGGTTTGCCCGCGGCCGCGGCCATGAGCGCGTATTGTCGGTGGGACGAAGGCGGGGTGGCGATGTAGATTGCGTTTACATCGGGGTCATCGATGAGGGCCTGCGCGCTGTCATACCATTTGGCCACATTGTGTCGGCGGGCGTAATCTTGAGCCAATGCGCCGTTGCGACGCATAACCGCCACCAAGCTTGAGCCTTGGGCTTTTTGCAACGCAGGCCCGCTTTTCACCTCCGTAACATCTCCACACCCGATGATTCCCCATCGAATAGGGGCCGAATCGGAAATTAGACCGCTCATGAGGCTATGATCTCCTGAGGTTTGGCGACGCCTTGCAAAGTGAGTTCATGCGCATAATGACACCGAACCAAATGATCGGGCGCTATCTCTTCGAGTTGGGGCGTTTCTTTTGCACATTTCTCCTCGGCATAGGGGCAACGAGGATGAAAATAGCAACCCGAAGGCGGATTGGCCGGGCTGGGAACATCGCCCTCTAGTGGAACGATTTTGGCGCGGATGCGCGGATTGGCGATGGGCGCCGCAGACATAAGGGCCGAGGTGTAGGGATGTCGGGGGTGAAAGAAGATCGCATCTGTAGGACCGCTTTCCACGATCTTTCCCACATACATGACGTTGATGCGGTCACAAAAGTGCTTGACCACGCTAAGATCGTGAGCGACGAAAAGATAGGTGAGCCCCAGTTTTTCCTGAAGGTCTTTCATTAGATTCAGCACTTGGGCCTGCACAGAGACGTCCAAAGCCGATACGGGCTCGTCGGCCACGACCAGACGAGGGTTGAGGGCGAGCGCGCGTGCGATCACGATCCGTTGTCGTTGTCCACCGCTGAAGGCGTGAGGAAATCGCTGCATATATTCCGGCCGCAATCCGACCAGCTCCAAAAGTTCGGCCACCCGCTCCATGCGTTGTTTGCGGTCCTTCATCTTTTCGATGACCAACAAGGGCTCGCCCACGATATCCAGGATGTTCATGCGTGGATTGAGCGAAGCGAAGGGGTCTTGAAAGATCATTTGCATGTCGCGGCGCAAGGGGCGAATTTCTTTCTCTGACAACGCGGCCAGATCAACCACTTCGTTCTGCGCTGTGCGAAAAAGGATCTGGCCTTCGGTGGGATCGATGGCGCGAAGGATGGTTCGCGCTGTGGTGGTCTTGCCGCAACCGCTCTCTCCCACCAGGCCAAGGGTTTCTCCCTCGCGTATCGCAAAACTGACGTCATCCACCGCACGCACTTGTCCGACGATTCGCCGGAAAAAACCCGCTCGAATTGGAAAATATTTTTTCAAATGTCTGACTTCAAGCAGATAAGGTTTGTTGGAGAACTTGTCTGACACGATCACGATCCTTCAACGATGGCGGGAGCATGGTCATAAAGAAAACAACTGACCGATTGCCGGTCGTTGATCGCTTTGAGCTTGGGAATAGCCGCGTTGCACACCCCGGGCATGAAAGCCTTGCATCGGGGATGGAAAGGACACCCTGACGGTCGGCTAAAGGGATGCGGTATGGACCCTTCGATGGTGGGCAGCCGTTTTCCGGCCGGCGCGTAGATGGAGGGGATGGATTCTAGCAACGCTTTTGTATATGGGTGCTGTGGGTTGAAAAAGATGTCCTCCACCGGGCCAGACTCCATCACTCGGCCTAGATACATCACCACCACGAAATCCGCGATCTGGGCGATGACGCCCAGATCGTGCGTGATAAAGATGATGGCCATGTTGTGCTGTTTTTGTAATGTGAGCAATAAATTCAACACTTGCGCCTGAGTCGTCACATCGATGGCCGTGGTTGGTTCATCTGCAATGAGCAGGCGCGGGTTGCAAGCCAAAGACATGGCGATCATGGCGCGTTGTCGCAAGCCGCCGCTCAATTCCCATGAATATGCGTTCAATCGTTGTTCGGGGTTGGGCATGCCCACTTCGTGCAGCCGTTCAACAGCGATGCGACGCGCTTCCTCTTCGTCCACATCCAGGTGCAGGAGAATGGCCTCCATGATCTGGTCGCCAATGGTATGAACGGGGCTGAAAGAGGCCATAGGTTCTTGGGGTATAAGTGCGATTTCTGCACCGCGAATGGAGCGAATCGTCTTTCCATGCGGGTCCAACTGGGCCAGGTCGATGATAGTCTCTCGTCCGGCTTCATCATGGTGGCGAAACAGGATTTGGCCATCTATGATGCGACCTGGTTTTTGGATGAGTTGCATCACCGATTTGATGGTGACGCTTTTACCGCAACCGCTTTCGCCCACAATGCCAACGACTTGGCCGGGAAAGACGTCAAAGTCCACCCCATCCACGGCTTTGACAACGCCCTCATCCAGGAAAAAGTGGGTTTTCAGGTTCCTGACAGATAATAACGGGGTCATATTGACGAAATCACCTCAGTGGCTATAAGGATCGGCGGCGTCACGCAGGCCATCGCCTAAGATGTTTAGCGCCAGCACGGTGATAATGACGGCCAGGCCCGGCAACAAGAGCCAGGGGGCTATGGCCACGGATTGCAGATTTTGCGCTTCTTGCAATAACACGCCCCAACTGATGGCGGGAGGGCGCAAACCCAGGCCCAAGAAGCTGAGAAAGGTTTCGCTGATGATCATGACTGGCACCGCAAGCGTGGCGGTGGCGATGATATGACTATAAAAGGTTGGAACCATATGTCGAAAGATGATGCGACTTTGGGTGGCGCCAGATAGCTTCGCCGCCATCACAAAATCTTCCTCTCGCAGCACCAAAAAGCGGCCGCGCACCTCGCGGGCCAGCGTGGTCCAGCCAATGAGCGCCAGGATGAGCGTGATGGCGAAATATGTTTGCTCCACCGACCAATCCCGAGGCATGGCCGCGGTCAGCGCCATCCAAATGGGAATGGCGGGCAGAGACTGCAAGATTTCGATCATGCGTTGGATGATCAGATCGGGAACGCCGCCGTAATAACCCGAAACGCCCCCCAATAGCACGCCCAAAAACACGCTGACAAACACCGAGATCAGACCAATGGACACGGAGACTCGAGTGCCATACATGAGCCGCGACCATTGATCTCGGCCCAAGCGATCGGTTCCCAGCAGGTAGATGGGGTTTTCTTCGATATCGCCTTCTTTAACGCCGATAAAGTGAATATTGGTGGTGAATAATCCCAAAACCTCATATTCGAAACCACGCGCGAAAAAGGTGATGGGAATCTTTTTCTCCTCGTCGATCTTCCATTCCATACGAAGGGTTTCAGGGTTGCGCCTGCCCACGATGCCGTAGACAAATGGTCTAAACGCGCCGTCATCGATGAAATGGATGCGCTGCACAGGCACAAAGGATTGTTGCGCCCGGCTTTTATGAGGATCCATGGTGCTGAAAAAGCCGGGAAAGAGCACGATCAACGCCAGCAAGATCACCACCAAGCCGCTGACAAGCGCAAGACGATGTTTTTTGAAGCGCCACCAGGTTAGCTTCCAGTTGGGAGCCACGTGGATGGCCGCGGCATCCTCTCGCTCATCCTCCAAACGCGCTTGATTCCATTCGGACAACGCGGTGAGATCGGCGTGACGCGCCTCTTGCGCCTCTTGGTTCGCTTCGGAGACTCGATCATCGCTCATGCTCAGGCCTCCATCCGAATGCGGGGATCGAGCCAGGCCAATAACACATCGGATATCAAGGTTCCGATGATGGCCAGAAAACAGTAGATGAGTACGATCACGCCCGCCAAGAACATGTCCTGGTTGGTCAACGAGCGAAGCAGCAAAGGTCCGATGGTGGGTAGGTTTAGCACGGTCGCGACGATGACGCTGCCCGAGAAAAGCATGGGCAGATACCAGCCAATGGTGCTAACCAGGGGGTTGATGGCCAGATGCACCGGATATTTCAACACCAGTCGCCACTCCGACATGCCCTTAGCTCGCGCCATTTCCACATAAGGCTTGTTCAGTTCGTCCAACAGGTTTGCTCGCATGACTCGAGCCAGACGAGCTGTGCCATCCAATGCCAGGATCAGGGCCGGAAGCCAGAGATGCTTCAGCAAATCGATGACTCGGGCCAAGCTCCATGGCGCATCCACATATTCGGGCGAAAACAATCCGGTGACGCTGATCCCAAAATAGGAGTAAGCCAACCACATCAACACCAGGGCGGTCATGAATGTGGGGGTGGCCACGCCCAAGTAGTTGAACACCGTGAAGAAATAATCAATGAACGAATATTGCTTGGTCGCCGAGATGATCCCAATAGGGATGGCCAGCGACCATGAAATGATGAATGTTGCAGCGCCCAATAGCACGGTGAGCAATAAGCGCTCTTTGATCAGCTCCATAATAGGGCGTTTCCAATCCAGAGAAACCCCAAAATCCCCGCGCAACATTCCGCCAACCCAGCGAAAATATTGAACAATCAAGGGTTGGTCCAGGCCATATTGTTCACGTAGCGCCTCGATCTGAGCCTGGTCCATCGAAGAGCCAGACGCGGCGAGCTCAGCGATATAGCTGGTGACAAAATCGCCCGGAGGCGCCTGGATGATAAAAAACGCAAAGACGGAAAAAATGAACAAGAGCAAGGGCAACAACAAAAGCCGCTTGATGATATATTGCGTCATAAACGGACTCCATAGACCGCCTCATAACCATCGCGGGCGCGACGGCCGGTGAGATAACGTGGAAAATAGGCTGTCCATACATGCAGCCATGCATGGACAGCCCACTGTTTCCAGAATGCAAATGGAAGGAGTTGTTATTGACTGAAGTAGAAGGTTTCGGGCCGCGTGTTGCCGGGCGTGCGCAACGGCCAGTCGTTGCCTGCGGTTTCGGGCACATTGCGCAGGTTGTTGTTTACAACCACCACGCCCTGAATCATGGGGGTCAGGCCCACGGTGCCAATTTCCCAGATGTTGTCGGCCCAAACGCGGAAGAGCTCTTGGGCGATCTTGATTTGCTCTTCGCGTCCCGACACTTTGCCCTTGTCGATCAGCTCCACCAGTTTCTTGATCTCGGCTGGCGGCTCCATGCCCTCTTTGCCGTCGGTCTCATACCATTTGCGGAACAAAGGCCCAAACGTGAGCGCAGGATTGCTGCGCGGGTCCATCTTTGGTTGGCCGCTGAAGGGAAAACCGGTCGTGTCTTCGTTCCAGATTTCCACCATGAGGTCGTTGGTGTCGCGCATTTGGAAGGCGAGGGCGCGTTCTCTCACCTCGACATGGGCTTTCACGCCCACTTTGGCCCATTGTTCAACCGCCAGTTGTCCCACATCAGTCCAGTTGCCAAATGCGGGCACCACATTGATCTCGATATCGAGCGGTTTCCCGCTGGGCAGCAGGCGGAATCCATCGGCATCACGCTCGGTGAGGCCAATGCTGTCGAGCAATTCGTTGGCTTTGTCGGGATCATACTCGGTGTATTTGTAAGCCCATTCATCGCCAGGATAGTAAGGATGGTTGGGCGCGGGAACGCCTTGTCGGGGTTCGCCCAACCCCAAGAACGCCAATTCTTTGATGGCCTCTCGGTCAAGCGCATGGGAGAGGGCGATGCGGAAGTCCTTATTTCGCAGCAGCTCGCCGATTTCAGGGTCGTTTTGATAAGTTTGATTGAACATGAACACCGCGTCTGAGCCGCCGAACGTAGGCCATGTGACGACGCGATACCCTCCTTTATCCTCATTTTCCTTGAGGACCGGGTAATTGCTCATGTTGATATGACGGGCCTGAAAGTCGAGCTCGCCCGAAACCGCGGCCAAGTTCAACGCCTCTTTATCCGCGAAGAAGGTGAAGCGGACTTCGTCGATGTATGGCAACTGATTGCCTTCTGGATCAACGCCGACGTAGTAGGGATTGCGTTTCAAAACAAACACCGGATCGGATACGGTGGAATTGTCGGGGACCCATGCCGCGGTGGTGGGA
This sequence comes from Chloroflexota bacterium, assembly GCA_013151415.1. GTDB lineage: Bacteria > Chloroflexota > Anaerolineae > J102 > J102 > JAADII01. The sequence continues at coordinate 12,127 of JAADII010000188.1, forward strand.
CGGTCTGCATTGGTTTGAGGCAAAGCCTTCACCGTGAACAGCTCCACCCAGGTCTCAAAGCCGGCGTCCTTCACCATCTTCTCCAATTCGGCGGCGTCAGCATAAGAGGCGTGGAATTGTTTGAGATAGTGAGCCGGCGCATAAGCGAGATTTGCAATGGAGAGGTCCGCGCCATCTTTGTTGGCCAGATCCAGCAAGAAAGCCGTATTGGGTTGTTTAAAGGTCCACTTGACGGTGTAATCGTCGATTTTCTCGACGGTGGCCACCGAACCGTCGTTATTGACCATCCAATTCGCTGGATTAGGCATTAGGTCCGTGTTTAGCAGAATATCATTGTACCAGAAAAGAATATCATCCGCAGTCAAGGGTTCGCCATCCGACCACTTGGCCCCAGGGCGCAAGTACACCGTCCATTCGGTGAAGTCTTCGTTGGATTCCCAACCCTTGGCGATGTGTGGAATCACTTCGCTGCCGTCGGGCGAGAAACGAACCAGGGCGTCATAGACGACGCGCACATAATTGTTGTGGTCAGAGGGCCCGAGAAAGGCTCGGCGCAATGTCCCCCCATACTGGCCAATGCCCTCAACCCCTTCTTCCACCAGGGGTTCTTCGGGCAATCGTTCATCTACGGGCGGTAGTTCGCCGGCTTTAACCCGCTCGGCGAGCATAGGCGCTTCGTTGTATTTGCTCTCTGGCGCGGGGGGTTCGGCCGCGGGAGCCTCGGTTGGGGTTGGAGGGGGGGCTTCGGTGGCTGCTGGCGCTTCGGCTGTGGGCGCTTCTGTTGCTGCGGGGGCCTGAGTGGGAGCGGGCGCTGATGCGCATGCAGCCAGCACCAAGATCAGGATCAGAGCGGCCACACTGATCAGCAGCAGGTTGCGTGGGTTCGATGAGTTGCGTTTCATGTGGTTTTCCCTCCTAGGAAACAAGAAAGAGCGTTTTGGGGAGAACAACGGCGGCGTCTTTGATGGGGTTCGTCTGTGCAATCACCTCCTTATGCATTGAGCGGCGTTGATGTTGGAAAGATAGATGAACGTGTTGAAAGCGAAAATATCTTTGCGGGCGCGAGAGGTCGCCATCAGGTGACCTTGGGCGCGCTATTTCGGATGATCAATCGCGTCTTCACCGTGATGACGGGGGTCTCGATGCGCTGTCCTTTCATTTGTCGAAGCAAAAGATTCATGGCCTGTCGCCCCATTTCCACCCGCGGAACGCGGCATGTGGTGAGGGCCGGCGTAACCAAGGCGGCGAGGTAAACATCATCGAAGCCGACGATCGCAATGTCGTTGGGGATGCGCCGGTTTAGCGCGCCGCATGCCTGAATGGCCCCCACTGCCACCAAATCATTGAAACAAAAGAGCGCGTCGAGTTGTGGGTGTCGCTTCAATAACAATTTAGTCGCCTCCTCACCCCCTTCCACCGTCGGCGTGCAATATTGAATCCAACCATCCTCGACCGAAATCCCCGCGCCTTCCATGGCGTCCAGATAACCGCTCTTGCGTTGATTGGCGCTGTATGAAAAAGCGGGCCCCACCAAAATGCCAACGCGCTTCCGGCCCATGTTCAAAATGTGTCCGACGGCCTTTTGGGCGCCTTTATGATTGTCCACCATCACGGTGGGATAAGATGCATCATCCATAAGCCGGTTCACAAGCACAATGGCCGGAAACCGTTTCAAGACATCCTGAAGAGCCGGCGTTTTTTGCCTTAGCCCACATAAAATCACCCCATCAACCTGCTTTTCCTCCAACGAAAACAGCACCTCTAGTTCGCGTTCTGGGTCTTCATTGCTGTTGCACAAGAAAACATTATAACCCTGATCATAGGCGGTGGCCTCGATGCCGCGGGCGATATCTGAGAAAAAGGGGTTGGAAATGTCGGGCACAACCATGCCGATGGTGGATGTGCGCGAAGTGGCCAGACCTCGGGCTACGGCGCTGGGCCTGTATCCTGTCTGTTCGATGACTTCCAGCACGCGTTGGCGGGTTTTTGGGCTCACCTCGGGCTTGTTGTTGATGACGCGCGACACGGTCTGGGAAGAGACTCCGGCCAGTTTCGCGACATCCGAGATTGTAACGCGGCGGGTCATATGAGGCGTTCCTGAGCATGCGATCGCGTGTGAGCGCTGCCGTGAGCGCTCACATATTCAGTGTGAGTAATATACAGTACTTTTTCCCTCCTGTCAATAGGTTTTTATCCCCAACAAAGATTTTTTCACACCCGGGAATAGCCCGCGAAAGACGCCGTCGAAACAAAGGGGCGCCCTCGTTGAAGATGGGCCTGACAAACCATCTCTCCAAAAACGAGAGCGCCCCCTTTTCAATATCATCGCCGGTTGGCTAGGGCGCGCTGGGCGCGCTGAAGAGATCGCCGGGGAGAATGAGTTGTTCACCGCCTCCTGTGCTGACCACCGTTGGATAACGGCCATTCCATTGGTTTACGGCTTGCCAACGGATGACTTCGGGCGTCAGGCTTTGGGCGATGAGCCGGTTCGCCTCGGCCTGAGCTTTGGCCTTTAGCAGGGTGGCTTCAGCTTCGGCTTGTGCTCGCAGCTTGGTGGCCTCGGCTTCGCCCTGAGCCACACCAATGCGTTCCAGGCGTTGGCGTTCGGCCTCGGCTTCGGCCTGGGTGATGGTGCGTTGTTTTTCGAACTCGGCCTGTTTGGCCAGGTTTTGCTTGGTGATGATGTTTTCGGCCTCGATTTGCTTCGTCTCCACCGCCTGCTTATAAGCTTCGGTGAACCCGATCTGCCGCAAGCCAAAGAACACCAATTCCAGGCCTTCGGCCTCGAAGTCCTTTCGCAGTTGCTCGGAAATGGTTTCTTGCGCCTCGCGAATATCGCCCGAGTAGAGCTGGCTCGCCTCGTAATTGCGCAGCAATGTGCGCACCCAAACGCGGCTATTTTGCTTGACCAATTTTTCCACCACTTCTTCTTCGGTTCCCAGATTGTTGACGATATTGGCGGCTTCTTGCGGTTTTATGCGAAAACGCACCGTATAACGAGCCGTAATTTGCTGGCCATCGCTGGTGGCCGTGTCCACCGAAATGTCGGTGTAGTCCGCTTTGGAAAGCTCCGGCGCGTCGCTGGTCTCGTAGACAATTTCCTGAGTGCGGTACACCACGGTTTCATCGATGAATGGAATTTTCCAGTTTAGCCCAGGCTCGAAGACCGCGACCACGCGACCCAAGCGTTTGACCACAGCCACCGACCCGGCTTGCACCACGGTGTAGCTATTCATCAAGGCCAATATGGCAAAAACCAGGATGAACACCACGACGCCCACCGTGAGACCGGAGCTTGGCTTGGGCTTTCCGCTGCGGGCGCTGGCTCCAACAACCAGCGCGGCCGCGCCGAAACCAATGATGAGCGAGAGTAGCACCGCGAAAATAAGTTGACCCATGCGAACCTCCTTGCATGAAATGAGTGAAGAGATGCGACCTTATCTGTCGCATCCTTTCGACGAAAAAGCTTTCAGAACTAGATTTGCCATCGCCCCCATTGTACCGCGTTTAGCCCTTTCTGGCACGACGGATTGCTCCCAAAAACCTGACATCGGTTTTTTTAAGGAGCCGCGGAAACAGCCCATTCGCGAAGCAAGTCGTCTAGTGAGGGCTGCCCGATGGGCTGAAGCTCATAGCGCACCCGCTGGTTGGGATGGGGAATGTCGATAAGGCGGGCCAGATCTATGGGCGTGGCCACCAGAACAAAATCACATTCTGCGGCGGCAATGGTCGCGGCCAGATCGCGCAATTGGGCTTCGCCATATCCCATAGCGGGCAACACCGGCCCTGTGGAGGGGTGTTTACGATACGTTTCTGCAATGGACGCCACGGCAAATGGCCGCGGGTCTACGATTTCGGCTGCGCCAAAGCGCCGCGCGGCCACCATGCCCGCCCCATAAGCCATTTCGCCGTGAGTGAGGGTGGGGCCGTCTTCCACCACGAGCACGCGCTTGCCGCGAATGGCCAGCGGGTTTTCCACAAAAATGGGCGAGGCCGCTTCCACTATGTGCGCTGCCGGAGCCAATCGATTCACATTTTCCCGAACCCGAATGATAGCCTCTAAATCGGCCGTATCCACCTTATTGATCACGATGATGTCGGCCATGCGCACGTTGGCCTCGCCCGGCCAGTAGTGCATTTCATGACCGGGTCGGTGCGGATCGACCACCGTAATGTGTAAATCGGGTTTGAAAAAGGGTAGATCGTTGTTTCCGCCATCCCACAAAACAATATCCGCTTCGGCCTCGGCCTGCCGCAAGATGCGTTCGTAATCGATGCCTGCATACACCACAAGCCCCCGGTTGAGAAGCGGTTCATACTCCTCTCGTTCTTCGATAGTGCAATCATGGCGGGCCAGGTCTTTGTAATTCGCGAAACGTTGCACGGCCTGCGCCGTCAGGTCGCCATAAGGCATAGGGTGACGCACAACCACCACGCGTTTGCCCAAAGTGCGCAATACATCGGTTACATAACGCGTGGTCTGACTCTTACCGCTGCCCGTTCGAGCGGCCGTAATGGCCACAACGGGTTTTTCGCTTTTGAGCATGGTCGCTCGAGCGCCCAACAGGCGATAGTTGGCTCCAGCAGCCACGGCTCGCGCGGCGAGATGCATGACATGTTCGTGCGACACATCGCTATACGAAAACACCGCTTCATCCACTTTTTCGCGTTCGATTATGGCTTCCAAATCATCCTCGGGCAATATGGGTATTCCCTGAGGATAAAGCGGGCCGGCCAGTTCTGGCGGGTAAATTCGCCCTTCGATATTGGGGATTTGGGCGGCGGTGAACGCCACCACTTCATACGAACGATCATGGCGGAAGGTGGTGTTGAAATTATGAAAATCGCGACCCGCCGCACCCAAAATCACTATGCGCAACCGATTCTTCGCCATTGAAGAAACCTCCATGAACATTTGAATTGTGCGTTGCAAAATGCCTGATGCCGTGAGTGTATCAGAGAACCCGCTGGTTGTGCAAGGTTGGGCCAAAGTGAATCAAGAGCCAGGGCGATTGTTTCGTCGCCAACGCTTGATGCCAGACCGCCGCCGTTTTCAAAAAGAGCCTCAATTGTATTACCATGATTTTTGTCATGCGCATCTTTCTTTTCCTTGTCCTGACAATGCTTGCGGGTTGCACTGCTTTAGCCCCGCCCTTGGCTTCTCCGTCGCCCAACGCGCCCGGTCTCACGCCTTTGCCTTCAACTCCATCGCCCGCAGCCACGGCCGCGCCAGCCCAACCCGCCAGGGGCGCGTGGCGGAAGCTATGGCCTGGCGCACAAGTGTTGGAGACCGAGGACGGGGTGTACGCGCTGCGTCATCGTCCGCGAGCGGCCCGTTTTGATCATCGTTTCGAGAGCAACCCCGCGCGCGGCGATTTTCTCAGCGGTTGGCTTGATAAGGCGCCTCAGGCCCAGGCCGCGGTGAATTGCGGGTTTTATTGGAACGACGAAGGGGTCTATCGCCATATTGGTTTGCTTACCACCAATGGAAAGATCGAAAGCAAATTGCGTCGCCGTTGGGGAGGCGTGTTTATTGTGCGCGATGGCAATGCTTTTGTGGTGCCCCAGCCGCGTAAACTCCTGGCCCCGGCCGCCATAGGCGTGCAGGGCTGGCCTATGTTGGTTTTTGGGGCCGCCATTGTCCCTGATCTCGATGCGGAAACCGCGGCCAGACGCACGGCCGTAGGCGTGGACAAGGCCGGTCGCGTAGTGTGGGCGACCGCCCCGCGCGAGACCACATTGGATGCTTGGGCGCAACGTCTTCTCCAGCCAGATCTCGCACTTGTCGAGGCCGTCAATCTCGATGGCGGCGCATCCACCGGGCTACGCTGGCGCCAACAGCCCGAAGGCGCTCAAAAAGGCCCGGATAGTTTCCCCATTCCCTGCGTCATCCTTCTCGCCCCCACGAAATGATCATTCAGAGGAAAAGAGGCCGCATAACCGCGCCGGCATTTCCTAAGCGGTTAAGCCGATAGAGCGACTTTTTCTTGTTTCTTTCCCTCCATCACAGCGCGGAAAAGCCGCTCCAACCGAGCGGCGACATCAGGCCAACGATAACAAGCGGCCAATTCCAAGGCCTGTTCACCCAATCGTCGCCGCAGTTCGTCATCTTGCAACACGCGTAAAATGCGGTCGGCCATGGCCTGATCATCGCCGTTGGGCACTTGGTAGCCGGTGACGCCTTCGACGACGGTGAACGTCAGCCCGCCCACCCGCGAGGCGATCACTGGAGTGCCGCACGACATGGCTTCCAGCGCCACCAGACCGAACGATTCGTAGTGGCTTGGAATAACCACAACATCGGCCGCAGAATAATAATCGGGCAACGCGTCTTGGTTGCGACGCCCTAAAAATGCGGTCAAATGCGCCATTCCCAATTCTCTGCTCAAGTCTTGTAAACGAATCATCTCTTTCGAGAGTTGCTCGCGCGGGGCCTTGACATCACCGCCAATGATGGCGAGACACAATCGTTTTCGGCAGCGAGGCCACGCCTCGAATACGCGGCGCATGGCCAGCAGCAGCGTATCCACGCCTTTCAGCGGCTCGATGCGTCCCACATAAAGCACGAGACGCTTATCGGTGGGCAATCCTATATGGGCTTTGGCTTCGTCTTGAGGGATGGGGCGAAAACGCCGGTGGTCCACGGCCAATGGGATGATGGCGATGCGTTGCGGAGACGCGCCATATTGGATCACCATCTGCGATTTTTCTAAGGGGCTGGCCGCGACGATGGCGTCGGAAAATGCCATGATTTCGGCTTCCGCCCGGATACGCGTTTCACTGGCAAGCTCGCCTGTGAATTCGTACACTTCGTTTTTCATGCGCCCCAATGTATGAAACATTTGCACAATGGGCGCGCCCCACACCGCGCGCAGCTTGCGCGCGACCAAACCAGAAAGCCAATAGTGCGAGTGAATGACTTCATACGAACGACCGTGACGCCGCGCATAGCCCAACACCCCGGCGGTGAACTGATCCAAGTAATCGTACACCTCATCGGTGCTGAGGGGCGTTTCAGGCCCGGCGGGAATGTGCACCACCCGACAGTTTGGCCCCAGTTCGTGGCTCACTCGCGGCGCGCACGCGTCTTGCGAGCGCGTGAACACTTCTACAAAGTGCCCGCGTCGTGCAAATTCAATGGCCAAATCCCGCACATATACATTCATTCCGCCCGTCTTTTTGCCTCCCAGCGCGGCCAAAGGACAGGTGTGAACGCTGAGCATACAGATTTGCATGGAATCCCTTCTCATTTAGCGAGTGACTTCGACTTGCATCACCTTTGCATCCACGGCGCCAAAGCGATATTTATAAACTTCGTCACCCTGGAGAAAATCGAAAATTTTGTGACCGGTTTGGATGGCGTCTTCGATGAGATGAGAATTGAGTACGATGCCGGGACTTAGATGCTTATACGCCTGCGGATCATACCCTGAATTGTAGACCCAAATACGATCGTCGTAATCGAAGTTGAACACTGTGGCCGCCAACTGCTCGTTCACTTCGATAAAGGCCAGCGCCAACCAGCCCTGTTCGGCCGCGGTATGGGCGATCTGGTGGAAGAAGTGGGCCATCTCTTCCGTCATAAAAGCCTCTTTCTCGGCCGATGCTAAGCGATGCAATCGCAAGAACGCATCCACCCATTCATCCAGATTATCGCCCCCGCGCACCTGAAACCAACGCCAGCTCTGCGCTTCGCGCGTAAGTTTATTGCGTTTTCGGCGAATTTCATGGCGTTGTTTTTTGCTCAGCCCGGCCAGATAGGCCTCGAAACTATCGGGCAATAGGATATAGGGCGCGACGTCCTCTTGTTTCACCTCCACCTTCAATCCCCTTGTTCGAGCCAACTCGGGGAATAGTCGATAGGTGCTCGAAGGTTCGTAGAGGTTGCAGAGCAACAAGCGGGTCCAATCGGGCGCGTCCGGGCCGGTGAGAAAATCCAGAAAGGCTGAGTACACTTCGCGTTCGCGTCCTGCGATGCTGATGATGTCGAGATAATCGGCCACCTCTGCACAGCCCACCAGGTGCAGATGGCAGACGTTTTCATCTCGACGGCAGAACAAGGGCGCAATGCCAATGAGCTGGCCCGCCTGATCGCGAAACGCCACCAAGAACAACTCATCGGTTCCCAGGCAATCCCACCAGGTGGTTTGCCACTCCCAGGCCAAGAACACGGAGTTGAAACGACTCTTGCGGAGAAGCGGATTCCATTCCAAACGTAGTGCATCAAAGCCAGAGCGGTCTGAATAAATAGTGTATGAGTGCGGCGAGAGGGTTTTCGAGTTCATGGTTTGCTATGCGCGCGTCATATCTGGCGTGGATAATCAAGGATCGGCTTTCATCGGCGAACAATCGCTCAGTCCAGGTCGTCAGATGGCGGCGGTGAGGTGGAAGGGGGGGGTGTCGGAGGGGATGGCGGTATCGGAGGCGATGGTGGTGTGGATGGAGGCGGCGTGGGCGGAGGCGGTGAGGTGGGCGGCGTCGAAAATGGCGTCAGTGGAGGAGAAGGCGGAAATGGGGGTGGTTCGGATTCAACCGGCGCTTCGGTTTCCATCTCCTCTTCGGTCGCTCCTCGACTGCGAATAAAGAAAGCGATAGCGATGATGATAAGCATGATCACGACGGCGAGAAGCCATGCCGCCGCGCCAACCAGGCGTTGAGCCATGGTGGGGGGCGGCGTGGCCGTTGTTTCAGCCGCTGCGATCGCGGCGGCCGGCGTCAATGTTAGCGCCATACTCACGGTGGCCACCAGATCTGGCGTGGGGGTGGGGTTGATCTCCTCGGGCTGAGGCGTGAGAGGCGTGGGCGTCATGACGATCACTTCGGGTATGGGCGTGGGGCCGCCGGGCGTGGCCGGAACGACGATGACCTCGGGAATCGGCGTAGCGATGATGACGATGACCTCTGACACCGCTGTGGGAGTGGGAGGTTCGGATGGCGGAGGCGGCGGAGGCGGCGCGCTTCCCTCCACCGGACAAATGCCCAATGTCACATCATCCACATACATGGCCGCTCGACCGCCCTCGCCATTGTTGTAGACATTGAAATAAATGATGATGGAGCGCCCCATATAGCGAGTCAGGTCGAACACCTCTTCTCGCCATTCGCGATCATTGCGATTGACGCGCCATAGCACTTCCAGCGTGCGTCCAGTGCGCGCGTCCAGGATGATCAACTCTTGTCGATCGCCAGGATCGCCATCGGAAATAGTATAGTGCCAAAAACGAAGCTCAGCCGTGCGATATTTGCCCCGGGGAATAGTCACGCGTTGGCGCAAGGACGAATAGGATTTATAGTTTGGCGCTTCAGGATTGACATTGCCCAAGCGGGCTGAGCGCAGCCCTGTATGCGCCTGCGCGCCCGAATAGCCGCCTTTTTGTTTTGTTTTGCCAAAATACCAGGCCTTCCAATTCTCGAAACTGGTGTTCTTCAAACATTCTTTACAGGTGACCGGGCCTGGAGGGGGAGCGGGGGTCAAGGTGGGGGTCTCGGTGGGAGGAGGCGGAATAGGCGTATCGGTGGCCGGAGCGGGGGCGCCCGTGGGGGAGCCTGGCGCAGGCGTGACTGTGGCCGTTACATGTTCGGGCGTAGGCGTGGGGGTGTTGGTGATGACAATGGGCGTGGGCGTGGCCGACGGCGTGGGCGTGGCCGTAAATATCAGCGGCGTGGGCGTGGGGGTGTTGGTGATGACAACCGGCGTGGGCGTGGCCGATGGCGTGGGCGTGGCCGTCGCCACCACAGGGGTGGGCGTGTTGGTGGGCGTGGCCGCCTGCGCGGATTGCGAACACACGGTCAATTGCGCGTCATCGACGTAAAGCGCCGTCGCTCCGCCCGCGCCATCATTGTATACATGGATGTAAATGCTGATTTCTTGTCCTATGAATTCACTTATATCGAATTCCAATGTTTGCCAGCTGGCTGCATTGGATAGTCCATTTCCCTGCCACAATGTTCTCAAAATTTGGGTGGCGCTGGCGTCTCGAATCTGCACCTCTTGAAGATCGTTGGGATCGGGCGGTTCGCTAAGGGGCAGGACCTGAAGCGACAAAGTTAGACTATCGCCTTCGGGGACGACGACGGTTTGTCGCATGGCCGACGAGCCTTCGATATTTTCACCATTCACGACGCCCAACCTGGCGCTGCGCGCGGGGCTGACAAATTGGTCGGATGAGTAGTCGCCCAAGATAGGGGTGAGCTCAAACATCCATCCCGCGCCAGACTCCATGTCGCCATTTTCCAGCAAATCCAGACAGCTGGCCGCGCTCGCCGCGCGAAGAGGTGCGAAGCCCTGCAAAACCAGCAATATCGCCAAGATTGCTGCCAATGAGAGTCGATGGCCGACTTGCAATAAGCGTGACATACGCGGACCCCTGAATTACGGGCGAAAAGTGAAGAGAACAAAGTGTGGGAAGTGATGCGAAAAAAGTTTACTATAAATCATCTTTTCAGGCAATTGAGCCGTGAACGAGGTGGTTGCGGCTGCACTCGGCGGCCTCTGCGCGCATATTAAATTGGGTAACCGCGGTCGTTTTTGTATGAGGGATTACGCGGATATTTGACATATCGTGTATAATAACTTATGTTTTGTTGCTGCAATCATTGAACACGCGTGATGCAGCGCGCAAGGCGCAAGTTTTTCAACCCGTGGAGGTCTCGCCCATGATTCGGTCATCTTCATCCAATTTTATCGCCATTGCGCTGGCCGTTTTTTTGTGGCTTCTAATTTTACCTGGGGTGAGCGAAGCGGCCGGAGAGGGCGAGGCTTCGCCGCCTGAGTTGATCATTCATCGCGTGCAAGCAGGCGAGACTCTGGAGAAAATTGCTGCAAATTACAACGTCAGCCCCCAATCGTTGATGGAGCTGAACGGGTTGCGTCGCAGCAACGCGATTCGCGCGGGACAACGTCTCGTCGTTAGTCGCCCCTCCTCGAGTGAGGAATCCAACCAGGATAAACGCGGCGGTCGCGTTCACATCGTGCGTCGCGGCCAGACCTTGTCAGGAATCGCGGCTCGTTATGGGGTTACGGTGGGGGCTATCAAGCGCGCCAACAAATTGCGCACCAACACCATCTATGTTGGGCAGCGGCTGCGCATCCCGGCAAGCGGGAGCCCATCGTCTCAGGGGGGAGTCATCCATATTGTGCGGCGTGGGGAGACGTTGGCCGCCATTGCCAATCGTTATGGCGTCAGCGTGAGAAGGTTGGCGCGGCTCAACGGCATCAGCAATACGTCGCTCATTCGGGTGGGGCAGCGATTGATCATCACGCCGGCCGGAGAACAGAGCGGAAAGAAAGGCCCTCGCGGGCCCAAGAAGATCGTGGTCGACATTTCTGAGCAGCGCTGTTGGCGTTATGAAGGGGATCGTTTGCTCAACACGTGGCGTTGCTCTACGGCTCGCAAAGGTTACGCCACCCGCACGGGCACCTTCCGCGTGCAAAGCAAATTGCGCAAAGCCTATGGCTCCACCTGGAATATTTGGATGCCTTATTGGTTGGGGATTTACTGGTCGGGACGAGTGGAAAACGGTTTTCATGGCTTGCCCTGGAACGCCACTACGGGCGCGCGCACCTGGGCCGGCATGGTGGGCACGCCCATCACATATGGTTGCATTATGCTCACCGATAAGGCCATGAAGCAGTTGTGGGAGTGGGCTGATATTGGCACCAAGGTGGTCATTCGGCGGTAGCCAGGTCGTTGAGTTTTCGGGTCGGCTTATCCTAAGGTTGCCGTGAATGTCGCGCGCCAGAGCAACCCGGCCAGAAAAAGGGTGAAAAGCCCATAGAGCAATTGCTCTTTGGAGCTGTCGGTGCGGCCCTGGGTGTAGGCGTAGAAGGCGGGCAGCGCGATGACGGTGAGCACGCCGTAGAAAAAGTGCATAAAAGGTCGGCCCAAGGCGACATGCAGATTGAGCCCAAACCAGAGATAGAGGCCCAAAATGAACTGCGTGATCAAAAGGAGTTCGCCCACGACCAAAATGCCGAAATAATTGCCATCCACCGGTTGTTTTCTCAGGCCGCGATATAAGCCCCAAATCCCGGCGATGAGCATGAACCAAAGGGCGGCGTTTCCGATTCGTGCGTGAATTTCGTTGATAGGCATAGCGTCGTTGGAATTGAATGAGTGAGTGTTTAGGCGCGGTTTTTTTGGCTAGATGACATCATATCAAAAAGCAGCGACGACGCAATCATCAATAGCCCAATCGTCGCAGTTGCTCTTCGCCCATGCCGAAATGGTGCCCGATCTCGTGCAATACGGTGCGACGCACCTGATCTTTGATGGCTTCGGGCGTGCGATGAATGCGCACCATGGGATACATGAAGATGGTGATGCGATCGGGTGGCACCAGGCCATAATGCGTGGTTCGCTGCGTAAGGGGAATGCCTTCATACAGGCCATATAATGAGCCATGCGGGTCCAGGTTCACGGCTTCGCGTTGCGCCGGCGTGGGCGCATAGGCCACCGTCACCGCCACATTTTCCATTTTTTCAACGATTTCCGGCGGCAAGGTTTCCAGCGCTTCAGCCACCAGTTGTTCGAATTCTTCCAAAGTCATTGTTTTTGACGTAAAGTATGAGGAGAAGTTAGAGAAGATTAGGGAGAGGCCGCGCGATTACTCGCGATAATGCGCGCCCATGCTGCGTTTATTGGACCAGGCCGCTCGGGAGACGATGATGCCCACCCGCACCGCGCTGCGCAATCCCACCAGCGCGTCCGTAAGTTTGCTGCGGCGATAAAATCGTTCGATTTCGCTCTCGAGGTGGGGCAGCGCGCGCAAAGCTCGCGCCAGACGCCGCGTCGTGCGCACCAGGCCCACGTAATTCCACATAATGCTACGCACCGCGTTCATGTCTTGCAATATCAGAGCCGGATCGGGCGCTTCCAACCCCTCATCTTGCCAGGGCGGGATGTCGTCAGGGTTGATGGTGGGGCGCTTGAGTGGGTTTTCAAGGATATATTGGGCCGCGCGCATGCCCCAAACCAATCCTTCTAGCAACGAAGTGCTGGCCAGGCGGTTGGCCCCGTGCAAACCGGTGCAAGACACTTCGCCGATGGCGTAAAGATGCTCGATGGTGCTGCGACCCCACTCATCCACCCAGATGCCTCCACATGAATAATGCGCGGCTGGCGCCACCGGAATCAGATCGCGCGTAATATCCACGCCGTAGGCCAGACACTGTCGATAAATGGTTGGGAAATGCTCCAGGATGACTTCTTTGGGGATGTAACTGCGCAAATCCAAGTAGACGTTGTCTAGCCCGCGGGTAAGCATTTCCTGATGGATGCCTCGCGCGACGACGTCTCGAGGCGCCAGGTCTTTCCATTCCGGCGCGTACTTTTGCATGAATGGTTCGCCATCGGGCGTGACCAATCGCGCCCCCGCGCCCCGCACCGCTTCAGAGATAAGGAAATTGGGCGCATTGCTCTGCTGAAATGTCGTGGGATGGAATTGAATGAACTCCATGTTGATGACGCGCGCGCCCGCACGATAGGCCATGGCTACGCCATCTCCGCGCGCGCCGGGCGGGTTGCTGGTGTGCAGAAATATCTCTCCCAAACCGCCGGTGGCGAGGATGGTTTCTTTGGCCAGACATCGCTTCACCCGTCCTGTTTCTCGATCGAGTACATACGCGCCTACGCACGATCGGCGGTCGTAGACGGCCAGTCGATTGAGCGAGTGATGAGAAGGGGTTAAAATATCCACAGCGGTGTGGTTGGTGAGCAATTGAATGTTGGGATGCTCGCTCACAGCCCGGATCAGCGCAGTCTCGATGGCTTTGCCCGTGGCGTCGGCCACATGAGCGATGCGGGAAACAGAATGTCCGCCCTCGCGCGCCAGATCCAATTCACCTTTTTCGTTGCTATCGAATGCAACCGGCGCCCGCTTCAACAACATTTCCTCTAGCGCTCGCGGCCCTTCCCGGGCCAGAATCTGCACCGCGCGTGGATTGCAATGCCCCGCCCCCGCGCGTATGATATCTTCAGCCAGGGCTTCGGGCGAATCTTCTTTTGAGCGATAGATGATGCCGCCCTGGGCGTAATAAGTATTTGATTCTCTTGGCTCTTTTGTGCGCGTAACCACGGTGACGGGCATGCCCCCATCCGCCAGGCGCAACGCGGCCGTGCAGCCGGCTATTCCGCTGCCCAAGATGAGCGCGTCGGTTTGGATGAGATCGTTGGCAAGCGACATATGAGAATAAGGAAACGGAATGGTTTGGACTGAAGCGTCATCGTCTTCTCGCCCATCGGCTTGCTCGAGCTCTGGGCGGAGGCCGGAAAGCGCGATGGACGGCGCGCCTGACATTGTATCATAAGGCGGCGGGGGGGCAACCTAGGCGCAATTTGTCATTCCGTCCGCGTCATGTCTCGACGTTCGATGATTTCGGTCAGCGCCAGTTGTCCTACATTGGCCGTCCAATGCGCGATCACCACCAGTAGCAGACTTGCGCGCCAGAGGAAAAGCCCGCTCAGCAGCAGGCTGACCAGCGTCACCCCAATCACCCCCCACTCTCCCTGCGGCAAGTGGAGCAGTCCAAAATAGATGGATACGGCCACCGCGAAAAAGGCGACATTGACATATGGTGAAAGTCCGCCCAAGAGCAGAGAGCGGAAGATCAGCTCCTCTAACAAGGCCACCGGCAACAAGGCCAGCAACACGGCCGGCCACTGGCCCCGATTTCGCGGTCGGATGCTGCGCAACACCACATCCGAATGCCATTCCGGGCGATGACGCTGCACCCATAGCGTGGGCGGAAGCAAAACCAAGGGAATGGCTGCGCCAATCGCCAACCCAATGGCCGCGTCTTTCCAGGGTTGTGTTGGCGTCCATCCTAAAACCGCGGCCTCCTGGCCGCTGAGCAATCCCAAGCCAAAGCATAATCCCACCAACACCAGACGCATGCCATTCTCAAATGGCGACAACAGCAAGTTTTCCTCCGGCTCCCACTCCTTGAGCAATTGCCCGGTGCGGTAAGTGGCGAAGGAGATAAAGGTGAGGAGAATGGCCAAACCGAGAAAGAAGAGGATGGGCATGATGGCGATAAAGTGACGTTATTTCCCCTCTTCAGCCAGATAATTGGGGCCGAGGAGTCGTTGAAGCTGTTGTTCCAGCTCAGGGCAGATTTGGGTGGTGTCGTTGGGAAAGTCGAGAAGATAGCGTTCGCGGCCGTTCTTGTCGCGTATGATGATGCGAAAGTGATCGCGACCCTGATATTGTCTGAACAATGCCACGGTTTCTCGCAAACGTCGCGCGTCCTCCTCGGCGTTATGCGAACGTTGCAACGCGACCTGAAAACGGCGGCCCAACGTCGAACGCTCATGTCCATGACCGTTGGCTTTCTTTTCGGTCGTTGTGAGCGACGTTGCGCGCCCGGTCTCGCCCACCCGCGCGGGCGAGACCATCTCCGCGTCGTATTCGGGCGGGGGCTCGAAAAATGCGTTGGGCGGCGGCTCCTCTTCCCAAGTGGCTGTTAGAGGCGGGGCCGCGAAAGGGGGGTGTTCGTCCTCGCTCATCGGTTTGGCGTATTCGAACCGATCGGTGATTTCATCGGCGATGACGCTGACGCGATCGTTGCGGCTATCCACCTTGCCGCGCACCAAGACAATGGCGCCCTCTTCCAGTAATTGTTCGGGCGTTTCCTTCAGGGTGCGGGGAAAGATCGTGATGTCGCACTGACCTTGTAGATCTTCCAGGGTGACAAACGCCATGCGATCGCCTTTCTTGGTGTAATGATAACGCATGTTGGCCACCATGCCAGCCAGGGCGACCCGCTTGCCGGTCTTTTCTTTGGTCACTTCGTTGCATAAACACGTAATGACATGTTTGTAATTGGCGTTGACGCGTTCCAGCGGATGGGCCGAAACATAGACGCCCAACAGCTCTTTCTCCCATGCCAGCCGCTCGCGGCCGGGTATGGGGTCGTATTGGGGCGACGGTTCGAAAAGCGAGCGTCGGCTGCGTTTTTCCTCGGCAAAATCTAGTAGATCGAAAAGGCTGCCCTGGCCCACATCTTTGGCCTGCCAGACATTGGCGGAAAGCGTCATCATGCGATCGATGATGGCCAGGATTTGCCCGCGCTCGCCAAATGCGTCGAACGCGCCCACCTTGATCAGAAATTCCAGCGAGCGACGGTTCACCTGACGCAAATCCACGCGCTCGCAAAAATCTTCCAGCGAAGTGAAGGGCCCGCCCTCCTTTCGCGCCTTCAGGATCGCCTCCACCGGACCCTCGCCCACATTTTTGATCGCGGCCAAACCATAGCGAATGGCCATCCCTTTGGGCACAGGGAAAGGATAGCCCAAATTGGGGTCTCGCTCCGGTTCGGGCGCATCCGGCCCCAGCTCTTCCAATGTGAAATCCACATCACTGCGGTTGATGTCGGGCGGCAACACTGGAATGCCCATGCGCCGGCACTCGGCCAGATAATTGGCCACCTTTTCGCTCTTGTCGCGTTCCACCAATAATAGCGCGGCCATATATTCCAGGGGGTAATGCGCTTTGAGATAGGCCGTCTGCACAGTGATGAGCGCGTAGTCCGCGCCGTGGGCTTTGGGAAAACCATAACGCGCAAACGCTTCGATATCCGAAAATATCTGTTCGATGGTCTTTTTGGGAATGCCTCGCTTGACCGCGCCGTTGATCACCTGCGAACGGTGTTTCAACAGGTCCTTTTTCTTCTTTTTGGCTACGGCCTTGCGCATGAAATCGGCCTCTGAGGCCGAATATCCGGCCAAATCGGTGGCCACGCGCATGATCTGTTCTTGATAAACGATGATGCCGTAGGTTTCGTCCAGGATGGGTTCGAGCGCGGGATGACGGTAAGTAACCGGCTCCTGGCCGTGCATCCGTTTGATGAAGTTGGGAATGTATTCCATGGGGCCGGGCCGATAAAGCGAGACCACGGCCATGATGTGTTGAAAGCGAGTGGGCCGCATTTCCGAGAGGATGCGTCTCATGCCTGCGCTTTCCACCTGGAAGATGCCGGTCACTTCGCCGCTCGAAAGCAGTTTGAAGGCTTCGGGATCATCGTCGGGAATGTTTTGCAAGGTGTATTCTTTGCCGTGTCGTTCGCGGATCAGTCGCGCGGCCTCGCGCATGACCGTCAGGGTGGCCAAGCCGAGGAAATCGACCTTGAGCAAGCCAATAGATTCGCAAATGGGGAATTCGAACTGGGCCACAGCTTCGGTGACCACCGCTTTTTGAGGCCGCATGATGGGAATGTATTCGGTCAGCGGCTTGTCGGTGATGAGCACGGCCGCGGCGTGGGTCGAGGCGTGACGGGCCGTGCCCTCGATCCGTTTGGCTGCGTCGATGAGTTTGTGCACATCCTCCTCTTTTTTGTAACGCTCCATCAACTCGGCTGAGTAGAATTCCGATTCGGGGTCAAGCACTTTCTCGATGGTGACGGGCTTGCCCGGGATGGCCGGGATCAGTTTGGCGATGCGGTCCACCTCTTCCAATGGCATCTCGAAGGCTCGGCCCACATCGCGCACGGCCGCGCGGGCTTTCATGCGGCCAAAGGCCACGATTTGAGCCACGTGATCCGAACCGTATTTCTCGATGGTGTAGCGGATCATCTCCTCGCGGCTATCGTCGGGGATGTCGAGATCGAAGTCGGGCATGGAGACGCGACCCGGATTGAGAAAGCGCTCGAAGATGAGACCGTGTTCGAGGGGGTCGATGAGGGTGATGCCGATGGCATAGGCGACAATGGACCCCGCGCCCGATCCGCGCACATTCCACCAGATATTGCGCCGCTTCATGGCCTGGCATAGGTCCCAAACAATGATGAAGTAAACGTCGAACCCCATGTCGTGAATGATCTTGAGCTCTTTTTCAGCGCGTTCCACCACTGGGGCGCTGCTTGCACGACGCCCATATTTCTCTTTCAACCCCTCGAAAGTGAGATGGCGCAGGAATGATTCGTAGTCGTGTCCTTCGGGAACATCGATATTGGGAAGATGAAAGGTGGGATCTTCCAGATCCACCTCGCACATTTCGGCTATTTTCACCGAGTTGGTGAAAGCCGAGTGGGGCAAGTCGATGTAGGGCCGAAAAGCGGCCTCCATCTCCGCGAGGGATTTGAGATAGAAGCTGTCATCGGCGTAGCGCAGCCGGCTTTTGTCGTATTTGCTTTTGCCCGTTTGCACGCAAAGCAAGGTGTCGTGAGCGTCGGCGTCCTCGGCATAGACATAATGGACATCGTTGGTGACCAAAAGGGGCACATCGTATTTTTTCGCCCATTGCACCAACGTTTTGTTGATTTGATGCAGCGCTTCGATGTCGTGGGATTGCAGTTCGACATAAAAACGATCGGGACCGAACAGGTCGCGATACCAAAGAAAGCGCTCTAGGGCCTTTTCCTCATCGGGTCGCCCTTTTTCAGGGCTGAGCAGGCGCGGCACCTCCGCGGCCATGCAGCCTGTAGAGGTGATAAGCCCTTCCGAATACTTGGCCAAAGTGTCGGCGTCGATGCGCGGTTTGTAATAATAACCCTCCATTTGCGCAATGGAGGCCAATTTGATGAGGTTTTTATAGCCGCGATCATTCTGCGCCAACAGCAGGAGATGACAACGCTCTTTGTCGAGTTCGGGATCGCGGCCTGTCATGGGGCGGCCAGGCAGGGTGATATAGGCCTCCATGCCAATAATGGGCCGCACGCCCGCACTTTTTGCGGCGCGAAAGAAGGGCACCACGCCATGCATGACGCCATGATCGGTGAGCGCGATCGCAGGTTGGCCCAATTCGGCCGCTCGTTGCACCAGGCCATCGATCTTGGCCAAACCGTCGAGTAATGAGAATTCGCTGTGAACGTGAAGGTGGGCGAAGTCTTCGTGGGGCATGAGGTTATGGGGGAATGGCGAATAGGGGGATGAGCGAGTGGGCGATGGGGCGAGGGACGAGGGGATGCACCGACCAATAACAACTTGATTATACGTGGGAAAGCCCATCGACAACAACTCACGCCGCGGGTCTGGACCCAGCTCATCTGGCGTAGGCGGGAGGTTCGGCCCGCGCCGCGTGAGCGTGATGGCCGCGCTTGCTAACGTTTTTGTTTTTCGGTCTAAGTATGACAAAATGAAAGGATGAACAAGTCCCTTCTCTTCATCGGTTTTGGCGCGGTGCATCGGCATTTGGCCCGCATTTTACTGGATAAGATAGACGTTTTGGCCGCTCGGCATGGCATTCGACCGCGAGTGGTGGGTGTGGCCGATAGTGGCGGGGCCATTTATCAACCTGAGGGCCTCGATCTGTTCGCGCTTCTTGCTCATAAGGAGAGAGGCGAGAGCGTGCGCGCGTTCCCCGATGGTCAATCCTTCCCCGATGCGCTCAGTCTGGCCCAAGCTGCAAATTACGATATCCTCTTGGAGGCGTCGCCAGTGAATCTAGACGATGGCGAACCGGCCATAAGTTGTGTGCGAGCGGCTTTGAGCCGAGGTCGGTCCGTGGTGTTGGCCAATAAAGCTCCGCTGGCTCTCGATTTCGCGGGGCTTCACGCCCTGGCTCGCGAGCGCGGCGCGGGTCTTGCTTTCAGCGCGACCGTGTGCGGCGGGTTGCCTGTGATCAATGTGGGCCAACGCGACTTGGTGGCGGCCGAGATTCGTCGCGTCGAGGGCATTTTCAATTCCACCACCAACTACATCCTTTCGCGTATGGCCGCGGGCGAATCATATGAAAGCGCTCTGGCCGAGGCGCAGCGCCGCGGCGTCGCGGAAACGGATCCGCGTTTGGATGTGGAGGGTTGGGATGCGGCCAATAAGCTGGTTATTGTGGTCAATGCTGTGATGGGCGCGAGCGCCACCCTGGACGATGTCGCGGTGCAAGGCATTCAGGAGGTGGGGCCGGCGCAGATGTTCGAGGCTAGGAAGCAGGGGCGGGTGATCAAGTTGGTGGCGCAAGCCGAATGTTCGGGCGGCGAATGGCGCTTAAGCGTGGCCCCTCGCGCGGTTCGGCGGGACAGCTTTTTGGGCGGGATCAGCGAATGGCAGATGGGCGTTGTCTTCTATACCGATATTTACGAGGAGATCTATCTCAAAATCGACGAACGCGGCCCCCTGGCCACATCTGCGGCCATGCTGCGAGATTGTGTTATACTAAATTTCCAGCACAACGCGGAAGCTTCCTCATTATGAGCGCTTGCGGGAAAAGCTGCGCCAGAAATACGGGGTGAGAATCGTGGTGAGGTCACAGATAGTCGAAAGCAACAAGGGATTCGATGCTTTGTTCAATGGGCTTTAAGATCGGCATCGTCTTATCGTCCTATTGTCTCATTGTCCACCGGCCAACCAACCGCGGACATTGGACATTCGACTTGGAACCATTTACGAAATGGAGGTAACTATTGCCTCTCTCGCGTCATCTAAGGGTCAGCTTAAACAAAAGTCACCAAGGAGAGTAGACAAATTATGGCGCTTATCGATCAAAACGACGCCCAAATCATTCGCGATCAGTTCGCTGAGAAATTACAACGCCCGGTCAAGCTGGTGGTGGTCACCACCCAAAGCGATTGCATGTATTGCAATGAAGTGCAGCAGCTCACCGAGGAGC
>JAADII010000163.1 GCA_013151415.1 Chloroflexota bacterium
CGTTGAACACATCGGGCAAGATGAGCAGCGGGACGTGATCGATGGTCTCGAGGGTCAGGCGGCGATACCGCCGCTGCAACCACGGCCACCGCCCCCGCAGCCACACCCGCGCCAACCAGGAGCCGATCTTGTTCACGCTAAGACACAAATGGGGAGGAACACAAATCGTCCCATCGTCTCATCGTCCTATCGTCCAACTTTAGGCAATTCCACCTCGACCACCCGCGCGGCGATGGCGGCTTCCATGTCAGCGATCTCCTTCTTCACGCGGGCGACCACTTGATCAAGCGGAATCAAGGCCCGCTCCTTTTCGGTGCGGCGCTTCAATTCCACGCCGCCCTGCTTGAGCGAACGACCGCCCACGGTGATGCGCAAAGGAACGCCGATGAGGTTCGGCGTCGTTGAATTTCTCGCCAGGGCTGGGCGCGGTGCGGTCGTCGTAAAGCGCCTCGACGCCGGCCGCCTGCAAGTCGGCATACACCTGTTCGGCCGCGTCGAAGCCCCCGCGCAGGGCCACGATGTGCACCTGATAGGGCGCGACCGTGATGGGCCAACAAAGCCCATATTCATCGTTGTATTCTTCGGCCACGCAGGCCAGCAAACGACCGCTGCCAATCCCATAGGAACCCATGATCACGGGCTTTTGCTTGCCGTCCTTATCCAAAAAGGTGGCGTTCATGGCCGCGGAGTAGCGGGTTCCCAGCTTGAAGATGTTGCCCACCTCGACCCCGCGCTCGGTGCGCAAGGCCGCGCCGCACTCCGAACAGGGATAGCCATCGGCCGCGGCCACGATGTCGGTCACAATATCGGCCGTGTAGTCGCGGCCATAGTTCGTGTTGATGTAATGATAGCCATCTTCGTTCGCGCCCGCGGCCAGATTGGGGCTGGCCGGAATCAGATCATCCACGACAACGATGACGCCCTCGCGGCGGACGCCGATGGGCGAGCCGTAGCCGGGCGACGCGCCGATGGCGCGGATTTCCTCCTCGTGCGCGGGGCGCAGCGCCTTGGCTTTGACCGCATTGGAAAGTTTGGTTTCGTTCAGGTCCATGTCCCCGCGCACCACCGCGAAGATGAACTTCTCCACATCTTCCTGACCCTCGGTGATGGTCGCGACCATGAACACGGCTTTCGCGGTCTTGGATTCGGGAATATTCAGAAACTGGGCCAATGCCTGGATGGTGGTGACGCCGGGAGTTTCCACCTTTTCCAGAGGCTTCGGGGCCTCGTCTGCATCTTCGGCCTGCTTCCGAAACACCGCGACCTGACGATTGGCTGTGTAGCCGCAGGCGTCGCACAGCACCAAAGTGTCCTCGCCGATGGGCGATAAATACATGAATTCGTGGGCCAGTTTGCCACCCATCATGCCCACGTCCGATTCGACCGCGATGACATCCAGACCACAACGCCGGAAGATGTTGAAATAGGCCTGATAGTGCGCCCAATATTGCTTGTCCAGCCCCTCCCAATCTGCATCGAGGCTGTAACTATCTTTCATGGTGAATTCGCGCACGCGGATCAGCCCCCCGCGCGAGCGCGGCTCGTCGCGCCATTTGGTCTGGATGTGATAGATGAGCGCGGGTAGCTGACGATAGGAATGGATGATGTTGCGCACTAGATCGGTGACCACTTCTTCATGAGTCATGGCCAACACCATGTCGCGACCGCCGGCATCCTTGAAGCGGCCCATCTCCGAGCCGACCTCATACCAGCGACCGGTCTCTTTCCAGATATCCGCAGGATGGACGACGGGCATGGTCATTTCCTGGCCGCCGATGGCGTCCATTTCCTCGCGCATGATGTTCTCGATCTTGGTGAGCGAACGCCTGGCCAGGGGGAGATAGCTGAAGATGCCCGCGCCCAATTGGCGGATGAAACCCGCGCGCACCAGCAGTTGATGACTTTTGAATTCCGCGTCGGCCGGCGCTTCGCGCAATGTTTGACCGAAAAGATGACTCATTCGCATGGGGATGACCTCGATGAATGCTGGATAAGGGGATAGAGCTTGATGATGGAGGATGGGATGGTGAGATGACGATGGGACGACGATAGACGATAAGACGATGGGATGATGCCGTAGTGCGGGAGGATCGTCGCGATAATGCCTATTGTACCTAAAGTGAGCATAAATTAGGAGTTTTATAACCACCGGAAACCGGGGCTCCAGACGTATACGATTTTTAGGCGCTCCTGCGAAGAATGACGAGGTAGTGGTCGCCCCAATCGTGGAACAAGCGGGCGGTGCGGCGGTCGAGGCGGTCGAGATGGGTGAACAGGCGGGGAGCGGGGATGGCGTTGGACGAGATGGGCCAGGTAGCCGGGCGGGAGCCAGAAACCCAGGCTTTCGGTGCGAAAATGCTCGAACCAGGGAGCGAAGTCGCGGCGCAAGCGCCGGGCGCTCGGATACCAGATGGGGATGGTCGTGTGCGCGTCCGCGCGAAACATGGCCGGTTGGCGCAGACGGCGAAACGCCCGTCGCGGTTGCGCGTGGGCCAGATGCCAGAGCATTTCCCAGGGGCACACCGGACCCATCACCACCAGCATCACCCATCCCCCGACCCTCACCTTCCCGGCCAGAAACTCGGCCAGCGGCCGCCAATTATGCAACACGTTCAAGCCGCCAAAGTTGGAGAACGCGGCGTCGTACAAACCACCGTCCCCTCTCCCCTTCATCCCCTCATCAAATGCGGGATCAAGTGCGGCCAGATCAAGCCGGGCAAAGGTCACCTTATCTTGCAGCCCGGCCGCTTGCACTTTCTCTCGCGCCGCGGCCAACATTTGCGGCGAACCATCGGTCGCGGTCACAAACGCGCCGCGTCGCGCCAGCCACACCGCGTCCTCGCCCGTGCCGCAGGCCAGCTCGAGCACGCACTCGCCCTCGCCCACCAGCCGACCCAACCATTCCCACACCCGCGCCCTCAGCATCCGCCCTAATTGGGTGTGGGTGAACCGGCTATCATACTCCCCGGCCAACGCGTCGAACGCGCGCGCATCTTTATGCATGTTCGTTGCTTCTTAGCCAAACACCACGGCCAACTTAGCTTCCATTTTGTGACACCTTCTCCAACGCCCGATCCAGATACTTGATAAAGCCATTGTGAGCAAGAGCCACGGCTTCGCTTTGCGCCGCCTCATTCCCCCCCTGGGTGATTTCGCGCCCGGCTGCGACGGCAATGGTTGGGAATCCGGCCTTTCGCATCAACGCCGCTCGACGAGCGGCTCGGAGCACATCATTACGATCCACCGTGGTCGAAACCTCCACAGCCAGCCAGAGTTCGGGAACGCCCACCTCGTGACGCGGTCGTCCTTTGATAAGCACATCCACCACTCGCAGATCGTCCAATTCGTCATCGGACAGCTTCTGTTCTAGAGCCTCTTCAATGTCACGCAAGGGAACGGCCCGCGCTCGACGCACCACGCGACCAAAAAATGCATAGGGCTTATCTCGATACTGATTTTCCAGAAGTATGCCGCGCATGTCCGCGATTTGGCGGTCGTGACGCTTCGTCACCTCGATAAGCTCCTGCATCTGCGCCTCCGTGCGCTTCTGCGCCTCGGCCAACTCCTCCACCCGCACCTCCGTGCGCTTTTGCGCCTCGACCAACTCCTGCACAACCACTTCCAGACGACCTACGCGCTCTTCCGTATGCTTCTGCGCCTCGACCAACTCCTCCACCCGCGCCTCCGTACGCTTCTGCGCCTCGACCAGTTCCTGGACCGTCATTTCCAGGCGGTCCAGGCGCTTCTCAGAATATTTCTGAGCCTCGGTCAGCTCCAGCACACTTTCGCGCAGCGCGTCGAAATCCTCGCGGCGAACCGCCAATTGGGCGCGCATGTGCTCCTCCACGCTCTCGATGAGTTCGAGCATGGGCAAACGCAATTCTTCGGGAAACTTCGAGATGGCGGAAGCGTAACTCATAACAACATCACCAATGAGCCAAGCCGCTAACGGCATTGCGAATGGGCGCTTAGTGTAATGAACTCGCTTTCATTCATAGCAACCGGATAACGATGCCACTCCTTGTCCAGATCACCCTTGTCCCATTGAAAACCTCGGCAATTCAGGAACAATCGCTTCATGGTTTGTATATTACATCAAGACGCGACAACACGTCAAAAAGGGCCTGAGCATGGGCCCAGGCCCCAACATAACGCAGAACGATTGCGTTGGAGTCGACTCTGGCTCAAGAGAGCATCTCGGCTACCCAACCGAGGCCGAGCGACTCCAGTTTTTCGCGGGCCGGAACGCCGTTCTGATCCCAACCGGCCATCTCGTAATACCAATCCTTGGCCTGCTCGATCTCCTCAGGCGTGAGCGCGATGCCGTCGCTGCGACCGCCTTTCAGCGCCTTGTACATCTTCTTGGGCAGCTTATCCTCTTCGCGGCCGGCCCCTTCGCGGGCGTTGAACGCGCGCATCATGTTCAGACGCCGCTCACCCACCTCCAGCAAATCCTCCACGGTCACATTCCAGTCGAGAATGTCATTCACCATCTCGACAAGTTGATCCGGGCCATAAAGATGCCAGGCCGGGCCAAACACGAACTGACAGACGTTGTACGTATCGAGCGCGCTGTAAAGATACTCGGTGATGAGCGCGAACTTCACCTTCTCCTCGTTCAGCACCTTGTTGGGCTGGGGATTGGTGAGACCCAACATGGCCATGCGTTCGGGATACCATTTGTAGGAGGGATCGTGCTCGCTGGATTGGTGATCCGCGCCAAAGGGATTGACCGCGTAGATAAGCCCCAAAGAACGCTTGACTTGCGGCATATGCGCGGGCATCTCCTGCTTCTTCACGGCCACCACCAGGTCCATGGCTCCCTGGCCGAACCGTTGCGCCGCACGCGCCGAGCCCTCGGCCAGCACATCGCCAAAGCCCTCGCGCTTGGCGATCATCTCCACCATGCGCGTCATGGCCTCTGCATTGCCGAAACGCAGATCGAGACCGCCCGTGTCCTCGGCGGTGATGTAGCCATGTTCGAACGCATCCATGGCCCAGGCAATGGTCGCGCCGCAGGAAATCGTGTCCATGCCATACATATTGCAGAGCTGATTCGCGTAGGCCACGGCTTCCAGGTCATCGATATTGCAATAGGAGCCAAAGGTGGCCAGGGTCTCATATTCCGGGCCGCCATAACGCGGATCGACCCGGTAGGGGCCTTCGGTGACTTCGACCACGCGTTTGCAACGCACCGTGCAAGCGTAACAGGTGTCGCGCTCTTTGAGAATGGTTTCGCTCATGCGATGGCCGGAGATGGCGGCCGCGTTTTCGAAATAACCGCTATCCCAGTTGTGCGTGGGCAGGCCGCCGCCCTTGTTTTGGCCGTTGACAATCTCGGCCGTGCCCAACAAACCCAGACCGTAGACATCCGAATCGGGGAAATGCTTCGCGCCCCAACGCGCCAGTTGATTCAGCGCCTTGGCGTCGGCCACTTTGGGCCGGTTCTTCCCGCGCACGGCAATGGCCTTGAGATTCTTGCTACCCATCACCGCGCCCATGCCAGTGCGACCATTGGCGCGATTGGCCATGCTGATCAGGGCCGCGAAGCGCACGCGATTTTCACCGGCAATGCCGGTCTGCAACACCTGAATCTTCTCATCGCCCAGCTCCTCGAACAAAATATCTTCCACATCGGCCGTGCTTTTGCCCCATAGATGCTCGGCCGGCCGCAATTCCGCCTCGCCATCATGAATCCAAAGATACACCGGCGAAGCCGCGCGGCCGTGCACGATGATGCCGTCGAACCCGGCGAATTTCAGCTCCGCGGGGAAAAATCCGCCCGACTGCGAATCGCCCACCAGATCGGTCAGCGGCGACTTGGCCACCGCGGTGAGACGGCTCTGGCCGGAAATAGGCGCGCCCGTGAGTCCGCTGACCGTGAGCGCCAACGTATTTTCGGGACCGAGCGGGTCCGCGCCGGCGGGCGTGTGTTTGAGCAAATAATAAAGACCCAGCGCGCTGCCGCCCACGTAGGTCTTGTAAAAATCATCGTCCGGCGTCTCTATCTCCAGACGCAAATCATCGAGATAGACGTGGAGAATCTTGTGATGATAGCCGTAAGGAAGCATGAAAGCCCTCCTAAAAGGAATGGTGTTATTGAAAAAGGACGCGGTTCATTGTTGGGATGAACCATTATGGGTGACGCCCGCCATTTTACCTCATGTCGATGTTGGCGATCAACATACACCTCACTTTTCCTCATCATGAGGCAACGTCACCGAAATGGCCCGTTTGCCAATGCGATAACCTCCATCCCGGGCCAACACCTGGCCCGCGTACTCATGTGGCACATCCACCCAGGCCTGCTCCTCCTCGATAAGAATTTTACCGATGACCCGGCCAGGAATATCGGCCTGATAAGCCAATACGCCCACCACATCGTTCGGGCGCAAACCGTGCATACGGCCCGCGCCGAAGTGCAAACGCACCATGCCCGCTTCGTGTGAAACCCGACCATGCTTCCGTCCCTTTCGGGCGTTACGACCCTTTCCACCCTTTTTCCAAAGCCCTTCGCGCGTGGCCGGTCGGCCACGCCGCGGGTTGTTCGTCAGGGGTTGGCGCGATGGCCGCGATGGGCCGCCGCTTTTCTTCTTTGCGCGCCATTTTCAGCGTCACAGCCGCGATATCCATGAGGTCATGTCCTTCGGCCAACAGCGCCTCAACCAGCTCGCGCTCTCGTTTCGCACGCCCGCGTCGAAGCCAAACAGCGACCTCGGCCAGTAATTGCGCCTCGCGATGTTGCCGGATATCCTCCTCCGTGGGCAACGGAACCCGGGCGATGCGGGTTTTCATCATGCCCTCGATGCGACGCAAACGCCATTGCTCCTTTGGCGTGAGCAAGGTGATGGCCACCCCGGTTTTGCCCGCTCGGCCAGTGCGACCAATGCGATGCACATAGACCTCCGGATCTTGTGGCAGATCGTAATTGAAAACATGGGAGATGTCGTCAATATCCAATCCGCGCGCGGCCACATCCGTAGCCACCAACACGGTGATGCGATTTTCACGAAAACGACGCAGCACGCGCTCTCGCGATTGCTGACCCATGTCGCCGTGCAAAGCCTCAGCGGGAAAACCTCGACGAGTCAATTCGTTGGCCAGCGCACCCGCTCCCGCGCGGGTGCGCGCAAAAACCAGGGCGCGGGTGATGGGCTCGATCTCGAAAAGACGCGTGAGCGCGGCCAGCTTGTCGCGTTGGTTTACAAGATAATGGCGTTGTTCAATGGCCTCGACCGCAAGATGACTTCGCGCCATGCCGAATGATTGTGGACGATTCATGTAGCGCTCAGCCAGTTGGCGGATGGGCTTCGGCAGCGTAGCCGAAAAAAGCGCAGTCTGCCGCGTGGCTGGCGTGACCTCGAAAATGGCTTCGATATCTTCAATGAAGCCCATACTCAGCATCTCATCCGCTTCATCAAGCACCAGAGTGGTGATGCGACTGAGATCGAGCGCTTGCTGATGGATGAGATCGAGCAGACGGCCCGGCGTGCCCACGACGATGTCCACGCCCTGGCTAAGGCGGCGCAATTGGCGGGCATAGGGCTGTCCGCCATAAATGGGAAGGACGCGCACCTGCTGAGCCGCCCCATACCTATGCATGGCCTGAGCCACTTGCCTGGCCAGTTCGCGGGTCGGCGTCACGACAATGGCCTGCACGCGAGCGCGTGTTGGATCGAGATTCTGTAAAATGGGCAAAGAAAACGCGGCCGTCTTGCCGGTGCCGGTTTGGGCTTGTCCGATGACATCCTGACCGGTGAGCATGATGGGAATAACGGCGGACTGGATAGGCGTGGGCGCGACATACCCGAGCTCGGCCACGGTTTGCGCGAGTTGCGGGCGTAAGCCCAGTTGGGTGAATGCGGTTGTCATTGAATTCTCTCCTACTTGCGATGACCGTTCGTAATAAGGGCCAGAGTCGGTCGCAGAAACCGTGCGCATCCCCGTTGCTTGTATAGCCGGCCCCGCAACTGAAGTAGAAGCCCGCCATCACAACAAAAGCGCCCGGACCAAGATGTCCGGGCGACCATATGAGAACAGTCGGAACAGATTGATGGATTTGTCAGTGCGATTAGTATAACACAGGCTTTCGGCCGCGCGCCAATTGGCTATCAGCATGAGATAACGCTCGCTGCAAAATAAGGGCAGAGCGAGCCCATCATGGTTCGCGCGGCGCGACGCAGACCTGAGAACCCGATTTTGACAGTGAAGATGAACATCGGTTTCGGCGGAAAAAGAACCGGCCTAGGAACAACGCGCCGAACAGGATCGCAGTCCAGCCAGCGAACATGATCTCGCTGCGCCAGTAAGCGGCGTAATTTATCCCATTCCATGTGTGCGTTGGCCCGGCCCATTGTGAAACGCTCAATGCCAGCGCGCCGCCCATTATGGCGGCCAGGCCGCCTGCGATGTCGCCATCCGATCGCCCTTCATCCTCCGTCTCGATGCGTACGCGCTCTCGCACGCCAGGCATGCGTAGAAAGAGAAAGAAGGCGAGTGTGAAAAGTGTGAAGTAGAAGCGAATATGGGTTGGCGCAGTGCCGCCGCGCAAGACAAAGGAGAAAGCCATTTTTGTCGCCGCCGTGGCCAGGCTGACCAACAACACGAGGATCGCGAAAAAATGCCCTTTCTCGCTACGACGAATCAACTTCACCATGACTCCAATCCCAGCTAAGCCGGCCAGGATGGTGGCGAGGGCGCTAATTTGATACACAATCTTGTAGGGCGCGAGCACTGCCAGGCTTTCCCAACGTTCAGGAAACCATGCCACACAGATGGTGCCAACGCCGCCCAACAGCATCAGAGTCGAGGCGACGCCCATGAGTATGATGGCCACAATGCGTAGTATTTTGCCAAACATAGCGATGATCCGGACGAATGGCGCTCGCTCAAGTGAGCCCGGCTGCGATAAGCAGCATGGCCGTCAACATGTAGAGCGACGCGTATTTGAAGAGCGCAAAATTGAGACGCCTGGAAGGCCGAACAACGCTGGCCGCGGCCAGCAATAGCAGCGCGGAGGAAAGGATGAGCAATACGTGCAATGCGCCAGCGGTCAAACCCACGCCCCAGGCCGCAACGCCAATGGCCCCAGCCGCCAGTATGCTAGACAGGGCAATGATGATGCGCGCGGCCATAAAGCCATATTTCGCAGGAATGGTGGGCACGCCAGCGCGTCGATAATCCTCTAAATGCCGCATGCTAAACGTGAGAATATGGGTTGGAATCCAGAATAAAATGGCTGCGGCCAACAGCAAACCCAACCAGTCGACGCCGCCCACGGCCAGCGAGCGGCCAGCCAGAACGGGCATCCCGCCGGCGATTCCGCCCCAGATGATCGACCACGGACTGCGTCGTTTAAGCCACATGGTGTAGACGACAACATCGAAAAACAATCCTGCAAATACAATCAATCCGTAGAGCTCGTCCACCATCAGGGCCCAACCCACGCCCGCGAGCGCCAGAGTCGAACCCAAAATTAGCGCCTCGTTGGGGGTCACGCGGCCTGCGGGAAGCGGACGCCAACAAGTGCGTTGCATCAGCGCGTCGATGTCGCGATCATGCCACATGTTTAGCACAGTGCTGCCGCTGATAGCCAAAAACAGGCTTCCAGATACGGTCAACCATGCCGTCCAATCCTCAAACGCATGACGCCCCGCGCTGAGATAGCCCACAATGCCGGTGAGAAGCAGCAGACCGGTTTGTAGACTCTTGATTAACGACCAGTACAAACGCAGCTTTTCGAGAGGCGACTGAAGGGTTGCGGGGACGCTCTCGATCCTTGATACTGTGTTCATCATTCAACCTCGGGCGCAGCGGAAACCAACGGTGATGCTGTAATAGTCGGGGCTGGCGCTATTTCGCGTCCATACGCGCAGGTTATAATCATAATCGCCTCGGCTGCCGCCGCGCAGATAGCGCAAATGCGTGTCTTTGTAATCATCGGCCGTCCACTGCCACACATTGCCCGCCATGTCGTAGAGACCGTAAGGGCTGGGCGAGTTCTGGGTTTGATAACCTGCATATTGTTTGCCGTTGTAAAACCCTACAGGAGTGGTGTCGCCCAGGCCGCCGTTAGGCTCGAAGGGATCTCGGCTGTTGTAAAAATTGGCGTTGTTTTTGGCGATTTCATCGCCCCAGGGAAAGGCGCGTCCATCCACGCCTCGCGCGGCCTTTTCCCACTCTCGTTCAGTGGGCAAACGCCAACCATAATAGGCGCAAAACGCGCGCGCGCCGAACCAGGTGACCATGATGGCGGGGTGATCTTCATAACCGGGGCTGGCAGCAAAGACGCCGTTCTGCTCAACTATGCGCACATCGGGGTCACCAACCGGGAAAAGCAGCCAATCCCCGGCCTTTATCTCACGTTCGTGATCATAACCATCGAACACGTCACCCGGGTAATAACCGACAAGGCCATCCTCACCCCATTTGATGGCGCCATCGGCCAAAGCCAGGTTTAGAAAGGTCGCAAATTGCGCGTTGGTGACATGGGTGACCATCATTTCGTAATCATACTCGATGTTCACCTCTTCTTCATGCTGGCCATACAAAAACTCGCCAGCAGGGATCAAGCTCCAACGGTTGGGGTCGATGCCGGTATCCACGACCAAAGGCGGGCTTTGGTTTTGCGGAGACGACGAGCACGCGGCCAAAATCAACATAACCAGAACTAGAAACAACCGCTGCAAGGGTTTCATGGTTCGACCTCCTTGACCAATGATTGCAACGTCGATTCCGCCATTTCTTCGCGCCAACGACCTCGCGCTTTGAACAAATCAATGAGCCGCCACGCCATCAACGCGCCCAATACAACCAACACCAGAAAAAGCCCGGCGTCGGTGAGCCACATGGTCCAGTTCACCAGAGGCTGTTGGGCCGACTCGCGCACGAAAAGCCGTTTGGTGGAAAAGAGCGTCACCGCGGCGAAGGCGATGTCTGAAGCGATGATGATGGTCCAGCCAAACCACTGGCGCACCCGGCCCTTCAATCCGGCCAGGTCACCGTAATAAAGCAGGATGATGGTGCCAATGATCCCTGCAAGAATGTGCCAATGGCCGGTGAGCGTGATGCGCTCTTCGCGCCATGGCCATTCACGGATCACATCATCCAGGTTGATGGCCATATAGACGCCAACAGCCGTGACTACAAAATTCATGAACAGCATTTGCCAGGTGGCGCCAAAGGGAAGCGGATCATGAAGCAGCGCGGCCAGTTTTTGGCCAAAGCCGGCTTCGGCCCGCGAAACGCCCCGCTTGGCCAGGCCCAGGCGAATCTGCTGACGCCAGGTGAAGGCGATGAGCAGAAAAGACGCGCCCAACATGAACACCGAGCCAACATTGATGATGATATGGGCGATGCTCTCGAAAGGCACCACCGCCCACACTCCCAGCGTCACGATAACGGTGCCGATGATCATGGCGGGCATGGCCCATTTGTGCAATCGTCCTTTGAAATCGACCCAACGTCCAATGATCAGGGCGAGAGCCACGGCGATGAGCGTGAGCATGATGTGCAGATGACCGATCACGGCCAGGTCGAGAGGCGATTTATGCGGTTCGCGCACCACATCTTCGGCCAAAAACACCTCGAACCCATTGCCAAAGTTGGCGCCGGCGACCGCGCCAAAAATGGATGAGCCCAGGGTGGCCACAGTCATGACAAAAAAGGCGAGGCGTTCGAGATCAAGACCGCTGCGCGTATGCGCATAAGCCGTATCGCGGACATAATAAGCTTTGTTCCAGGGCCATAAGGCCGCCGCCAACATAACGCCCGCGAAAAACACCAATGACTGCCCAAAAATGAACAGTCCATGATAGATGAAATTGCGACCGAAATAAGCAAACCACATGCCAAAAATCATGGACACCAAATAGCCCACCGTGACCATGGCATTGATGTTGGTTTGCTGCTCTCGCTTCATCTTGACCAGGGCCGTGATGAAATAGACCTCGATAGCCACCACCGCCATGGCAATGGTGTGATACAACATAATGATGCGACCCTCGCGCTCAGCGGGATGCAATTGCATGCCTGTCAAACGCACCCAGGGTTCGCGAATGCCCAGTTCGGCCATCGGCCCTGACAACATCCCGAAGAAAACCGTTTCCAGCGAGATCATAGCGATGGCCACCAACACCAGCCCCTTGGTGGAGCCGAATAAAAATTGATACCGCTGTTTGATAGCCTGCATTTCCTTCACCTCCGATGAGTGGTGATTGTCATGGTGAAGTTGTTTTGGCGATGATGCTGGGTGCGCCGCGTGTGATGCGTCGCACCCAGGTCGCGTTGAAAGCCATGGGCTGCTTTATCAAGCCGTTTTCAGTTTTTTAATAAAACCCCAGGCGAAGGCGAGCGTCATAAGCAGCAACAACGGCGCCAAAATAAGGAACACCACGTCCGCGCTAAAGAAAAGCAGCTGCCTTCCCATCTTCAGGAAAGCCAACGCGGTGCCGCCCAAGCCGATGAGCACGCCGCCCACAGTGAGCCAGACAAAGCCAACCGGCGCTTTGCCGTGTCTGACCGCGAAGATCGGCGTCGCGACAATGACCAGGCCAGCCACCGAATGCACGATAATCAGAACAATGGTGGCCAAACGTTCGGGACCGGTGAAACGAGTGATGGCGATGGCTATCAACCCAATGACGGCAAACGCCAGATAAGCCTTGCCATACTTGGGAAAGAACTCGGTCACCAGGCCCAACGAAAGCCCGGCCGGTATCAGCACCGACACAATAACCACCCACGGCGACTGCAACACCTCGTAGCCGAAGAAAATGAGCAGAACGCCGGCCACGAACAAAACCGCCAGGGAAAGAGCGTAAAAGAGGTCCTGCGTCGGCTTTGACTCGGCCTTACGATAGTCCGACAACAAAAGCCAGATGAGATAAAGCGCGGTCAGGCCCGTCAATAGCAAGACGAAGCGATCGAACATGGTCATGGCAAATTCCTCCTCTACGAAAACGAGATAGCCCCCCTCTTCAAGGTCGGTCCCTTCTGCTGACGCGAATTCACACCCATATTGCCAAAGGAAAATACGATCCTGAACTCGCGCCAGACTTTTTCTCTCATCGGACCAACAACATGCGAGAGGAAAGACTACCGAAAAAAATGACTGGACAACCAACTTTTATCGGATTGTGTCACCCCCCTGGCCTGCATGTGTATTATCGCGCAAAAGAGGCCTCCGCTATGTGACGCCTGTCACACAAGGCGCACAAACTCGCAACTTCCACCGAAAAGGGCCCGGCCGCGGCTCCAGCAAGGCTTCGCCGTCAAATGGCGAGCCAGCAAAGGCCAAATCCCGCGCCCGTTCATTCAATTCAAAACCATGCAACGACTCGGTGTTCAGCCCTTCATCGACTTGACAACCGTCGCGCTTTAATATACTATTGATATATCTCTGATATATCAGAGCCCGCGTCGATATTTTTCAGCGGACGACGAGCCATCTCTCGCTGGACGCTGGCCCACCGCCATTATCATGCGCGCCCCGCGCAATAGACGACAAACCGCCATGTCACTTATTCCAGAGGCCCCGGTCGTAAGCCCATCCAGGGAAACCGCCCAATCGCTGAGCCGGTTGGCCTACGAAACCATCAAACACAAAATCGTCTCCTTGCAACTTCCGCCCGGTTCGGTCATCGACGAAGCCGCGCTGCGCGAAGAACTCGATATGGGCCGCACGCCCATCCGCGAAGCCCTGCAGCGCCTGGCGCAAGAGAAACTGGTGACCATCATCCCCCGTCGGGGCACATTCGTTTCTGAAATCGGCATCACCGACCTACAGCGGCTGTTCGAGGCGAGGTTGGTGTTGGAGCCGTTCGTGGTGCAATTGGCCGCGAAGCGGGGTCGGCCGGAGCACTGGGCCGAGATGGCGCGGATGTTGTCTGAGATGGAGGGGAGGCTGGGCGATAACGAGGCGCTCATCGCGCTGGACGCGGCCTGCCATGAAATCATCTATGAGGCTGCGGACAACAAATTTCTGCGCGACAGCCTGGTGGCGCTTTATGCTTTGAGTCTGCGACTATGGTATTATTCGCTTAGCCAACTGGGCAACATGGAGGAGGCCGTGCTGGAGCATCGCGGCATCCTAAAGGCGCTGCAAAAGGGCGATGGCGCACGCGCAGCGCTCTTAATGGAAGAGCACATCCGCACATTCCAGGAAGAGATTCAGGCGGCAATGGTGGGGAGGTGAACATGAAGCGAGAGCTGAGGCGAAGACGGCGCAAAGAAAAGCGCGGTCGGCCCGCGGACGCGGCCCTTCTGCGCATCACTCAGCCCTTGCACAAGTTGCCGGTCTACAACCTGCTAGACGAAGAAGCTCTCGAAAGGTTGCATCAAGCCTCTCTGCGCATCCTCGCGGAGATGGGCGTCGCCTTTCTGGGCGACCCTGAAGCGCTGGCCATTTTGCGCGACCACGGGGCGCGGGTGGATGGCGAACTCGTGTTCTTCGATCCCGAACTGGTCATGGAATACGTGGCCAAAGCGCCCGCCCAATTCACCCAGCTCGCGCGCAATCCCGCCCGAAACGTGATCATCGGCGGCGAGCATATCTGCTTTGCGCCCGTCTACGGCCCGCCCTTTGTCCACGATCTCGAACGCGGTCGCCGCCCGGCCACGCTGGAGGACTTCCAGAATTTCGTCAAACTGGCCTATCTCAGCCCCTATATGCATCATTCCGGCGGCACCATTGTGGAGCCGACCGACCTTCCCGGCCCCACCCGACACCTGGACATGGTCTACAGCCACATCAAATACAGCGACAAGCCGTTCATGGGGTCGGTGATGTCGGCTGAAGCCGCGGCCGACAGCGTGGCCATGGCCGAGATCGCGTTTGGGGCTGAGCGCATCCGCGAGCAACCGGCGCTCATCTCCCTCATCAACATCAGCAGCCCCCGCCGGCTAGACGACCGTATGTTGGGCGCGCTCAAGGTCTACGCCCACGCGCGGCAGGCCGTCATCATCACGCCCTTCATCCTGGCCGGGGCCATGTCGCCCGTGTCCATTCCCGCGACCCTGGCCCAACAAAACGCGGAGGCGCTCGCGGGCATTGCGTTTGCTCAGATGGTGGAGCCGGGAACGCCGGTGGTGTATGGCTCCTTTCTCACCAACATCGACCTGCAGAGCGGCGGGCCTGTGTTTGGCTCGCCCGAAAGCCAGATGGCCATTCTCGTCAGCGCGCAACTCGCTCGGCGCTATCGGCTCCCCTTCCGCGGGGGCGGCATGTTCGCTAGCGCCAAGATCCCCGATGCGCAGGCCGGATACGAATCGGTGATGACCATGTTGCCCGCGATCCAGGCCCGCACCCATTTCATCTTGCACGCCGCGGGCTGGCTGGAGGGCGGACTCACGGCCGGATATGAGAAATTCGCGCTCGATTGCGAACTTTTGGGCATGTTCCACACCCTTTTGAACGGGCTGGACATCTCGGACGAGACCCTGGCCCTGGACGCGATCGCGGCCGTGCCGCCGGGCGGGCATCATTTGGGCACGGAACACACCCAACGCCATTTCCGCGACGCGTTCTATCGCGCCCAATTGTTCGATTACAACTCGGCCGAACAATGGGAAGCCGAAGGCGGCCGCGACGCCTATGTTCGAGCGCACGATATGTACAAACAGCGGCTTCGCAGCTACGAACCCCCGCCCTTGGACGAAGCCATCGACGAAGCCCTACGCGAATTCGTGGAAAAGAACAAGGCCGCGCACTGATACGCACATGGCGAAATCGTTTTCAAACGCGAAGTTCGCAAAAGAAAACACCCCGATTTCATGGCCATTTTTCCCATTAAACGGGTGATTTTGGTATATTATGTCAATGAAATCGTTTTCAAAAGTGGGTGCGCCGTCAGCGACAATGCAACTCGAAAATCGCTTCAACAAGCGCCCCACAATGACGGCGCCCCGCACAAGATCCGCAACACCTTACTCGCCTCCATGACCAAAGGAGAAATCCCATGAGTCCATTACCATCCAAAGCCGATGTGGTGGTCATCGGCGCAGGCATTGTCGGCAACAGTTTGGTCTATCATCTGGCCCTTAAAGGCTGGCGAAACATTGTGCAGATCGACAAAGGACCGCTTCCCAACCCAGGCGGCTCCACCGGCCACGCCTCCAACTTCATTTTCCTGGTGGACCACTCCAAAGAAATGACCTTCCTCACCCTGGACAGCGTGCGTCAGTTCAAGGAAATGGGCGTTTTCACTCAGAGCGGAGGCATCGAGGTGGCGCGAACCGAAGCGCGCATGCAAGAATTGACGCGACGCATGGCCTCTTCGCAATCCTGGGGCGTCGAATCCTATTTGCTGACGCCCTCCGAGGTGAAGGAACTGGTTCCCTATATCAATGAAGATGTCATCCTGGGCGGATTCTACACGCCTGGCGTGGGCGTGGTCGATTCGTTGCGCGCGGGCACCATCATGCGCGAACGGGCCATGGAGATGGGCGCATTACAGACCTTCCCCAACACCGAGACCCTCGACATCTTCGTGGAAAACGGCCGCGTGAAAGGCGTGCGCACCACGCGCGGGGACATCATGGCCGATGTGGTGGTCATCGCCTGTGGCGTGTGGAGCCCGCGCATTGCGCGCATGGCCGGGGCCACCATTCCGCTCACGCCCATGGTGCACCAGATGATCAGTGTGGGACCGATCCCCTTGTTCGAGAAGACCGTGGGCGAGATCGAGTATCCCATCGTGCGCGATGTGGATATGAACATGTACGAACGCCAGAACGGCAGCGACATGGAGGTCGGGTCCTACGCGCATCGCCCCATCTTCCATGAGCCGGACGAGATACCCTCCATCGAAGAAGCCCGCTTATCGCCCACCGAGCTTCCCTTCACCGAAGAGGACTTCGAGCCGCAGATGGAGCAGGCGCTGGAGCTGATGCCCGAAATTCTCGGCGACGAGCGGGTGGGCATTCGTCACGCCATCAACGGCCTGCTCTCACTCACGCCGGACGGCTTCCCATTGCTGGGCGAAACCGTGGAAGTCAAGGGCCTTTGGTCCGCGGCCGCGGTGTGGATCAAGGAGGGGCCGGGCGTGGGCCGAGCGGTGGCCGAGTGGATGACCGACGGCTACAGCGAAATCGACGTGCACGCGTCGGACGTGGCCCGATTCTATGATTACGCGCGCACCAAGACGCATATCCGGGCGCGCACGGGCGAGGGTTTCAACAAGACATATGGCATCGTCCATCCTTTCGAGCAATGGGCCTCGAACCGCGAGGTGCGGCTTAGCCCCTTCCATCAGCGCACCAGCGAACTGGGCGCGGTCTATTTCGAGACGGCCGGCTGGGAGCGGCCCTGGTGGTATGAATCGAATGAGAAACTGCTGGAGGAATACGGCGACCGCATCCAGCAGCGACCGGCCGAATGGGATTCTCGTTGGTGGTCGCCCATCATCAGCGCCGAGCATCTGGCCATGCGCGATCGGGTGGCCATGGTGGACCTGACCGCGTTCGCAGTGTTCGACATCCACGGTCCCGGCGCGCTGGACTATCTGCAATATCTCACGGTGAATCAAATGGATGTGCCGGTAGGCAAGGCGGTCTACACGCCGCTTCTCGCGCCCAACGGCGGCTTCAAGGCCGATCTCACCATCATGCGCACGGGCGAGCAATCGTTCCGGGTGGTGACGGGCGGCGGCGACGGCGCGCGCGACAAGAAATGGTTCCTGGATCACCTTCCCGCCGATGGTTCGGTGCATTTCGAAGACAAGACCTCGAGCCTGTGCACGGTGGGATTGTGGGGGCCGCGCGCGCGCGACGTGCTGCAATCACTAACGGAAGACGATCTTTCCAACGCGGCCTTCCCCTATGGCTATGCGCGGCATATCACCATCGGAACCGTCCCGGCCTGGGCCATTCGCATTTCCTATGTGGGTGAACTGGGCTGGGAGATTTACACGGCCTTCGAGCACGGACGCCGTTTGTGGGATTATCTATGGGAGGCCGGTCAGCCGCACGGCATCGTTCCCGTGGGCATCGGCGTGTACGGCACGACCGCTCGACTGGAGAAGAGCTATCGTCTCTTTGGCGCGGAGCTGGATTCGGAATACAACCCGGTCGAAGCGGGATTGGCGCGGCCCAAGGTGAAAAAGGCCGATTTCATCGGCAAGGAGGCCTACCTCAAGGCGCGATCCGAACCCCCGGCCGCATTGCTCTGCTCGCTGACCGTGGACGACCACACCTCTTCGTCGGGCGTTCCTCGCTTCATGCTGGGCCGCGAGCCCATCCTCACGCGCGAGGGCGAGCCCATCGAGGATGCGCATGGCCGGCGCTCCTATGTGACCAGCGCCGGGTCCGGCCCCTCCATCGGCAAGCACATCCTCATGGCCTATCTTCCGCCCCAATATGCAAAAGTGGGGACGGGGCTTTCGGTCTATTACATGGGCGATCGCTTCCCGGTCACGGTCGCCGCGGTGGGCGCCGCGCCCCTGTTCGACCCCACAAACGAGCGGATGAAAGGGTGAATGCAAAAACGCGTCCCCGCCATTCTCCCTTGATTGCAGCGCCGCGGTTCCATCATGTATAATGGACGAATCGCACGAATCGCACGATTTATATCAGTCGAGGTGAGAAATGACGACGCAGGACCAGTCGGTCACCCTTTCGGAATTCAAACGGCGTTTGGGCGAGATAGTCAAACGAGCGGCATACGGTCGCGAACGCATCATCTTGCTCTCTCATGGCAAGCCCAGCGCGGCGCTGATCAGCATGGAGGATTTTCATCGCCTGCAAACCTATGACCGCATCTTCGCAGATGAGACGCGAAAGCAGAAGCAGTTCGAGGCGCTGGCCAGGGCGCGCAAACTGCGAGAAGAGATGGCCCGGTCGGGTAAGACCATCGACTCAACCGCTATGTTGACAGAGCTTCGCGAGGAACGCACCGATGAGCTCATGGATCTGCGTTGATTCGGGCATTGCCTTGAAGTTGGTCCTCGATGAGCCCGACAGCTTATCGGCCGAGAGGCTCTGGCAATCCTGGTTGGAACAAGATTACCATCTCATCGCTCCAAGTTTATTTGTGTTCGAGATCGTAAGCGTCTTGCGGAAGACGGTGCATCGCGGCTTGCTCACGCCCGAACAAGGGCGGCGGGCCATTGATGAGGCGCTGGCGCTTGACGTGCATTTGACCGCATTTCGCGACTTGCACGAGCGAGCCTGGGAAATAGCTCACGAACTGGAGCGCCCGGCCGCGTATGACGCTCATTATCTCGCCCTGGCCGAGATTGTGGGCTGCGAATTTTGGACCGCGGATCGGCGCTTCTATCGCATAGCCCACCCTCGATTCCCCTTCATTCGATGGCTTGGGAACTACGCGCCACCGACCAACTAAATTCAGACCCCTACTAAGATTTCTTCTTGTGAGACCAACAGAGTTGAAACCATGAACATCCTGGTCTGTATCAAACGCGTGCCCGAGACGGGCGCAAGAATCAACCTCACCGACGACGGCCGCGCCATCGACACGCGCTACCTCGGTTTTACGGTTAGCCCGCACGAGGAGTGCGCGGTGGAAGAGGCGGTTCGGCTGATCGAAAAACAGGGCGGTCAGGCGACCGCGCTCACCCTGGGGCCGGACGAGGCTGAAGAACAACTGCGAGCGGCCATGTCCATCGGCGTCGACAACGCCATCTTGCTGGCGACCGACGGTCGCGAGTGGGACCCGGTGGCCACCGCGCAGGCTCTCGTGGACGCGATCCGCGACCGGGAAGCCGAGCAAGGCCCCTTTGATTTGATCCTGTTCGGCAATGAATCCGCGGACGCGGGCGGGTATCAGGTGGGGGTGCGGGTGGCCCACGCGCTGGGTCGGCCCTGCATCACCGGCGTGAAGCAGCTCAGCATCGAGGATGGCCGGGTTGAGGCGCGGCGAGAGGCGGGAGGCGGCTGGGAGGTGTACGAAACCTCGCTTCCGGCCGTGATCACGGTGAAAGAGGGCATCAATCTCCCGCGCTACCCCTCGCTTCCGGGCCGACTGCGGGCCAAAAAGAAGCCCATTACGCGGCTGGAGCCGACCTGGTTCGACGGCGGCCTGGAGATGATCCGCATGAAGACGCCGGTCGAGGAGGAAAGCCAGGTGACCATTCTCGGCCACGGGCCGGAAGCCGCGGATAAGGCCGTGGCTCTATTCAAAGAATTGGGGGTGCTTTCATGATTCTTACGTTCATCGAACACGACCGCGGTAAACTCAACGAAAGCTCGCTAGAGGCCCTGACCCTGGCGCGACGGCTGGCGGACGACATGGCCTCACGGTTGGAAGTCGCGCTCATCGGCGCAGAAGCGCGCGCACTGGCCGAACCGCTGGCTGCATACGGCGCGGTTCGCGCCCACCTGGTGGAGCATGCATGGCTGGATGACTACGCGCCCGACGCCTGGGCCGCAAGCCTGGCGCAACTCATGGCCGCGACCTCGCCCGATGTGGTTGTGGCCGCGGGATCAGAGCGAGGCAACGAGGTGATGGCGCGGTTGGCCGCGCGGCTGGACTTGCCCCTGGCCAGCAATTGCACCGAAGTCGCGACGGGCCAGCCGTTTCGGGTGACTCGCGTGCGCTGGGGCGGCAGCTTGCTCGAAGAGGCGCATCTCAAGGGATCGCCTGCGCTGTTGACGGTGGCCGAACATGCGCTCGCGGCCGAGAGCATCTCCAAGCCCCCCGAGATCGATGTCCGACCCTTTGTTCCGACCCTCACCGAAGAGGACATGCGGGTGCGCGTGGTGCGACGGGTCGAGCCGGAGCGCGAGGGCGTTTCACTGACCGACGCGCGCGTGGTGGTGGCCGGCGGTCGCGGTGTGGGCAGCGCGGAGGGATTCGCGGCGCTGGAGGAGCTGGCCGGATTGCTGGGCGGCGCGGTGGCCGCGTCGCGAGTGGCCACCAACAACGGCTGGCGTCCCCACGCCGACCAGGTGGGCCAGACCGGCGCGCGCGTCGCGCCCGATCTCTACATCGCCTGCGGCATCAGCGGCGCGATCCAGCACTGGGTGGGGTGCAAGGCCGCCAAGCATATCCTGGCCATCAACACCGATCCCGAAGCGCCCATGGTCACCAAAGCCGACTACGCCATCATCGGCGATCTGCACGAGGTGTTGCCGGCGATTATCCAGAAGCTCAAGAGTTGAATGGGTTTGTCTTGTCTTGGACGATGAGACGATGAGACGATGGACGATAAATGAGCCTACCCCCATCGTCATCGTCCCATCGTCCATCGTCCACCGACCGACCTTGGACTTCGGACCCTGGACTTTGGACGCCGTTTTCAAAGCAGAGTATAATCTGAGACGCTTTTGCTCAATACTTCTCGCACATCAACGCCAGGAAGGTGCATTGTGAGCGACAACAACAACGAAGAGATCATCCTCGAAGAGCTTTCCAATGAAGAGCTTTTCGAGCTCATGCAAGAAGACTTGTACGACGGCTACGCCGACGAAATCAAAGAGGAGGTGAACGAAGCGCTCTCTCGCGGGCTTACGCCGGTGGACATTCTCAACAAGGGGCTGGTCGCAGGCATGGACGTGGTGGGCGCGGATTTTCGCGACGGCATACTTTTTGTGCCGGAGGTGCTGATGGCGGCCAACGCCATGAAAGCGGGCATGAGCATCTTGCGCCCCTTGCTGGTTGAGACGGGCGCGCCCAAGCTGGGCACGGCCGTCATCGGCACAGTGAAAGGCGACATCCACGACATTGGCCAGAATCTCGTAAGCATGATGTGGGAGGGCGCGGGCCTGGAAGTCGTCAATATCGGCATCAACAATTCGGTGGAGGACTATCTGGCCGCCATCGAGGAGCATGATCCCGATATTCTGGGCATGAGTGCGTTGCTGACCACGACCATGCCCTATATGAAGGTGGTGATCGATGATTTGGTGAATCGCGGCATCCGCAATGAGTTGATCGTGCTGGTGGGCGGCGCGCCGTTGAGCGACGCTTTCGCAGAAGAGATCGGCGCGGACGCCTATTGTCGCGACGCGGCCGTGGCCGTGGAGA
This sequence comes from Chloroflexota bacterium, assembly GCA_013151415.1. Lineage (GTDB taxonomy): Bacteria > Chloroflexota > Anaerolineae > J102 > J102 > JAADII01. The sequence goes on from JAADII010000163.1 coordinate 21,983, forward strand.
CCGCGAAGAAACTGATCGCCATCAAACAGGGACGGTTATGAGCCTGGGCGCGTGGTTGCGTAATCATCCAGCGGCATTGGAGCGGGCCTATCTGTTCACGCATCGCCTATTCGAGCGCCTTGACCCGCTGTTTGCGCGCATGGGCTACGAGCGAGCCGAACGCCTGGTTCGTTGGCCCGAAGAATTGGGCAAGAAGCTGGTGTTCGATTGCCGCATGTGCGGCCAATGCATTCTTCATTCCACGGGCATGACATGCCCCATGACATGTCCCAAGAACCTGCGCAACGGCCCTTGCGGCGGCGTGCGCGGCAACGGACATTGCGAGGTCAAGCCGGAGATGAGGTGCGTGTGGGTGGAAGCGTATGAGCGGTCGCGGGCCATGCCGCGTTTTGGCGATGAGATCGCGCTCATCCAGCCGCCGGTCAATCGACGGTTGCAAGGGACTTCGGCCTGGATCAATATGCTGACGGGCGTGGACGCGCGCACGCCGCGGGGATGGGAAATGGGAAGTCAGGCATGAGCGAGAACAGAGAAGGCTTCCTGGCCGGCAGCCGGTTGGAGCGGGTGTTGCGTTCGGGCCGTTTTGCGGTGACGGCCGAGCTCAACCCGCCCGACAGCGCGGACCCGCAAGAAGTGTATGATGCGGCCCTGGTGCTCTCGCAGGTTTGCGACGCGATCAACGCAACCGACGCCAGCGGCGCGCATTGCCACATGTCGAGCGTGGCCATCTGTGCGCTGCTCACGCGAGCGGGCTACGAGCCGGTGTATCAGGTTTCGTGTCGCGACCGAAACCGCATCGCGATTCAGGGCGATCTATTGGGCGCGGCCGCGATGGGCGTGCGCAATGTGCTTTGCCTCACGGGCGACGATGTGACCGCGGGCGATCAGCCCGAAGCAAAGCGGGTTTTCGATTTTGATTCCATCCAGTTGCTGCGCACGGCCCGCATCATGCGCGACCGGGGCGTGTTTCTAAGCGGACGCAAGCTGACCACCCCGCCGCGCTTTTTCCTGGGCGCGGCCTCCAATCCCTTTGTTCCGCCCTATGATTGGCGGCCATTGCGCCTGGCCAAGAAGGTGGAGGCCGGCGCGAATTTCATCCAGACGCAGTATTGCTTCGATATAGCCCGATTTCGCGAGTTCATGCGCCGCGTGCGAGACCTGGGGCTACACGAAAAGGTGTATATTCTGGTGGGCGTCGGCCCGCTGCGCTCGGAAAAAGCGGCCGAATTCATGCGCACCAAGGTGCCGGGCGTGCATATCCCGGATGCGATCGTGGAGCGCCTGCGCAAAACGCCGAAGCCGCGAAAACGCGAGGAGGGCAAGCGCATTTGCATCGAGATCATTCAACAGGTGCGAGAGATCGAGGGCGTGGCCGGCATTCATGTAATGGCCTATCGGCAGGAAGAGCTGGTGGCCGAGATTGTGGAGGAGGCCGGGTTGTTGCCGCGGCCCTTGCGCGTGGGCGCGGCCGACGAGCGGCGTCGAGAGCATCCGCGTAAATGGCCGCGCAGGTAAGAGAAGCGCGTTCGCGCGAGAACATCGGAGGCTGAAGCCGCCGGGCCAAATGGCGGAAAGCCCCTTCGGGCCATGCGGGCGGAATGCCAACCGAATCTAGCGACGCTCAACTCAACAAATCCGCCAGGGCCGAGGCCAGATCCGCGAAACGGAACGTGAATCCCAACTCGAGCAAGCGCTTTGGGACCACGCGCTGTCCCTCCAGCGCCAGGGTGGCAATCTCGCCCAACGCCAGACGCATGAGCGAGGGCGGGGTGACGAGAAAGGCCGGGCGGTGAAGCGTTTGAGCCAGAATCCGGCTGAAATCCTGATTGGTGACGGGGTTGGGCGCGGTGAGATTGAACGGCCCCCTCGCGTCCGCGTTCTCCAACAAAAACCGAATAGCGGCCACCTCATCCGCGATATGAATCCACGAATACCACTGTCGCCCCGAGCCCAATCGACCGCCAACGAATAGCTTATGCTGCAAAGCCATGAACGGCAGCGTGCCGCCATCCATGCTCAGCACCAATCCGGTGCGGATCACCGCGCGGCGGACGCCCAAGGCTTCAACCGATTGGGTCGATTCCTCCCAGGCCGCGCACAAGCGCGCCAGAAAATCATCGCCGGGCGGGCTATCCTCGGTGAAAACGCCGTCATGTTGATGCTGACCGTAGTATCCGATGGCCGAAGCCTGAATGAGCACGGCCGGCTTGCGCGAAGCGGCTTCCACGGCCTCCACCACCGCGCGACCGGCATCGATGCGGCTCCGCCAAATGCGCTCTTTGCGCGCTTTGGTCCAACGAGCGGGAATCAGCCCCTCGCCGGCGATGCTTTCCCCGGCCAGATTGATGATGGCGTCGGAACCCTCGGCCAACCGCGCCCAGCCTTTGGCTGAACGCGCATCCCAGGCATGAGCATGCGCTCCGGCTGGCAAACGTTTGGCCGCGCGCGTCGCGTCACGCGTGAGCACAACGACCTCATGGCCGTCATTGAGAAGAGAAGCCGCGAGCGCTCGGCCAATCAAACCGGTTCCTCCGGTAACAATCACGCGCATAACTATCACCTCCAAATGCTCAGCGCATCAAGCTGAACTTGATTAATCGCCGCTCTCCACCGACGCCATCACCTCCTCCCAGACGGCAATGGCCTGCTCGGCCTGGGTTGGGGAGAGGGGTCGAAGCGGCGGGCGCGGCCGACCTGGCTGAAAACCGCGGTGAGCAAGAATGGCCTTGATGGCCGGAATGCCCCAGGCTCCAATTTCCACCGAAAGGTGGGTCACTGCGGCTTGCAAACCCGCGGCCCTCTCCATATCTCCGGCTCGAACCGCATCATACAACCTCACCAAAATCTCGGGGATAATATTGCCAAAAGCGAACACGCCTCCCACCGCGCCCAAAGCCAGACACTGAAAGGCCAAAGTGGGGCTGCCGCAAAAAACCGCGAAATCTTCGGCGCAAAGCCGCAATTCGGTGGCCACGCGCCGCGGATTGTTCGATGAATCCTTGACGCCCACAATATTAGGATGGCGTGAAAGCTCAACAATAATCTCCACCGGCAGTTCATAAGCCGTAAACGCGGGCACATTATAGAGCAGGATGGGGATGGGACTGCTCTCGGCCAAGGCTTGGTAAAACTCGCGTTGCGCCTCGCTCTTGCCGCGCGTGTAATACACCGGCGTCACCACCAGAGCCGCGTCCGCGCCAACATCCGCGGCTTGTTGCACATAGCGCCGCGCGCGCGGCTCGCTCTCAGCGCCGCATCCCACCAGGAACAGTCGGTCCGAGGGGATAGCCTCTCGCGCCACGCGCAAAATCGGCTCGCGCTCTTCATCCTCCACATAAGGAAATTCACCGGTGCTGCCAAACACCAACAACCCATGCACGCCAAGCTCTAACCAGCGGCCGATATTGGCCTTCATGGCTTCGGGGCTGGCTCGGCCATCGACAAACGGGGTGACGCAGGCGGGAATGACGCCTTCCAGTTTCATCATGTGAGGTCTCCAAGAGAACAAGGCAAAAAACGTTTACATGTGATCAAGAACAACTCATTATGACGGCATGTCGGGGCCTTAAATTCAGGCCAAAAACTGCGGATCGACCGGAACCTTCATGCCCGTGGCCAGGGCGTTGGTCTGATGCGCCATGGCCACCACGGCCAAAAGCTCTTCATACTGCGCCTGGGTCATGCCTTTGGCAAATGCCGCCGCGGTGTGGGTGTGAATGCAATAATCGCAATTATTGGCGATGGAGACGGCAATATACAGCATTTCTTTGGTTAAGCCATCGAGCGCGCCGGGTTGCATCACCTGTTTCAAAGCGTCCCATGTCTGACGAAGCAAGGTCGGGTGATTGGCCAACGCCTTCCAGAAATTGTTCACATCTTCAATATTGCGCGCTTGTTTGATTTCGTCGAAAACGGCTTGCACCTCGGGCGAAGCATGGTCATATTCGATAAGAGAAACGGTGGACATAAGGCTCACTCCATAAGCAAGGACAAGAGGCGAGATTTGACAATAATAAAGCGAACAACCTTGAAGTTCGGGTTCATCATCGGCGGAGGCGCTGCGAGAGCAAAGCCACTGCTTGCTACGCGCGGCCCGTATGGACGACTTTAGTATAGTCCTTTTGAGAAGTCTGGCCAAGGCGTGCGCCGCGGCCGGAAAGAGCAGCTTTGACGCCCCCGGCATTTTTGTATTCATTCAGGTTCTCATGCATAATTTCACGCGGTTGACCAACCATAAACCATGACAAGGACGCCCAACGTCTGGCTTCGGCCAGATTTCGCTTTCATATATCATTCCCTGATTTTCTGTGAATTACACAAGCGCGAAAGACCAGGTTCTGATTGAAATGATCCAGCGCGGAGACGCGGCCGCGCTGGCCGAATTGTACGATCGTTATGCACGCCTGGTTTACAATCTCGCCCTGAAAACCGTGGGCGATTCCGCAACCGCGGAGGAGATCACTCAGGACGTCTTCTTTCGCATCTGGGAAAAGGCAGGGCAATACCGGGCCGAACGCGCTCGCGTAAGCACCTGGCTATCGAGCATCGCCCGCAATCGGGCCATCGATATTCTCAGACGTCGCAATCGGCGCGGGGATGAAGGCGCGAACCCCATCGATTGGACGGACGCCACTCCCGAAGCGTTCCTGGCGGACGATGACCCAGAGCGCGAAGCGTTGCACGCGTTGCGTCGGGAACGCGTACGGGCGGCTCTCAAGCGCCTGCCCGAAACGCAACGAGAGGTTCTCGCTCTCGCCTATTTTGAAGGACTCAGCCATAGTGAAATGGCCGAACGGCTCAACCTGCCTCTTGGCACGGTGAAAACGCGGGTTCGATTGGCCATGCAAAAGCTGCGCGTGCTTCTTGTGGAGGAAGACGCGCCATAATGCATCCATCTTTGCTCACGCGACGTACCATCTAGGGCGAATGCCTGTGTCGCGAAACCGGCTTGCACACACTTTCTATGACCGCCAGCCCACACATCACCGAACTGCTTCCCGCCTATGCTTTGGGCTGCCTGGACCAACCCGAAGCCGAGCGGGCGCGCGCACATTTGGGTGAGTGCGACGCCTGCCGGGCGGAGCTGGAAGTTTACGAAGAGGTGGTGGCTGAACTCATGTACGCTTCGCGGTCGGTTGCTCCGCCGCCAGTGGCGCTAAAACAACGCATTCTAGACTCGCTCAACCCCTCGCGCTCGGTTTCTGGGCCCTCTTTGCGCGTCAAGACATGGCGGGACCTGATGAGCGGCTGGTCGCGACCACAATTCGCCTTCGGGATCACGGCGTTGGTTCTTATTTTCGGTCTTTTACTGGCGAATTTCAGGCTTTGGCAACGCGTGCAGGCGCTCGAGCAGCAACATGCATCTGTCGAACATATTCACACGGTTATGTTAATGGGTTCGGAGATTGCGCCCGAGGCTCACGCCGTGCTGGTCATGCCCGAAAATGGTGAGCAGGGCGCGCTGGTGGTGGATGATCTTCCGCCATTGGATGAGGTGCATGCGTATCAATTGTGGCTCATCGATGAAAACGGAAAACGTGAAAGCGGCGGTGTGTTTACGGTGGACGCGACCGGACACGCCACCGTGACGGTGGCTGGCCCCAAACCATTGGAGACATATAAGGCCTTTGGGGTGACGGTGGAGCCGCTGGGGGGTAGTCCGGGACCAACCGGACCCAAAGTGCTGGGCAGCGCTTGAGACGCGTTTGGCCGACTATCCGGGATAGACTTGTGTCGAAATTTTAAGGTGAAATTTTCGGGAAGAGGGGCATCCATGTTTCTATGACGAAATGCGCGGCGTCCATCGCCCATGGCCTCCCAATTTTCACCTTTTTTGGGGCGTTGAGACGCGACTCAGAACGAGACGACATGGGGCGAAGATCGGTTGTGCAATGGGCTGACGCCATTTTGTGGACATTTGAACGCAACGTTTCACTGAATATTTTGATCTGTTGCGCATGCTTCGTCTCGCAATTCGCACGACGCGATCCCCTGTGATAGAATAGGAAAAACCACTACGCGAAGGAGATGCCATTCACAGGAGGCTCGACGTGTCGAAACAACCCTCACTTTTCAACGAAGCGGCGCAGTCTATAGAGCCTGGCAAGGCGGGCGAGCCTATTGCGAAAATCCCCGATGACATCACCGCGGACAGCTCGCTATCCGCTGCTATTGGCCCATATCAAGTGTATATGCAGGGCAAAGGCTTTTCGCCCAACACTATCAAGGCGTTTTTAGGCGATTTACGATTGCTCAATCGTTATTTCCGAGAACGTGGAGAAAACCCAAAACTCAAGGACATCGACACGGAGACCCTCAATCAGTTTCTTTACTGGTTGCGCTTCGAACGCACAAATGCTGATGGAGCGCTTATTCCCTGCAGCCCCAAATCTTACGCGCGGCGCGTCACCACGCTAAAATCCTTCTTTGGATGGCTCACCGAGGTCAAGGTGCTCGATCAAGACCCCGCAGCCGCGGTTATCCAACAAAGCGTGCAGGCCCCGTTGCCTCGCATCCTTTACGACGAGGAAGTGGACCGCCTGGTGCGCGTCACGCGCGATATGCTTTGGTCGCCCACCAAACCGGACGCGCGGCCCTATCTGCTCGTGCTTTTGCTGCTGCAAGCCGGTTTGAAAAAATCTGAAGTCATGAAAATACGCCTGGATGACATCGACACATCCAATCCACGCGATCCTATACTCTATGTGCGGTATAGCGACCCGCGCATGGGTCACAAAGAGCGTAAACTGGCCCTGGGTCCGGCGTTCACCCCCGTTTATAACCAGTATTTGCGCACTTATCAGCCCAAAGAACGTTTATTCGAATGCACCGCCCGCAATTTGGAATATGTGTTGAGCGACGCGGCCAAGCGGGCTGAAATTCCGGGGGGTGCTTCGTTCGAGACGCTGCGCTGGACCTCGGCTGTTCGCTCTTACCGGTTTGGCATGACGCCCGAAGCGCTGCGCGAAAAAATGGGGCTTAGCCCGATTTCCTGGCGCGAGACGTTTGACAAAATTCAAAAACTGGCGGGACCGGGCCTTTGATCGCCGCGCTATGTCCCGTAAAGCCCTCCTGATACATCTTATTTATCCCCTATTTGGCATTCTGGTTATATTGGGCGGGGTTTTGTGGTCGCGTGGCGCCACCCAAACGCCGCTAGGCCCTCAACAACATGTAGATACAACCAATCCAAAAGCGGGCGTTCATACGCGGTTGGAAAACGAAGTTGAACCGTGGAAGATCAAACGCACATTGGCCATGGTGCGCGAAATGGGCGCGCCCTGGATAGTGGAGTATTTCCCATGGGCCTTTATCGAACCTCGTCCTGGCGTTCGCCAATGGGAGCATGCCGATTTGGTGGTGAAACACGCCAATCGTCAGGGGTTGAAGGTCATCGCCCGTTTGGGATTTGTGCCAGAATGGGCGCGACCCAGAGATTCGGTGAACACCCATCTCGATCCCGAATATTACGATGCATTTGCAAACTATGCGGGGGCCTTCGCACAGCGTTATCGAGGCCAGTTGGCCGGCATCATTATCTGGAACGAACCCAACCTTAGCCTGGAATGGGGTTATCGGCAAGTGGATGCGAACGCTTATGTCGACTTGCTCCGTTTATCAAGCGAAGCCATTCGCGCCGCGGACCCTGACGTTCCGATCCTGGCGGGTGCGCTGGCGCCCACGCTCGGGGACCCCAACGGCGAGCTGGGCGTAAGCGATCTCGCTTATTTGCAAAGCATGTACGACGCCGGAGCTGCTCCCTATTTCGACGCGTTGGCCGTCCATGCCTATGGCCTCACTTATGCGCCCGACGACCCGCCCGCGCCTGAAGTCATCAATTTTCGACGCGTCGAGCTGTTGCGAGAGATCATGCTCGCCAATGACGACGGTCGCAAGCCCATTCATATCACCGAAGCGGGATGGAACGACCATCCGCGTTGGACCCGCGCGGTGCGTCCGGCCCAACGCATCCGCTACACCATCCGCGCCTACGAGATGGCCCTCGATTGGCCCTGGCTCGCATCGCTCTCTATGTGGGCCTTTCGCTACCCCTGGCCCGAACGAAATATTCGCGATTATTACACCTTTGTCACGCCCGATTTTCAGCCCAAGCCCATCTATTTGGAAGTGAAAAAGGCCCTAAGGGGCGAATGAGAAGCCATTGGGGCGAAGAAGGACGCGGTTTTGAAAAGCGCGACTTGCTTGCCGCAGCGCCAAGGACCGATGAAGAGCCTGGCTTGAAACCAATGGGGCAATCAATTGCTCCATCTTGCCGAAAGCACTATAATGAATTGCGCGATGATGCCGCCCGCTTATCGATGGACCGTTCTCGCAGAAAGACCCGTCTCGCGATGATTTCCATTATCATGGAGATTCACCATGCCCCCGAACGATATTCTCAGTGATTATCTGGCCGAGCTTGAGACATTGCTCACCCCGCCTGACGCGACCAAGGCTCCGGCTCAAATGCGCGCGGGCGAAGTCGAACGGCCGCCTTCGCCCTATGACGAGGCCGCGCTCGAACGCGCCCTGGCCTTTTTGCAAAAGAGCCGCGCTTTGCAAGAAAGCCTGCAAACCAAGCTTCAAGAGGCCACCGACGAACATGAACGCGCGGTGCGGGAAATTCAGATGCTGGGCGCGGCCGCGGCCGACCTGGCTATCGCCGAACGGTTGCTCCGCACCGGCGGCGAGATGCCGGCCGACAATCAAATCCGCGAGATAATGCGAAGCCGCACAACAGCGGGGCGCGAGGCGCTCATCCGACAGGCCTTGCAAAACCCGGACGCCCTGCTCGCGCCGCCATCTATCGAGGCGTTTCGAACAACCGACGCCTGTGAGACGCAACTTAGAGCGGCCACCTGGAACTGTCTCGAAAGCGTGCGCAAAGGGGCCATAGAAGCCAGCCAAGACGCCATAGATAATCTCTTGACCATGCCCCTGGCTGTGGTGCGAGAGGCCGCGGAAAGCATGGGCGCGGATCTTTCCAAAAAGCTGCGCGAAAGCGCGGCGTCGCTTTTGAAACTGGCCGTGGAGTATATCATTTCGGCCACCGACAAACTTCGAGCCTTGCTCGGCCCCGAAGGCGAACAGGCTGTGAAAAAAGCGGTGCTGGAGTTTTTGGAGGAGCTAACAGAGGAGGAGACCGTCGCCAATGGCGTCAGCCGGTTGCTGGACACCCGAGCCGTTTACGAGGAGAGCAAAACGTGGATGCAGTCTTATGCGGGCGAGCCGCAGATGCTCTGCGAGCTGGTGAAGCGCGTGGTCGCGCTTCAAGCGGGTTTTGAAGGCCGTATGAAGCTAGTGGACGCCGTGACCAAAGGTCTCGCCATCGCCTCCCTGGTGATGCTGAAATATCCACCTTGGGGGCCGCTGGGCGCGGCCGCGGCGCATATTGTGTTGGTGGGTTACATATTGTATAGCGCCTACGATCACATCGATTCCGACCGTTTTCCCTATTTCGATCGCGTGCGCGGCGTGCGCGGCCTGTTAATGGAGGAGCTTGGCGTCACCGCTTAACGCCAATTTTTCGCACCTCACACACAAGGAGAATCTCGTTTCTATGAACCCCATCATTTTCGAACTCGGACCATTCCAAGTCACGTGGTACGGCGTGCTCATTGTGGGCGGCGCGGTGCTCGGCGCGTTCATCTCCTCGCAAGTCGCAAAATGGCGCGGTCAGGACCCCGATCACGTATGGAACATGCTCATTGTGGTGCTCATTTTTGGCATCATTGGCGCCCGGCTATATCATGTCTTTTCGAGGCCTGCGGGCGGCTTCATTGGCTGGGACTACTATCGCGAGAACCCCATCGACATTATCGCCTTTTGGAACGGTGGATTCCGCGGGCTGGGCATTTACGGCGGCATCATCGGGGGCGTCATCGGCGTATTCGTCTACACGGCCTGGCAGAAACTCAACTTTCTAGAATGGCTCGACATCGCAGCGCCCGGCGTCCTTTTGGCGCAGGCCATTGGTCGCTGGGGAAATTATGTAAACCAAGAGCTTTATGGCCCTCCCACCGACCTGCCGTGGGGCATTCGCATCGACTGCGCGCATCGCTTCGGCGACTTTATGTGCCCGCCGGTGGGCGCGGTGCCGGCCGAGGCCAGGTTCCACCCCACCTTCCTTTACGAATCACTTTGGAACCTTACCGGCGTGATCGTCATTATGTTCCTCATTCGACGTTTCGATGCAAAACTTCGCACCGGCGACGTTTTGTTCTCGTATCTCATCTGGTATCCTTTGGGCCGCTTCTGGATCGAACTCTTCTTCCGACCCGACGCATGGGTGTTGGGTCAACTCCCCACCGCCTCCATTATTTCGCTGATCTCCATTGGCGTGGGCGTGGCCGGGCTTCTTTTCAATCATGTAATCCGCTCAGACCGAGGCGAGCCAGCGACGAAAGAAGCCTGATCCCGTAACGCAAACGCCGACTTTCGCATCCAACGACCAGGTGGTGATAAAACCATCTGGTCGTTCTTTTCGCCAATTTGACGCTCAGCACTGACCACCAAACCATAGCCTATATCACCATCGCGTTCGATTCACGGCCACCCATCATCAACCATTTGAGGAAAATCATGAAACGATCGCCCATTCTCCTGTTGCTTCTCTTGCTCATGGCTCTTGCTCTTGTCGCATGCGGCGGACAAGATGCTTCTCAAGCGCCGGCCGCGGCCGATGTGGACCTGAGCGCCCTACCCGACACATTGACGCCGCAACAAGTGAACGAAATCCGCAACCATCCCAATGTGGTGCTTATCGATGTGCGCGAACCTTGGGAATATAATGAGGGTCATATTCCCGGCGTAACGCTGATTCCATTAGGAACACTTCCCAACCGAATCAATGAAATCCCCAAAGATAAAACAGTTATCATGACTTGCCGCTCGGGCAACCGCAGCGGCCAGGCTTATCGTTTCTTGCGAGAACAAGGGTTCGACAACGTGCACAATATGGAAGGCGGGATATTGGCCTGGGAAAAGCTGGGCTACGAGATCGAGCGATAAGTTCGCCATTGAAAAATGCGCTTACCAGTGCGGGGAGATAGCGGTTCGCGCCGTTATCTCCCCGCAGTTTTATTATGGCGGTGGATTTGACAGGCGAGCGGTGGTCATGATATAGTGCAAACCCCTCCCCCCAGGGGGGTGGGTCATGCAGGAAGACGCATCAACACCATATTCAATGCGCCATGCACGCGAGAGGGCCGCGCGCCCTCGCGCAATGGCCTTAGTATCCGAGTTTTGCATCTTATGTCCAATCCCAATTCAGCAAAAAAAGACGCGCTTAACCGTCTGCGCAGCATCGAAGGTCATGTTCGCGGCATCGAACGCATGGTTGAAAACGACGCTTATTGCATCGACATTATGAAACAGATCAAGGCCGTGCAAAATGCGCTCGAGCGCGTAAACAGCCTTTTATTGGCCAATCACTTGCAAACCTGCGTCACCACGGCTTTACGCAGCAACGACGATGCAGAGCGAGAGCGCGTCATCAATGAAATTATCGACGTTTTCGACGCCACAGGCAAATTAGGTCGCTGAACTCAGCTTAAACCCAACGCTTTTTTTCATTTTTCAGAATCTTTCTTCGACAAAGCATCTCTAACGGAGGTAATGCAATCCCATGAAGAAAACCCTTTCGATTCCCACCATTTCCTGCGGTCATTGTCTCATGTCCATCAAGCGCGAACTGGGCTTCGTGGACGGCGTGGACTATATCGACGGCAATGTTGATGCAAAAACGGTTCTCATCGAGTACAGCAACGACGCCGCGCTCGACCAGGCGCGTGCAGTTCTGGCCGAAGCCGGCTACGCGCCCACAAACTGAGAGAGGTTTATGGCAAACAGCAAGCAGCTCATCCTCCCCCTTACCGGCATGACATGCGCCAATTGCGTCTCGACCATCGAGCGCAATCTCAAGCGCTTGCCTGGCGTCGAGGAGGTCAACGTCAACCTGGCCACCGAACGCGCCAAAGTTGTCTATGACCCCCAGACAACCGACGAAACGCAGATCACCAATGTGATTGAGGAATTGGGTTATGGTGTGGCGTACGCGCGCGTCGAATGGCCCATTGCCGGCATGACATGCGCCAATTGCGTCTCGACCATCGAGCGCAATCTCAAGCGCTTGCCCGGCGTCGAAGAGGTCAACGTCAACCTGGCCACCGAAAAAGCCACCATTGTTTACAATCCAGCCATGGTGGATGTCGCGGCCATGAAGACCCTGGTGTTTGAACTGGGGTATGAAGTCATTGAGCTGGAGGGGCTGGACGAAGAGGAGATGGAGGATGCTGAGACCAAAGCGCGCGAAGCCGAAACGCAACGCCAAAGGCATTTGCTCATCATCGGCGTCATTTTCACCTTGCCCCTGTTCCTGCTTTCAATGGCGCGCGACTTTGGCTTGCTTGGCGAATGGGCTCACGCCGCCTGGGTGAACTGGCTCATGCTTGCCTTGGCCACGCCCGTGCAGTTTTACGTTGGCCGCGATTATTATGTCAATGGCTATAAGGCCTTGAAACACGGCGCGGCCAACATGGATGTGCTTATCGCCATGGGCTCCTCCGCAGCCTATTTCTACAGTTTGGCCGTTATCCTGGGCAAGATGGCCGGCATGCCTCTGGGCGAGCATGTCTATTTCGAAACTTCGGCCATGATCATTACGCTCATTCGGGTGGGCAAGTATTTGGAAGCCCGAGCCAAAGGCGCCACTTCCGCGGCCATCAAGGCGCTCATGGGTCTTCGTCCCAAAACCGCGCGCGTGGAGCGCAATGGCCAGGAAATGGAAATACCTATTGCGCAAGTGCGCGTGGGCGACGTGGTCATTATCCGCCCCGGAGAGCGCATCCCCGTGGACGGCGTTGTTCTGGATGGTCATAGCGCCGTGGATGAATCCATGCTCACCGGCGAGCCCATCCCCGTTGACAAGGACGTGGGCGATCAGGTGATCGGCGCGACCATCAACAAACAGGGCCTGCTTCGCATCCAGGCCACGCGCGTGGGCAAGGAGACCGCGCTGGCCCAGATTATCCGCTTAGTCGAGGAGGCGCAGGGTTCCAAGGCGCCCATTCAAAAGTTGGCCGACCGAATCTCCGCCGTGTTCGTGCCTGTGGTCATTGTCATTGCTTTTCTCACGTTTTTAGGCTGGTATTTTCTGGGTCAAGCAGGCTTCACCATCAGCCTAATCAACGCTGTGGCGGTTTTGGTGATCGCCTGTCCCTGTGCGCTCGGCTTGGCCACGCCCACAGCCATCATGGTGGGCACTGGTCGCGGCGCACAGTATGGCATTCTTTTCAAGAATAGCGAGGCGCTGGAGCGAGCCGAACAAGTGACCACCGTGGTGCTGGACAAGACAGGCACGCTCACTGAGGGCAAACCGGTGCTCACCGATGTGCTCCCCGCACCCGGATGGTCGCCGCCTTCAGCCAATGGATATTCGCCTGCTCAATACCTGTTGCATCTGGCCGCCAGTGCGGAGCGCGGGTCCGAACATCCTTTAGGAGAAGCCATTGTGCAGGCCGCCCAAGAACAAGAAATTGCATTGGAAACGCCAAAGCAATTTGAAGCCGTGACAGGAGCTGGCGTCAAGGCGCAAATCAATGGGATGCAAGTGGTGGTGGGCAGCGCGCGCATCGCCTCCTCTCAAGCAGCGCTCAGCGAGCTGCTCGAAAAACTCGAATCAGAGGGCAAGACGGCCATGCTGGTTGAAGTGAACGGTCAGGCCGCCGGCGTGTTGGCTGTAGCCGACACCATCAAAGCAACCTCGCCCGAAGCGGTGGACATGCTTCACAGCATGGGCATCGAAGTGGTGATGATGACGGGCGATAATCAGCGCACGGCCCAGGTTATCGCCAATCAGGCTGGCATCGATCGGGTCTTTGCCCAAGTGTTGCCTGAAGATAAAGCGATCCTGGTGAAACAATTGCAGGATGAGGGTAAAGTTGTGGCCATGACCGGTGATGGCATCAACGACGCTCCAGCCCTGGCTCAAGCCGATGTGGGCATTGCCATGGGAACCGGCACAGACGTGGCCATGGAAACCGCCGATGTCACCCTGATGAGCGGTGATTTGAAGGGCGTCCCCCGGGCCCTGAAATTGAGCCGCCGCACCATGAAAACCATTCGGCAAAATCTTTTCTGGGCGTTTTTCTACAACGTTATCGGCATTCCTTTGGCCGCTTTGGGGCTGCTCAGCCCCATTATCGCGGCCGGAGCCATGGCCTTCAGCAGCGTGTTTGTGGTCACCAATTCCTTACGCCTGCGAAAAGTCGAGTTATAAACGCGTCGCGACCTGGCAGGATCTCTCGGGATCCTGCCAGGCTTATTGTTTATGGATAAGGGTGCCGAAGCATGGGGAAGAAGAGGGGGTGTTCTGCACTCTGTGGCAAGGGCGCGAGGGGAAAATCGACGCCGTTTTTCTTTTCGCCAAAGTCGAGCTCCACATCTACGGCCTCAGGGCCGTTGAGTATGTAACCTACGGGTCGTTTAGGAATCGTGATCCGATAAGGGCCGGGCATCAGGTTGCTTGCCAGAAACACCCCGTCGGCATTGCTTTGCGTCACCACTGAATCCCCGCCAGCAAGGCTGCTCACCGTCACGGTCACCCCCGACAGGCCCGTTTCATCGGGATCACGCCTTCCATTGTGGTTCGCGTCCACGAAGAGCGCCCCGCTCACGTCGGCGAGAAGCACAAGGCCAATGGGCGCAGCCGTAGTCGAGGAAACAAGCCATGGATCCAAAAAAACAGGAATAATATGGGGGGTGGAATAACCAACGCCAGGTTGTTCACTTTCCACAATCACATAATGTCCATAAAGCAGACCATCCAACAGATAATTGCCTTGATGGTCGGTAAAGGTGCATTCGCGCAAGGGGTCGGCTGCATCGAGACGACCGTCGGCATTGGCATCGTCGTGCAAACAGACCTCGATATCGGGCGCTCCGTTCTCGCCTAGCCCTTGCACGCCGTCCATATTGTAATCATAAAAAATGGTTCCGCTCACGCCGCCACGCGGCGAGTAACCGAAGTCGATATTGAAAACATCCTGATTGAGCAGCACCAAATTGGGTTCAGGCCCGCTCTGAGGACCGGGTGAAAGCGACAGCCCCACAGGCAGCGTGGTTTCATCCACGTCCACCCAGTAAACGGCGCCGACGTCGGCCAAAAATCGATATTCGCCATCATTGGCCGTGGTCGTTTCAACAATCAAGATGTCATCGCCATTCAATTCGAACAAAGCATCGCCATCATCCCGAAACAGCCTGACGACCACCCCATCGATGCCCATGCCATCATCCTCATCTTGCAAGCCATTGCCGTTATAATCCCGCCACAGAAGACCGCCTATGACAGCCTGTGACCGCAACGAAATCGCGGCGGTGCTCGGCAACCATAGACTGTTTATCAAAATGAACAGTAGCAACACGCTGAGCGTGCGTCGCTCGTACATAGCCATCGGCGCTTATAGGTGCAGCGATTAAGCTGAAACAAAAACGAAAAACAAAACCAAGCCTCCACTTATTTAATCTCAAAAAATTTTTTACCGATTATCTTTTCAAATATCGTTTATTATTCACGCAGTCACCTCCATACTCAATTATACTAAACTTATCATAATTTTTCAATACGTTCATACCAGGAATCCTTCCCGGCATATGCTTTGCATTAAAAATATCATTGCGCATAAAAAAACAACGGCCCCAGCCAAACAGGGCCGTCGCTTTTTCTTCGCCAACATCGCCCAGACCCGATCCAACGCCTATTTCAAGTGGAAGGGGAAGAAGAGCTTTTGAGGGTGATCATTCACGCGCACCAGGCCAATGGGCTGCGCTTGAGCGGTGGCGATCAACCACGGATCCAGGAAAACCGCGATGATATTGGGGGTTGAGAAGGCGATGCCGGGTCGTTCACTTTCCATTACCAGGTAATGGCCATAAAACAATTCCGAAAACCGATAGTTGCCTTGCTCATCCGTGAAAATGCATTCCTGCAAAACATCCACAGCGCTCAGTCGTCCATCTTGGTCAACATCCTCGTAAAGGCACACATCGATTCCGGCTGCGCCCTCTTCGCCCAGACCTTGCACGCCGTCGCGATTGTAGTCAAAGAAAACGGTTCCGGCGATAGAACCTTGATAAGAATAAGCAAAATCGATGCTCAAAACATCCGTCCCCATCACCGACACCAGGACCGGGTCCGAATGGCTTTCAGGGCCTTGCGCGAGCGCAGCGCCAACAGGGAGCGAGGTCTCATCCACGTCCACCCAAAACGCTCGTCCGTCGTTCACCTGGAACGAATATACGCCCTTATCATTTGAAACGGTTGCAGCATACAATACATCATCCGCGCCGGGCTCGAATCGTGCGTCTCCATCATCCGCATACAGCATGATGACCGCACCGGCCACGCCTGCATTTTCCGCTTCATCTCGCAAACCATCGCCATCATAATCCCACCATAACGCGCCTCCAACGCCCACCTGCTCCGGAGCGGATGCAGCCAGTGACTGCGCCCCAACCGCGGTGAGCAGAACAACCAAGATAATGGCGATCAACGCCTTATAAGCGTGTGTAGTCATGACAATCCTTAACATACGGTCGAGATGGGATGATGCTCAAACAGAAAATGTTTGCCGTAGGAACGCATATCATATCCTACACAACAATTATAAGGGCTTATTACTCCTGTTTCAATAGACTTTCACTTACAGGTTCCTTTCAGTTTGTGAACAGCGTGTAATGCTATTGGAAGACGCGAAAGCGGGTTGCGCTTAACTGCGCAACCCGCTGATCATGATGCTCGCTCGATGAGGGGTGAACCGCACTCGCTCTGTGCGGTTCACCGAATGCGTTGGAAAGAGGTTAACGAAGTTGCATGGGCAAGAACACCTTCGAAGCGCCGCTGTCGCCCGGATCGTCGCGAGCAGGAGTGGGCCCAAAGACCGCGCCATCGGGCAGGCTTTCCAGCTTGTACCAGTAGGTCACAGTGGATTTGGCCGTGCGGTCAAGCCATTCGTAGCTCGCGCCGTTGGGGTTGTTTTCGGCTGGGATGACGTCCGAAACGGCCTTGAAGAAGGGGCCATCCGCACTCAGCGAGCGCCACACGCGGAAGCCGGTTTGGTTCGTTTCACTGGCGGTCGTCCACTGCACCAACACGCCCTTTGTCTGGCGCACAGCAGTGAAATTCACCAGCGTCACGCTCGTTGGCGAGATGTAGCCGAAGTCCGCATCGAGGAAGTTCTGCCCTTCCGAAAGCACCACAATCATTGGCGAACTGGTGGTGCGCAGCAAACCGGGCAGCGAAGCGGGCACTTCAACTTTATATGTACCCGCCACAAGGCGATCCACCAAGTACAGCCCTTGGGCATTGCTGGTGGCGTTGAACACCTCGTTGGTGCTCAGATTGGTCACCGTGATCGGCACGCCGACGATGCCTTGCGTCTCACCCGGGTCCAATGCGCCATTGCCATTGCTATCCAGGAAGATGAAGTCGCCAATGCTGCCAAATACTTCGCCGAAGTTGTTGTCTTCGGCCGCACTACCTGCGGCGCAGGAACCGCTGAGTTCGATCAGCAGCAGATCATCGGTGGTGCTGTCGTAGCCGTCGGGCTGATGCTCGACCACAAAGTACTTGCCAGGGTCTTGTGGCGGGAAGCTGTAGTTGCCGTCGGCGTCGGTGGTCGCGCTATCCACGTAGGTGTCGTTGTTGGCGTTGAATTGACCATCGCCGTCGTCACGGTAGAGGTCGAGATTGACATTGGGAATGCCCGGTTCGCCCACATCCTGCTGCTGGTTCTGGTTGCGATCTTCATAGACCGTGCCCAGGATGGGGTTCTGGCAGTATTGTCCGGCATCCCATGTCAGGTCCGACGCGCCCGAGAACAGCGTGAACAGAACGGTCTGACCCGTGGTTTCATCGGCGTCGCTATCCATAGCGTCGTCGCCGCCTTGATCCTTGGGGCTAAACTTGGCTCCCGCCGGCAAATCGAATTTGACATAGTAATCGCCGGGGGTGAGACCATCGAAGAGGTAGAAGCCGCCGCCGCTCGTGTTCGTCGTCGCCACGGGAGCGCCGCCGCTATCGAAGAGCGTGACTTGAATGTCATCAATGCCTGGCTCGTTCGCCTCCTGGATGCCATCGGCGTCGAGATCGTTCCAGACAAAGTCGCCCACGCTGGCGAGCTGATACATGCCGGCGTCCCAGGTGAGATCGTTCTGGTTGGCGCCAAGATTGATGGGACCCGCGCAGCCGCTCAGAGGATCGGCGTCGCTATCCATAGCGTCATCGCCGCCTTGATCCTTGGGGCTAAATTCATAACCCGCCGGCGGGATGAATTTGACAGAGTATGTGCCCACTGCCAAACCGCTGAACAGGTAATCGCCACTGCCGCCGGTGTTCATGGCGTTGATGGGCGCACCGGAGCAGGTTCCGTTATCGAACAACTGCACCTGCACGCCGGAAATGCCCTGTTCGTTGGGATCTTGGAGACCGTCCGCATCCACATCATGCCACACATAGTCGCCAATGCTGGCGGCGACATAGACCTTGGTGGCCGGCCCGCTACCATTCTCGCCGCTATTGCCACTGGTGCTGCGCGTCAGGCTCAGCCCGCCCACATTCACCGTGACGCTGGCGTTGGCGGTGAATGTGCCAGCCGAGTAGTTGTTGATCACCACCGTGCATTGGCCAGCGCCATCCGTGCCAATGGTGGCGCAGTTGTTAGATACGCTATCGGGCGTAGGCGATACGCTGACAGCCGGGAAGACGCCAGACACGGCCGTCCAACCGCCACCGTCGTTCTTCTCGACAGTAATGGTGAATGTGTGCGACTCGCCTACGTTATTGGTCGCGTTTTCGGGGTCGATGCGAATGCGTGCATCCACATACGCTTTTTCGGCCGCATCACTGCCGCCAGGGCCGCTGACGCCACTGGTGCTGCGCGTCAGGCTCTGCCCATCCACAGTCAGGGTGATGCTGGCATCGGCGGTGAACAGATCGGCCGTATTGTTGTTGATCACCACCGTGCATTGGCCCGCGCCATCAGTGCCAATGGTGGCGCAGTTATCGGTCACGCTATCGGGCGTCGGACTAATGGTGACGACGGGGTTGACTCCTTGTACAGGCAACAGGCCATCGCCACGTCCCTCATCGACCAACACCGTGATGGTGAAGGTGTGCGAATCGCCCACCTCGTTGTTGGCGGTTTGTGGATCGATGCGGATGCTGGCGTCCACCCAGCGCTTGCTCGCCTGATCCGTCGCGCTCGCATTCGCGCTCACCTGGCCCGAGCTAATGGTTCCATTCCACGACGCGGTCACCGTGGTCTCGCCTGCGCTGGTGGAAGTGAGCGTCACCGTGCATTGGCCGTTCACATCGGTCGTGCAGCTGGATGCACTCAGGTCGCCCGGCCCGCTCTTGCTAAACTGAATCGTCTCGCCCGCCGGCGCAACCACGAAACCCTGGCCATCGCCGTAGTCGAACTCCAGCTTGGCCGTGAACACATGGCCATCATCCACCGCATTGACAGCCGTCGGCGGCGTCAGCGACAGACGGGCGTCCACCCACAGCTTCGTCGCACCGTCCGAGGCATTCGCGCTCGCGCTCACCTGGCCCACGCTGATGGTTCCGTTCCAAGAGGCGGTGACAGAGGTGAGGCCAGGGGTGGCGGAAGTGAGCGTCACCGCGCATTGGCCGTTCGCATCGGTCGTGCAGCTGGATGCACTCAGGTCGCCCGGCCCGCTCTTGCTAAACTGAATCGTCTCGCCCGCCGGCGCAGCCACGAAGCCCTGACCGTCGCCATAGTCGAACTTCAACTCGACCGTGAACATGTGCTCGTCGCCCACCTGGTTCGCATCTTCGCTAGGCGTGATGTTGATGAGCGCATCCACCCAGTCTTTGGTGGCGCTGTCAGACGCACTGGCGAACGTATTGCCTCGGGCTGTGCTAATGGTTCCGTTCCACGACGCGGTCACCGTGGTCTCGCCCGTGGCCGTGGAGGTGAGCGTCACCGTGCATTGGCCGTTCGCATCGGTCGTGCAGCTGGACGCACTCAGATCGCCCGGCCCGCTCTTGCTAAACTGAATCGTCTCGCCCGCCGGCGCAGTCACGAAACCCTGACCGTCGCCATAGTCGAACTTCAGCTCGGCCGTGAACACATGAGCGTCGCCCACCTGGTTCGCATCTTCGCTAGGCGTCAGCGTCAGCTTGGCGTCCACATAACGCTTCACAGCATCGCCGCTGTTGCCGCCCACGCCATCGGTTTCGCTATATACAGTCGCACCATCGATGGTGAAGCTCACTTC
>JAADII010000008.1 GCA_013151415.1 Chloroflexota bacterium
GCGGCCGATTTCTCGGTTCCGCGGCGCAACCCGCGCAGTCGTGGACGCCCCCTGCGCCGACTGCAACACCCACTCCGCGACCCACCAACACCCCTTTCCCCGCTCAGCCCACTGAAAGCCGGGGAACATTTCGACCTGGCGACAAAGTTATCAATGTGAACGATGGCCCCGTAAACATGCGTCGAAGCCCGGGTTATGTAAACAAACCCGCCTCCGATCGCGTGGCTCTCGTTCCACCCACAGCCATCCTCACGGTGCTGGACGGCCCCGAAAAAGCTGACGGCCTCACCTGGTGGTATGTGCGCTGGGACGCCAAGAACAAAGAAGGCTGGATGGCCGAGATGCGCGCAAGCGGGATTCGCATCCTCGCCCCCGCGTCCCCATGAAAGAGAACGATGGGATGAGCAAGACGATGGGACGGTGAGAACCTCCTCGTCCCATCGTCTATGAAATCAGTTAACCGGTGACAAAGGCGATTCGAACGCGGGAACGATGGGCGTCGGCGTGGGCGTCGGCGTGGCCGTGGGATCGGGAGGAGCGGTTGTGGGCGAAGGTTTCGCCGGCGCGACCGTGGCCGGAGGATTGGTGGGCGCGGGCGGCAAAGTGGGCTCCACGTTCTTGCTCCGATTGCACGCGGCCACAAACAACATCAGGGCCAACAGGCTGACGACTAAGAGGATCAGAAACTGTGTCTTGTTCAAAGCAGACCTCCGTTGCGTATTTCATAATTTCGTATTGCATGCATCGCCGACTAGAAAGTCCGCCTTCAACTGCAACGCGCGGCATGCGCTTTTCGCAATACGTAAATCCGTGGGTCGCGGCCTAATCCTCTTCCTCGGCGCGCTTGGCCTCATCGATAATGCCTTGGGCCAAATGCTGAGGCACGCGCTCGTAACGCAGAAATTCGATGCTATATATGCCTCGGCCTTGCGTCATGGAGCGTAAATCATTAGCGTAACGCAGCAGCTCGGCGTAGGGCACCTCAGCCGTGATGATGCTGCGACCGCGCACCGTGTTCATGCCCAGCACCCGGGCGCGGCGGGTGTTCAGGTCACCGAGAATATCGCCCATGTTGGCTTCGGGCACGATGATCTCGACCTTATAAATTGGCTCCAAGAAAACCGGCCCCGCCTCAAGGAAGGCCTTCTTGAACGCCTCGCGGCCCGCAATTTGGAAAGCGATGTCTTTGGAGTCTACGGGATGCTCCTTACCGTCATAAACCGCGACCTTGACATCGACCACGGGATATCCGGCCAGGACGCCGCGCTCCATCACCGAGCGAATGCCTTTCTCGATGGAGGGCATGAAGCTGGAGGAAATCGCGCCGCCAAACACTTCCCACGTGTATTCCAGTTCGGTTCCCGGCTCACCCGGCTCTACGCGCATATGCACCTCCGCAAACTGACCTGCGCCGCCGGTTTGTTTCTTGTGGCGATAGGCCGCGGTGGCCGTGCGGGAGACCGTCTCGCGATAGGGCACTTTGGGCACCGTGGTCTTGACATTGACGCCAAACTTGTTCTTGAGCCGATTCACAGCGATGGTCATATGCACATCGCCCATGCCGGCCAAGATCATCTCGCGCGTGCCGGGATCGTTGTACCACTGTAAAGTGGGGTCTTCTTCGCAGAGCCGGTTGAGCGCGCCGCTAATCTTGGCGCTGTCGGCCTGGGTCATAGGCTTCACCGCCACCGCATAGAGCGGATTGGGGTATTCCGTGGGCGGTATGCGTAGGTCTTTGTGTTCTTTGTCCACCAATGTGTCGCCGGTGGCTGTGGCGCTGAGCTTGGTCACCGCGGCAATGTCGCCAGCAGGCACAAGGTTGACCGCGATTTGCTCCTTGCCTCGCAACACATAGGTGTGACCCATGCGCTCTTCCACGCCCTTCTGCACATTGAACAGACGCGAATCTGAAGGCACCGAGCCGTTGAACACGCGGAAAATGGTGATGCGCCCCACAAAAGGATCGGCAATGGTCTTGAAAACCAAAGCCGCAACCGGCCCGGAGGTTTCGCCGGGCAATTCGATTTCTTCTTCGCCCTTGAGCGCTTTGTAAGGTGCGGCTTCGACCGGGGAGGGAACGAGCTGGATCAGGGCGTCGAGCAGGGGTCGAATGCCGATCTCGCGGGTGGCCGCGCCGCACAGCACAGGAATAACCGTTCCCTCGCGGATGGCGATGGCCAAACCCGACGCAACCTCTTCGGGGGTGAGGGTTTCGCCCTCGAGATACTTCATCAACAATTCATCATCGCTCTCGGCCGCGGCTTCGACCAACGCGAATTTGGCCTCCTCCAACGCGTCCATCATATCCGCGGGCACATCTGAGGGTTTGGCGTCCGCGCCGAGGTAGGCCTTTTCCTCAAGCACCGACACCACGCCGGCGAAATCACTCTCTGCGCCAATAGGCAATTGAACAGGCACGAAATTGCCGTCGAACATCTCGCGCAAATTGTTCAGGCTGCGCTCGAAGCTGGCATTGTCGCGATCCATTTTATTGATGAAGACCAAACGCGGCCGGTTCAGATGGTCGAGATATTGCCAGGCCAGTTCGGTTCCCACCTCGACCCCAGCCACCGCGTCCAACACCACCATCCCCGCCTCGGTCACGCGTAGCGCGCTGATGACCTCGCCCACAAAGTCGGGATAGCCGGGCGTGTCGATGATATTGAGCTTATGATCCTTCCACTCACAGGGAACCACGCTCAGATTAATGGATTGCGTGCGGGCAATTTCTTCTTCGTCCCAATCCGAAACCGTTGTGCCATCTTCCACGCGGCCCAAGCGATTGGTGGCTCCGGTGGCATGAAGCATGGCCTCGACCAACGAGGTTTTACCGGAGCCGGAGTGACCAAGCAAGGCCACATTCCGAATTTTGTCACTGGGATAAACCTTCATCCGTCCTCCAAAGGGGTCATTTAAAAGATTAAAGGATTACGATTAATGCTCAATTGGGTATTAGGATGCTGGATGCTAGATATTAGGATATTAGGTATTGGATATTGGATAATGCATGGCCCGTTCAATATCCAATATCCAGTATCCAATATCCAGTATCTAATATCCAATACCGAATACCGAAACAATGCTCAAAAAGACCGCCGCCCGATGCCATGACCGGGAAACCGGCGGTGAACCAAGCCATTTTAGACTATCCATCCCGCTGCTGTCAAAAGCCGTTCATGCGTTCAGCGCCTCGAACCGCTGACGGCGTTGGGGCACGCGGTGGTCGAACTCGCCGACCTTGTCGGGGCTCATCTCATCGTTGAAATAAAGCGGGACGGGGACGGGAGAGACGGGTTGACGTTCGGCCCCGCGGCCAAAGGCCGGACAGCCCCAATTGCCGTCGCCGCCCAACGTTTGCTGCGCTTCGCGTCGCTCTTTCTTGAACAAGGTAATGATGCCGCAGGAATAGCAGTGCTCGCGGCAATCGTCCACCACCGCACCCTGTTGGCTGTGGAGATACTCCTGGATCAGGAACGCTTTCTTTACGCCCACATTGAGATGATCCCAGGGCAAAACCTCATCGATAGAGCGTTCGCGACGCGCGTACCAGTCCATATCCAGCCCGACTTCGTCGAACGCGCGTTTCCAGGCCTCCCAATCGAACTGGTCGCCCCAGGCGTCGAAGCCCGCTCCCAGGCGCCAGGCCCGCTCGATGACCGGCGCAAGCTTGCGATCGCCCCGACTCAGGAACGCCTCCATGAGCGATTCACGCGGATCGTTGGTGGAAAGATGCAGCCCATGCGCGCGTAAGCGCTGACGCAGATGCGCGATCTGAGCGCGAATGGTCTTCTCATCCTCCAAGGGCGCCCACTGGAAGGGCGTTTGGGCCTTGGGAACCAAGGTGGAGACGCCCACGCGCACCTTGGCCTTGCGACCCACATATTGGCGGCCGATGTGCAGCACCTCATGCGCGAGTTGGGCGATGGCCTCCACATCCTCCATGGTCTGCGTGGGATGGCCGATCATGAAATACATTTTAATGGTTGTCCACCCGCGGCTGTAGACCTCGTGCGCGGTTTGCAGCATGAGATTGGTGTCGATGGGCTTGTTGATCACGTCGCGCAGGCGGTCGGTCGCGGCTTCGGGCGCGAAGGTGAAGCCCGACCGTCGCCGGCCTTTGCTGAGTTTCTCCATCAACTCGACGCTAAAGGACTCGATGCGCAGCGAAGGCAGACCGATGGAGAGCTTCTTGTCCGCGTAGCGCTCGGTCACCCGCTCCACCAATTCCTCGATGTAGGAGTAGTCGGACGAGGAGAGAGAGAGGAAGGAGATTTCCTCGAAGCCGGTGGATTCCATGATGCGCTCGACCGCGGCCATCACTTCTTCCAGGGGGCGCTCGCGCACGGGACGAAAGATCATCCCGGCCTGGCAGAAACGGCAGCCGCGCGTGCAACCGCGCTGGATCTCGATGGCCGCGCGGTTGTGCACCACGTCGATGTAAGGGACGATAAAGTCGGTGACGGGCGGAGGCAACACCGAAACGATGCGTTTGTGCACCACCGCGGGCGCGACATCGGCAAATTCGGGCTTGGGCGCGGTGCTGCGCAGGGTTCCGTCGGGATGATAGCGCGATTCATAGAACCCAGGGATATAGACGCCCTGAATGCGGGCCAGCCGGCGCAAAAGCTCGATGCGGCCGCCCGGTCGGCCCTCGTCGCGCCACTGCGCGTGACAATCCACGATTTCGTGGATGGCCTCTTCACCCTCACCCAGGAACATGGCGTCGATGAAAGCCCACATGGGTTCGGGATTGACGATGGCCGAGCCGCCCGCAAGCACCAAAGGATCTTCGGGCCGACGATCGGCTGAACGCAGGGGAAGGCCGGCCAGGTCGAGCAGGGTGAGCACGTTGGTGTAGAGTTGTTCGTAGGGCAGGGTGATGCCGAGGATGTCGAATTCATCCACGGGGTGGCGGGTCTCCAGGCTGAACAGGGGCAGCCCTTCGCGACGCATGACCTGCTCCATATCGATCCAGGGTAGGAACACGCGCTCGGCCAGCACATCCTCGCGTTTGTTCAGCGTATCGTAGAGAATGGCCAGGCCCAGATTGCTCATGCCCAGCTCGTAAATATCGGGAAAGGCCAGGGCCACGCGGCTGCGCACGGCGCCCCAATCCTTGACCACGCTATTCCACTCGCCACCGATGTAGCGCGCGGGCTGTCGCACCTCGAGCAAGACGCGCTCGAGGATGGCGGAGATTTGCTCCGGCGTCCGTACAGTCATAATCCACCTCTTGGTCTCATCCACCCGGCGAAAAGGCCGGGGCAGGGTTCGAACCTGCTGGGAAAGTTTGCTGGTTGCGCCAACAATACGCCTAATTATAACAAACCGTCGCGAGGACGACCAAACGCGTCCGCCGCGGCGGACGCGTTTCCAATCGAGCGCGTCACTCGGCGAGCGCAAAGGATTGACAACCGTGAAACCGGATTGGTATAGTTCGCTGCATATGACGGCCGCATTTTTTCATCTCACTCCGAGCGACGCCGCTCATGACATTCGCCCACTAAACATATGCACCGTTTTCGCCCCTATCTTTGGCTGTTGCCACTGGCCCTTTATCTGAGCCTCGCACTCCACCAGCTTCATTTGCCCGGCCCCAATTACGACGAAGCCATCGAGGCCCAGCCCGCGGTGCAGATATTGCAAAACCTGCCCGTGGAGGCGCACCGCGACGCGGTCGTGCGCGTGTTTGGCAAGTCTTTGCCCTTGATGATTGTGGATTATGTGGGCGCGCTGAATACATATATGCTCATTTTGTACTTCAAACTGGGGGGCATCGGCGTGATAACCATGCGGCTGTGGCCCATCACCGTGGGCGCGCTCATTCTTTGGCTCACGTATCGACTGGGACGACAGCTTATGGGGTTGCGCGCGGGCCTCGTTGCGGCCGCGCTTTTGGCCGTGCAGCCTTCCTTTATTTTCTTTATGCGTCAGGGCATCTACGTGACCAACACGACCATCGCTCTGATGCTGGCCATTTGGTTGGCGTTGATCCGTTTGGCCGAAACGGGAAGGCCGCGTTGGGCGTGGCTCATCGCCTTCATGGCCGGGCTGGGGCTGTGGGCCAAGTTCATCATGCTGTGGCCATTGCTCGCGACCGCGATTTTGGCCCCTATTATCTGGATCTTTCGCGATGCATTGGGACTCTCGCCCGCGAGCGACTTCGGCCCGCGCGTCTTACTGCGCCCGCGCGTGTGGCTCCCCGCGCTTCTGGCCTTCCTACTCGGGCTTAGCCCCTTTTTGCTGTTCAACCTGAAGACCGGCGCCACCTTCAAGCACTTTATGGCGACGCTTACGCGCTCTTATTACGGCGTGGAAAATACGGCCTATCTCACCAACCTGAGTGAGCGTTGGTCGCAGATGCGCCATTTTTTGCGCGGAGATCATTTCTGGTATTTGGGCGGCAACTTTGCCGACGCCTGGGCCTATCCCGCTTTTATCATGGCCTTCCTTATTTTATTAGGCGTCCTTGCTTGGCGATGGCGGGATGACGAGGCGAGGCGTCTGGCCCTGCGCGGCCTGGCCGTCTATGCGTTCTTTGCGCTGCTTCTTCTGCAAACGCCCCTCACGCCCACCGCGCTCTGGTATACGCATCTGTCGATGTTTTCGCCTGTGCTGGCCCTGGCCATCGCGCTTGGCTGGGACATGCTCTTCGGTCGGTTTTCACCACCCTGGTCGGGCCTGTTTGCGGGGTTGTTCGTCTTGATGATGGCCGTGAGCGGGCTGCGCGCAGACATGGGCTATCATCGCGCGCTCGCGGCCAGCGGCGGCCTGGCCGACCATTCGGACGCGCTCTATCGGCTCAGTGATGAACTGCTGGCCCGCAATGTCACCGCGCCTTACGCTTTGGATTGGGGCTTCGAAGCGCCTGTCATTCTCATCTCACAAGGCCGCGTCAACCCCATCGGCGTCTTCAATTACGAGCCCTTCGACCGACCAGACGACGCTTTTCCGGAGCGAATGCGGCCGCTTTTGCAACAACCGGGCGCGGTTTTTCTTGTTCACGCGCCGAATCGCACCAATTTTCCCGGCCGTCGCGAGGCCTTGCAGGCTCTGGCAGCAGACATGGGGCTGGAGTTGAACACCATCGCCGT
This sequence comes from Chloroflexota bacterium, assembly GCA_013151415.1. Taxonomy (GTDB): domain Bacteria; phylum Chloroflexota; class Anaerolineae; order J102; family J102; genus JAADII01. Next base: position 7,095 of record JAADII010000008.1, read on the forward strand.
CATCCGCGAGCGCTCCGGCGAACCGCATTCCGAATTATGGATGGTGAGATGATAAAGGCATGCGCGTTTTCATGGCTCTTCTTTTTTGGCGCTTGGGGATGATTGTGCTAAAATTACCATCCGTCGTTGCAGACGATGTTTCTGTGCGCGGGTGTTTGTTTTTTCCGCCGCCAACGACGAGTGAAATCCATTACGTCGCCAAATAATAAGGCGCCCGGCGGGCGTCTTTCTTTGTGAGGTTCGGATAGAGATTGAAGCTCAAAGAATCAACACGCTTCGTCATCGGCCATCTTCGGTCTTCAATCACTTGAATCTATCATCCTGGACACTGGCGTTTTTTGATCTTGACACGAATGAACACGAATTTTACGAATAAAGCAAGGAAAAATTCGCCAAATTCGCTCAATTCGTGTCAGAGAATGGCGTGATATGATTTTCTCTGCGTTCTCCGCGCACTCGGCGGTGAAAGCGCTTTTTCAGGAAAGCCAATCATCAGTCATCCATTTTTCAAGGTGTAACGAGCATGTCTTATATTCTCCAATCACTGGCAGATCAGCAACTGAAAGAAGAAGTGCCCACCCTGTACGTCGGCGACATTGTGCGCGTGCACAATCGCATTGTCGAGGGAAAGAACGAGCGCGTCCAGGTGTTCCAGGGCACCATCATCGCCATGAAAAAGGCCGGCCCGGCCAGCAGCATCACCGTGCGCAAGATCGGCGCGCATGGCGTGGGCGTCGAGCGCGTGTTCCGCATTCATTCGCCTCGCGTCGAGAAGATCGAAGTTCTGCGCCATAGCAAGGTGCGCCGCGCCAAGCTCTATTTCTTGCGCGATCGCGTGGGCAAGAAGGCCCGCCTCAAGCAAATCCGGCGTTAGTTGAGGTTGAGGCTAAGGTTGAGGTTAAGGTTAAGGTTGAGAGGTTGAGGGCGGCGCGTCTTTGCAAGAGTGAGTTTCAAGGGCGGAATAATGGACGAGAAGGCGTGGGATTTGTTCTCACGCCTTTTTTGCGTTCGGAGTTCGAGGCGGTCTCGTCTCCGGGTTCGGGATTCTTTCAGACGCGAATTTACGCGCATTCCGCGAAAAAGCCTGAAAACTCATGGTCACTCGCTAAATTCGCGTCTGATTTTTCGCCCCGCCCCGCGAACAGCGCCCAACAGAGAGAACACCGATTTGACAAGCGGGATAAAACAACCTAAAATCCGAACACATGTTCCCCCTCACCGTTCCCCCTCACCTCAATATCCCAATACTCAATATCCAAATACCCCCCGTGAGAGACCTTCATGGCCGAAATAACCGTCGCCGTCGTGCAAATGGCCCCGAAATTGGGCGATCTCCAGGCCAATCTCTACGACATGGCCCAGACCGTCGAACAGATTTGCCAGATCGAAGATGTAGACCTTATCGTCTTTCCAGAACTGGCCACCACAGGCGTTGAGATGGGCGTGGGCTTCAATCGCGTGGCCGAACGCGTGCCGGGGCATCAATTCAATATGTTGGCCACCAAGGCCGCGGATTTCTCCACCCATA
>JAADII010000117.1:0-27149 GCA_013151415.1 Chloroflexota bacterium
TCCGTGTAATCCGCGCTCTACTTTCGAAGCAGGCCGACGGCGGGCTTGCCCGCGGCGGATACGGATGAAAATCGCTTGCGCCGACCAACGTAGACCAACGTAGACCAAGATAGACGATGGGCCTTTTGGTCTATGTTGGTCCTATGGTCTATGTTGGTCTGGCCGCTCATCACGACATGACTTGTCCGACCGACCTCAGACTTTGGACTTCGGACGCTATTTTCGAAGCAACAGTTTGGGGATGAGCAGCCATTGCAACACGCCCGCGGCGCGAGCAATGTCGCGCCAATGCTCGATATCCAACGCGATGCAGGCGACCGCGGCCGTGGGCATGCGCACCGAGCCGCGACAAAGCGCCTCCACCGCGTCCTCGAAGCCGGGATTATGCCCCACCAGCATGGCCCGCTCGATGTCGTCGGGCAATTCCGCGGCTACTTGCAACAGGTCGCGCGCCGCGGCCAGATAAATCCGGTCGTCGAAGCGGAGGTTGTCTTCGAGATTCATGGCTGCGGCCGCGCGCTCCGCGGTCATGCGCGCGCGCATGGCCGGCGAGCTGATGATAAGCTGGGGACGATAGCGGGTTTCGGCCAGGAATTCGCCCATGAGGGGCGCGTCGCGCAGCCCTCGCTTGGCCAGGGGACGCTCGAAATCAGAGCGATAGGGCGGATCCCACGATGATTTGGCGTGGCGCATCAATAATAGAAGTTTCATAAGCGGGCTATATGGAGGTGGACGATGACGATGGGACGAGCAGTCAACAACCAGTAGTAACCACTGAACCGTGAACGATCTTAGCACATTGCTTTGACGATGGACAATGTGCGCGTGGGAAGACAATCCCCCTCTCGAATTGCCTCTCGCGGCGCATCCTGTTATGCTATTTGAAGTCCAAAGTCCAAAGTCCAAAGTCCTCTAGCGTCCTCGCGTTTCTCCTTCCACGAGGCCGCGCACCATTTCGCACGCACCACGCAATAACCCCCCATGCGCATCCTCATCACCGGCGGGGCCGGCTTTCTCGGCTCCCATCTCACCGATCGTTTCCTGGCCGAAGGGCACGAGGTCATCGTGCTCGATAACCTTATCACAGGCAGTTTGGACAACGTCATTCACAATTACGGCAATCCTCATTTTCAGTTCATCAAACATGACGTAACCACCTACATTCATGTGCCATGGGATTTGGACGCTGTCCTGCATTTTGCGTCGCCCGCCAGTCCCAAGGATTTCCCGGCCATTCCTATTCCCATTCTCAAGGTGAATTCATTGGGCACCCACAACGCGTTGGGACTGGCCCTGGCTAAGCGCGCTCGTTTTCTTTTGGCTTCAACCTCCGAAGTTTATGGCGATCCACTCGTCCATCCGCAACCTGAGACATACTGGGGCAATGTGAATCCCATTGGCATACGCGGGGTGTACGACGAGGCCAAGCGCTTCGCGGAAGCGTTGACCATGGCTTATCGACGCGCACATGGTCTTGATACGCGCATCGTGCGCATTTTCAACACGTATGGCCCGCGTATGCGGCTCGACGACGGTCGCGTCATTCCCAATTTCGTCAGTCAAGCTCTACGCGGCGAACCGCTCACCGTTTATGGCGATGGCTCGCAGACGCGCTCCTTTTGTTATGTGGATGACGAAATCGAAGGTTTCGTGCGTTTGCTCATGTCGGATGAGCCGGGCCCGGTCAATATTGGCAACACGCGCGAGACCTCCATGCTCGAGCTGGCCGAACTCGTTAATCGACTCACAGGGAACGATGCCGGCATCACATTCTTACCTTTGCCCAAGGACGATCCCAAAGTGCGGCGGCCAGACATCACCAAGGCGCGCGAAAGCCTGGGATGGGAGCCCACCATCGATTTGGAGGAGGGCCTAACGCGCACTATCGCCTGGTTTCGCGAGCGATTACGCGTTTAGCCGTTGGTTGAGAAACCATCGCCTTTGCCCTGTCATGGCGTCTGACAATGGATATGCGCGCCAGAGGGCCCTGGTTTAGCGCGAGTATACATACACCATGGGGCTGCGTCTGCCGCCAGGCGCGCTCCAATTGAAAAGCCACCATGCGTCATATGGGGCGAGATTGACGCAACCATGGCTGCGCGGACGCCCGAAGTCATCGTGCCAGTAGGCTGTGTGCAACGCGTAGCCCGCGTAAAAATAACATGTCCATGTCACTTCGTCGAGATAATAGTACCCGGGTGAGCCGGGTTTGCCTCCCGACATTTTGCGCGAACGAAGCCGCCACCAAGTGCGGAAAATGCCTCGCACGGTGGGCGTGCCGGGCAATCCGCTGGAGACCAGGGTTGCATAGACGGGACGATCGCCCTCATAAGCGATCAATATTTGTTGTCGTAGATTGACGCCCACCCAATACGCGCTAAGCGGAATGCGCAGCGGTCTGGCGACGGGTTCGGCCACGCGAACGGCAGGCCCATACACCCAGCGCTCATCGCCGATGCGATGCCAGGGTTTGCCCTTCACCTGAACCGTCTCTAAGATAGCGACTCGCGCATAGTGTCCCAATACGTCGATGGGCGGGTTGTCATCCGAGACCCCGGGTTGCGCACGCACATTCAATTGCTGGCTGATAACCCATCCAATGGGAAAGCGCACTTCTTCGGCCTGAGCGTTGAGCTCGGACGCGCGACGTGAAGCGAGAAGTCGGATCCAACCGCTATGCACCCAGCGGCCCTCGCCAATGCGATACCAGATCGCGCCGGCATAGGGGCTTTCTTCATAGATGTCCACCCGAGTGTTTTTGTAGAGCCGATCGATGGGTGGATTGTCGGCTCGCACGCCGGGACGGGCGCGCACATTGAGCACATTGGCCGTCACCACGCCGCGGCGGATCTCTTGAGAGGGCCCGTCGGAAAGCAAACGCACCCAACCGCTATGCACCCAGCGATTCTCGCCAATGCGATACCAAATGGCCCCCGCGTATGAGCTCTCTTCATAAATGGTCACTTGGGCGTTCTTGTAAAGCCGATCAATAGGCGGATTATCCGCTCGCACGCCGGGACGGGCGCGCACGTTGAGCACGTTGGCCGTCACCACGCCGCGGCGCGTTTCCCCTGGCTCCGGCGGCGTCGGCTCTTCCGGTTCCGATTTCAGTTCCACTCCTCGGAAGCGCGAGGGCCGTATCAGCGCCACATCTCCGGCGCGAAACCAGCCAAAAGAGCGGCTTCGATACCAGGTTTGGCCGTTGGTTTCTGCTCGTTCGGCAATGGCCAGGTATGTGCCGGGCGCCACTGTGTGCGCAACCGCGCCGCCCGGACGACGGTAAGTCCGCATCCAGCTCCACACCGGCCGGGCATAATGGAACGGAAGCCAGGGTTCCGGGGGCGGGAATGCATCTTGTGCAACGAATTCGACTTCATCGCTCACAATGGGCGGCGGGTGAGGCGCGGGAATTTCCAGGGTTTTTTCATCCAACGCATCAATGAAAAAGCCCTCTTCGTCCAGCCAATCGACGCCAATGACATATTCGGCCGCCTTGCCATAGCTCAGGGTCCACACAGCCTCTTGTTCCGAACCGTCTCGACCGCGCAGCCAAAAGACCTTGCCCGCGCCTGCATCGATGCGCAGCTGATGGTCGCCGGATAGGCCGCGGCATCCGATATGGAGCGTGACCTCGGTCGGATCATCGGCGCGCGATTCGATATCGAATCGGATAAGCTCGGGACGCTGAACCTCGGGCCTCTCGGTCTCGGGGGCCGGATATTCGACTTGGAGGGCGACATCTTCCCCCCACGCGACCTTGATTGTGAAAGGGCCCTCTTGTTGATATGCATGTTCACCCAGGGTCAATCGATGATCAGAACGCCAGGTGATGTGCGTCGGCGCGCAAAGCGCGCCCGCGTCTTCCTCATTGCCGTCACCCCAGTCGATTCGCAATTCGGCGCAGGCGTCTTCGGTTTCGCCAGCCGGCGCGGGAAAATGGGCGATAAGCTGAACATGGGAGTCGTCCAGGGTGAGGGTTTGCAAGCGAAGGGATGATGTCATGGCTCGCCTCGGGGGAAACTTGGAGAATGAGTGGTCACCGATGATGCAAGTGTACGGAATTTTGTTGATTTCGTCAACATGTCTAATGAATTCCTAATCCGTTTTTAATGCACTGCATGATCCACCGCATGTATTGCCATCAATTTTCATGCTATAATGTCAGATGCTATACCCCAAGTCGATGATTGAGCAAATCATGGCCGAACGATAAGATTGATAGAGAACGGGGCGCCCCTCCCTTCTCAACCAGGCCCCCTCTTCTATGCTCATTTTTTGTCGCGTCGAGCGCTCCCTTCTTCCTTAGAAACGATACGCCCTATGCAACGTATTTTATTCGCGGTTCTCATTTCCCTTCTATTGATCGCGCCTGTGGCCGCCCAAAGCGACGATCCATATGAACAGCTTCTCAAAGAACTTTGGTGTCCGTTGTGCAACGGCATTCGCCTGGACGTATGTGAACAGCAAGTGTGCGAGCAAATGCGCGATCTGATTCGTCAGGAATTGGATGCGGGCAAAACGCCTGAGGAGATCAAAGCCGAATTCGTTGATCTATACGGTCCCGTCGTGTTGGGCGAGCCCCCGCGCGAGGGGTTCAATTTGTTGGCATGGGTGATTCCTGTGATTTTGGTCGTGGCGGGCTTGGCCGCGGCCGTGGTGCTCACCAGGCGATGGTCGGCGCAGACGGCCGAGGACGAACCCATGGCGGGGGCTGTGGCCGCGCGCGCGCCCGACATCGAGATTGACGAAGAGGATGAATATCTTGCTCGCGTTGAAAGAGAGGTGAATGAATTATGAGCGAAACGGTCACTCCTCCTTCGGTCCCCGACGTCCAACCCGAAAAGCGTTCTCGCGGGGGGAGCGCCCTTTTTATCGGCGTGCTCGCCCTGGCTGGTCTGGCGCTTCTGGCGGTTTTCTATTATGGCGTACTCAACCCCTCTAGTCAGCAAATCCGCTCTGGAGCCGCGCCCGATTTCGAGATCACCACATTTGATGGCGAGACCATCCGCTTGTCTGATTTTCGCGGCATGCCTGTGGTGGTCAATTTTTGGGCCAGCTGGTGCGTGACTTGTCGCGACGAACAACCCATTCTGGAGGACGCCTGGCGACGCTATAAAGGCCGGGTGATGTTCATTGGCCTGGACTATCTCGATCAAGAGCCGAACGCTTTGGCGTATTTGGAGGAATTCGACGTTACTTATCCTAACGGGCCGGACAAAGGCAGCCGAGCATATGCCGCATTCAATGTTCAGGGCGTTCCTGAAACTTTCTTCATCGACGCCGAGGGCAATGTGCAGGGCTTTCATGTCGGCCCCATTACATACCAACAACTCGAGGAGCGCATTCAGGCGCTGCTCTCCGAATCCGGTTCATGAGGTGACTTAATGGCTGATCTTGGCTATATTGCTTTGTTGCTGGCGATGGTGGCGTCCGCCTATGGCGTTGTCACCAGTTTAATAGGCGGCATTCGTCGCGACGAGCTGTTGGCGCTTAGTGGTCGCAATGCATTGTACGCAGCGGCTGGTTTGGTCACCATCGCCACGGTGGCGCTTTGGTATTTGCTTATTGCCAACGATTTCTCTATCGATTACGTGGCCAGCCATAGCGAACGCGCGTTGCCCCTATTCTACCGTTTTTCCGCTTTGTGGGGCGGTCAAGCCGGCTCTCTGCTCCTGTGGGGCTTTATGCTGGCCATTTACGGCGCGGTTATGGTGAGCTTCATATGGCGCAAGGAGCCTCGCCGCGGCCCTTATATTGTGGCCATTTTGCTCGCGGTGCAGTTCTTTTTCCTTGCGCTCAATGTCTTTGCGGCCAATCCCTTTGATCGGCTGTGGGTTTTGCCCGATGGCTCGACCACCGGCGCCATGTTCCGACCCGAAGGCGCGGCGCTTTTTGTCCCCGCCGATGGTTCTGGCCTGAATCCGCTTTTGCAAAATTACTGGATGGTGGGCCATCCCGTCTTCTTGCTCCTCGGCTATGTGGGCCTCACTCTGCCCATGGCGTGGGCTGTCGCCAGTCTTATCTCGGGTCAGCTCGACGATGGTTGGGCGAAGAGTGTGCGAGTTTGGGTGATGGTTCCCTGGATCTTCCTGAGCATTGGCATTCTCATGGGCAGTCAGTGGGCTTACATGGAGCTAGGATGGGGCGGTTTTTGGGCCTGGGACCCCGTCGAAAATGCATCGTTTATTCCCTGGCTCACGGCCACGGCCCTCATTCATAGCATCATTATTCAGCAGCAACGGGGCATGTTGAAGGTGTGGAATGTGGTGCTCGCGTTCCTGAGTTTTTGGTTGGTGATAATCGGCACCTTCATCACCCGGAGCGGCATCATCGATTCGGTCCACGCGTTCGCGCTTTCGGAAGTTGGACCGTTATTCCTGGGCTTTATCATTTTCACTTTCTTCGGATTTCTCGCCCTGGTTTGGTGGCGATTGCCCGATCTGGAGTCGGACACCGAACTGGACTCGATGCTAAGTCGTGAATCGGCCTTTTTGTTCGTCAATGTTCTCTTCATTGTGGCGGCCTTTGTCACGCTGTTCGGCACCATTTTCCCCATCATCTCTGAGGCTGTCACCGGTGATAAGATCGCGGTTGGCCCACCCTGGTTCAACAAGGTTGATGGCCCCATATTTCTGGCGATCCTTTTCCTGATGGCTGTTGGGCCGCTGTTAGGATGGCGGCGCACCTCTCCGGAGATGTTGAAACGGAATCTTGCATTTCCTGTGGCCTTCGCGATAGCGATTTTCACGCTATTGTTGATGATGGTCACCAGGCGCTGGGTTCCATTGGTCTCCTGGGCCGTATCCGCTTTGGTGGTGGGCGCCATTATCTGGGAGTTCTATCGCGGCGCTCGCTCTCGTCGCAAAGCCACCGGAGAATCCTGGTTGACGGCTTTGGCCCGCGTCATGGCGCGTAATCAGCGCCGATATGGCGGCTATATCGTGCATTTGGGCATCGTGTTTATTGCCGTGGCCGCGACCACCACCACGAGTTTTCAACATAACCTAAAAGCCAGTCTTCAGATCGACGAATCAGCTTCGTTGGCCGGATACACATTCACATTCATTGGTCTGGATCAAGAGCCGGGGCCCAATCACACCTCGATGGTGGCCAATGTTTTGGTGACCAAAGGGAATGAAACGGTGGGAGTGCTCCGCCCTCGCATGAACTTCTACTCGGCCATCAGCGGTCGCGACCAGGGGCCGACCACCGAAGTGGGTTTGCATACGAATCTGCGCGAAGATGTGTACATTGTCTTCAATGGCTGGGAGAGCAACGGCCAGCTTGGCGCGTTTGAGTTTTTCGTCAATCCCATGATGCTCTGGATGTGGCTCGGCGGCATCGTGCTCGTCATCGGCGCGACCTTCGCTTTATGGCCTATTCCCAAATCCGCCGCCCGCCGCGTGCGAGCGCCCGTTGTGGCGCAGCCCGCCTCTTGAGTGAGAGGACTCTATGCTCAACGATTGAGGCGAGCCGAGCAACGCTTCAATCGTTGAGCGCCCTTTTTTGCACATGACCCCCTGAATTATGTGGATACTTATCTCGCTGTTTTTCATCGTTTTGGTTGGCGTCGTCGTTCTCTGGCCTTATTTGCGTCAGGAGCCTGAGCTGGAAAAAACCGTGGAGGCGGATCCGCGCCTCACCGCGCTTTATAGTGAGCGCGATCGACTTTATCAGGCCATTCGCGACGCGAAGTTCGATCTGGAGACCGGCAAGCTGTCACAAGAAGACTTTCAAAATCAGTCCGCTCAATTGAAGCATCGAGCCGCGGCCGTGCTTCGCGCCATCGATGAGCTCGAAGAGCAGCTTTTCCCACCCGAATTGGATGCCGCCCTGGAAGCGGAAATTCGTCGCGCCCGCATGGGCGTAAATGGCGGACAGAGCCACGCGGCGGTCGAAGAGTCGCCGCGCGTGCGAACGCCCGCCGGTCATGGCGAGACGCGCGACCGTTTTTGCGGCCGATGCGGATCGGCCCTGCAAGCGGGTGATCGTTTTTGTGGTGCATGTGGGCATGCGGTTGGAGCCTGAGCAGCAATTAGGCGAAGCTTGCGGCGTAGCCGGGTTTTATTTGCCCGCCGAGTTCGCCGACAAATCCGAAGCCGCCCGCAGCCTCTTTTTCATGCTCTACGCGCTCAATCACCGAGGTCAAGAAAGCGCGGGCGTCGCCACATTCGATGGCCGCGAGGCGCATTTGCACAAAGATATGGGCCTGGTGGCGCAGGTCTTCACCGAAGACACGCTCAGGCCTCTGCGCGGTCATTTTGGCATCGGACACACCCGCTATTCCACCACGGGCGGCAGCGTGCTCAGCAATGCGCAACCTTATCTTATCGAGACCCTGCATGGACCATTGGCGGTGGCTCATAATGGCAATCTGACCAACGCGGCCCAACTGCGCACAGAGTTGTTGCAGCGCGGGGTCGGATTGATCTCCACCTCCGACACCGAGGTCATCACCCAGATGTTGGCCAGCCCCACCGTGGGCGGCGACAGCCCTCTGGCTCGTTGGTTGCCGGCCGGCGATTGGGAGCACCGCATCGCCGCGTTCATGGAAAAGGCCGAGGGCGCTTATTCGTTGGCCATCCTCACGCGCGACGCCCTGTTTGCGGTGCGCGATCCATGGGGATTGCGCCCTCTTTGTTTGGGCGAGATAACATGGGAGGGGGGCAAAAGCTATGTGTTTGCCAGTGAATCTTGCGCTTTGGGAACGGTGGGCGCGCGGTTGGTGCGGGAGGTGGAGCCGGGTGAAATTGTACGCGTGGATGAAGATGGTTTTCACAGCTTTCGCGGACGCGCTCCCGAGCCCCGCGCGTTTTGCTGCTTCGAATACGTCTACTTCGCCCGGCCCGATTCGGTCTTCGAAGGGCAGACTGTGCATCATGTGCGTCAGGCCATGGGCAGAAGATTGGCCATCGAGGCGCCGGCCGATGCAGATATTGTGGTGGGCGTGCCCGATTCCTCCACACCCGCGGCCATTGGCTATGCGCTGGAGTCGGGCATTCCTTTTAGCGAAGGCTTGATCAAAAACCGGTATATTGGCCGCACATTCATTCAGCCGGGCGATCATTTGCGCAGAATAGGCGTGCGATTGAAGTACAATCCTCTATACGGCAACTTGAAGGGCAAGCGCGTGGTGATGGTTGACGACAGCATCGTGCGCGGCAACACTGCTGGACCGCTGGTCGCGCTCTTGCGCGAGGGCGGCGCGTCCGAAGTCCATGTTCGCATCTCTAGCCCGCCTGTGCGCTGGCCCTGCTTCATGGGCGTCGATATGCCCACGCATGAAGAACTCATCGCCGCCCACAAGAAGGTGGAGGATATACGAAAGCTTATCGATGCGGATAGCTTGGCTTATCTCAGCCTTGAGGGCATGATGGCCGCCATCGAACGCGGCATCCCGGGCCACTTGCCCCGCGGTCATTGCCATGCTTGCTTTAGTGGCCGCTATCCGGTTCGCGTTGCTTGAGCAGGGGACGAATAGAATATCATGGGTCGATTCGTCCACAATGCGGATCGATGGCCGCGCTTGTGGTTCGTCAGCATATCCTGTGCGTTTCAGGGCGAATGGGTGTAAACTAAAACCAACCGTTTGTTTTGAAACCGGGCGTCTTGCCGCCCAACATTCTCATGTTTTCCATGCGAAACCCGCCATGTTCACCCTACTGATTCTCGGCTCGGGCGCGCGCGAGCACGCCTTGGCCTGGAAACTTGCTCAATCTCCTCAGGTGAGGACCATTTTCGCGGTCCCGGGCAATGCAGGAACCGCTCGCGAGGCCAAAACCCAAAACATCCCCATCGATCCCATGGATTTTTCCGCACTTTTGACCTTTGCTCGCGAGCGCGAAGTCGATTTTGTTGTGGTGGGGCCAGAGGCGCCTTTGGCCGCAGGCGTGGTGGATGCGTTCGCTCGCGCGGGCATCCCAGCGTTTGGCCCTTCGGCCGCCGCGGCCCGCATCGAGTCCTCCAAGGCGTTCGCCCGCGATTTTATGGCTCGATATGGCGTTCCCGCGCCGCGCTATCGCGTGTTCGAAGATGTTGACGCCGCGATGCGTTTTCTTCGCACCGCGCCTTTCGAGGTTGTGATCAAAGCGTCCGGTTTGGCCGCAGGGAAAGGCGTGATTGTGCCCCAAAGTCGCGAGGAGGCCGAGGACGCGGTGCGCGCCATGTTGGTCGAGCGTCGTTTTGGCGAGGCCGGCGCGCGCGTGCTCATCGAAGAGCGCCTTTTTGGCCAGGAAGTTTCGGTGCTCGCATTTTGTGATGGTGAACGACTGGCGCTTATGCCCCCGGCGCAAGATCATAAGGCGGTGTTCGATGGCGATCGCGGGCCGAACACCGGCGGCATGGGTGCATATGCGCCCGCGCCTTTGCTCGACGCTAGCGCCCTTGCCGTCATCGAACGCGATATCTTGCGTCCGGTCGTTAGGGGCATGGCCGCGGAGGGAACGCCCTATCGCGGCGCGCTTTATGCCGGTTTGATGATCACCTCTCACGGCCCCAAGGTCCTCGAGTTCAACTGCCGTTTTGGCGATCCCGAGGCCGAGGTCATTCTCCCCCTGTTCGAAGGCGATCTTCTAGCGCCATTGCTCGGTTGTGCGACCGGTGCGTTGGACGCGACGCAAGTGCGCTGGCGTCGGCCAGCCGCGGCCGCGTGCGTTGTCGCGGCCGCTCCTGGTTATCCGGGCCCTTATCCCAAAGGCGCGCCCATTCATGGATTGGAAAGCGCCGCTTCGCAACCGGGCGTGATGGTCTTCCATGCAGGGACGACGCTCGATGCAACAAATCGCGTGGTGACAAATGGAGGGCGGGTCCTGGCCGTGACCGCATGGGCTCAATCGTTGCCCGAAGCGCTCGAGCGCGCGTATCAGGCGCTTGGCGACATTCGCTTCGAGGGCATGCACTATCGCCGCGATATCGGAGCAAGGGCGTTGAATTCAGGGTTGGTCTGAAGTTTGAGGCGCAAAGTCGGTTGGTTGGCGCAAGCGATTTTCACGAGCCTGGATGAATCGCCGTTTCCAAACGGTTTCGTATCAATTGAGGAATGCGTTCGTAGTCGGGCGCGAGGTCAAGGCGATAGGCCGTGGATGCGGCCGCGAGCGCGCGTAAAGCGCGTAAATGTTGCGGGATCGTCTCCGCATCCCAGTTTTCGATAGATTGACTCACCAAGGCTTGCAGCGCTTCAAATGCCGACATTGGGCGTAGTTTGGACGCGTCGAGGCCCGGAACCACGCGCGGGAAAAGCAGCGCGCCCGGTTTTGCAGTCATCCGCCAGACATCGGGCCAGATTTCCTCGGCCGCAAGCGAGAGTTTCTCGTTTTCGGCCTGTTTTTCGGCCAGAGCGAGCGCGGCGTTAAGTTCGGAAAACCGGGAAAATGTTTCAGGATAGGCGCTAAGCAGTCCGGGATACGCACATAAAGTCACCCCGGCTTTGTCGTCGTCCAGTTGCAGGAGCGGCGAATCATTGGAAAGAAGTTTGAACCCGTGGCGAAGTAGATTGACGCCGGTTGTTGTTTTGCCTGCGCCAATGCCGCCCACCAGCACAACCGCGCGATCATCCAGAGCTGCGGCAAACGCATGAATGGTGTAAAAACCCCGGCGTCGAAGCAATGGCGCCAATGAGACGATGATCATGTCTTCGAATACGCCATAGGTGATCAAACTGGCCTCGGTCATCCAGCCCTCCACCGCGCCTTTGCTCAAATGAATGTCATATCGGCCCCAACGCCGGAAATAGGCGACCAGCTGGTCGCCGCGCCGATGATAAACGACTATCGGGCCGCGGGAAACCGGGGGCGCATCGGGCGGCGGCGGGGTCTGCTCGACCACGTTCAATCGCACGACGATGGGGCGGCGCGCCTCACTCGCTTTGGAAGGAAAAACTCGCCAGCGGCGTTGCAATTGGGCGATAATGCGGGCGTCCTGACTTTCAAAGCGAATGGGGACGCCATGAAGGGCGTAGGTGAGTGCGGGCATTGAAATGGTGAAAGGCGATTTTCAGAAGGCGTCGTCGGCCGCAAGTTGTTGTTGGTGAAAGCTTAAGGCGGCGAGAGGAAGGGCGATGGCGAAAGAGGCGGGTTTGAGGGTGGGCTGGCGGCCGGCAAATACGCGTTTTCGGCATCGCTCCATTCGAATATCTCGTCCGCGGGCCGGATGTTTAGGATGTTGGAGCGGCTCGGCTCGATGAAGAGGAGCGCTCGCAGAGCAATGGGCTGCCCCTCCTGGCCTGGTGGCGTATTGAGACCCAAAGCGTCTCCCCCGCCCAAGCCGTACACGGAATAGAGCCAATACTCCTCTTGGCTGCGCCACATGTCGGCGTATGCGGCGTTGGACCAAACGATCGCGTTGGCCCCAAGAGGCGGGTCCGTCTCCAGAAGGAGCAAAGGCTCCAGGCCGATGTCGTCGCTCAAATCGCTTTCATTGGTGGGCCGAGCGATCACGCCCACGACGTCCCCCACCTCTGGCCGCGCGGCGTTGGGCTGCCAACCTTGATGCAGAGTCATGGTATAGCGAAACGCTGCATTTGTGCGGGATTTTTGCGGGAGCGCCAAACGCCATCCACTCGAGGATTTTTCGATAATAGCCACCGGTCCGCGCACGAAGTAGAGGTAATCCTCGGTTGCCGGCAAGATTGAATCGTCCGATGGGGCTGGGCGTCGGATTACTCCCACCCGCACCGGATCGGCCAGAGGCGGTTCAATGGTCGCTCCGGGGGGCGTCACCGGTGTAAACCTGGCCGCGGCTTCGGTTATTGGCGTCTCGCGCAATGGCGTCGCGGTGGGCCGGGCGGGCATGGTGGCGATAAATTCGCGCACCAGCAGGGCCGCCAAAAGAAGCACCAATAAGCTCAACACTGCCAGAAAACGCGTCTTCCGTTTTTTCGAAGGCGCCGCGATGAGAAATTCCACCAAAGCCAACGTGACATTATCGGGCGCGCCCCGCTCGCAAGCCAATTGCAATAGCCTGTCGGCCGCCTCATCGGTCGCGTAGGCATCCAATAGCTGCGCCATTTCGGCTGGTTTCACCATATTGCTCAGACCATCGCTACAAAGCAGCAGACGGTCTCCAAAATGCACGGTTTGCCGAAAAAAATCGGGTTCTGGATTGCGCTCGGGACCCAATGAACGGGTGATGACATTACGATAAGGATGGCGCGTGGCCTCTTCCGCGCTGATGACCTCGGCCGCCACCTGTTCGGCCACCCAAGAATGGTCGCGGGTGATTTGTCTCAACGCGTGATCATGGAACCAATAGGCCCGGCTATCGCCGACATTGGCGATGATCAATTCATCGCCGCGTAGCACAGCCGCAACCAGGGTGGTGCCCAACCCCGCTCGCTCGGGATGTTTTTCCGCCTCTCGACAAATGGCCTCATTGGCCGCGGCGATCGCGTGCGCCAAACGCTCTTGGGCCGAAAGCGCTTCCAGCTCGCGGCTGTAATAGGTCTCGAACAGGGTGCGAATGGCCAGCCGACTGGCGATTTCACCCGCGGCATGTCCGCCCATGCCATCGGCCAATGCAAACAGATGACCACGGCGTTGCAGCATTAGATCGTCGAGTCTCAAACGGTCGCGCCAGTCCAACACGGTGCTGACCGCGTCCTCATTGACCTCGCGCACGCAACCCGGATCAGTGCGAGTCTGAACAGTATAGAGAGCGGGCATGGGGAAAGTATAGCATGGCCTGAGGCGAGCGCAACTTCTGAACAAGGGTGAGTATGGAATCGATTTTTCAGACGTTGCGCTTTATTGTTTTCGTGATTTTTTGAAGCTGGATCAGCCCCGGCCATGTGAGCGCGCTCACGGCCGCGGCCATGAGCTCGGCCAGTGTCAGCCACACCCGCATGGCCAGGGCCGCGGCCGTGACCAAGGCTCCGCCCAAAAGCGGGGTGAGCAAGACATATAAAGCGCCCTCGCGCACGGCCAATCCACTTGGCGTGATAAAGCTCAGGTAGCCAATAGCGTAAGCAATGGGATAACCAGCCAGCAAGTGGGGGGCGAGAAATCGCAGCTCCGCCAGGTCGAGGGGGGTTATGGCCATGGTCAGAGCAAGAAAACTGGTTGCGAGCAAAAGCCAGGCCAGGCTTTCCAGCGCCAGCGCAAGCAGCACATCTCGCGCGCTCATAACCAACGCCAGCGGCGGACGCCCAATTATGGCCAGGCCCCGATTGAGCAGCTGGATAAGCCAACGCGGCTGGATGACGAACAAAAGGGCGGGAAGCGCCATGAGCGCGAGAGGACGACTGGACCAGGATGGCATAAACTCGGCCAGCAACCCCAAATTGCCAAAGAGGGGAAAATATAGCGCGGCGATGAGCGCCGCCGCGAGCAGATTCACCACCTGATAAAGGGCTATGCTGGCCACGGTTGCTTCGGGCCGCACTCCACGACGATACGCGAGCACCGTCATGCCTAAAGGTTGCCATACATTGCCCGGTATGTAGCGTATGAGGGCGCTAATAAACCAAATGCGAAACCCATAACCAAAACTCAGCTTTCCGCCCAACAGGCTGAGCAAACGCGTCCAGATGAACACCTCCAACGCCCAACTAAGCGCAAGGGCCAGGGCTGCGAGCATCAGCCATGTTGGTCGCAACCGCCAGGGATAGGCCCGTAGCTGATCCCACTGGCCAATAAGCAACAGGCCCAAAAACAGCAAGCCCAGCAACAAGAAAAACGCTTGCGCCAACTGACGGAGTCTTTTCCAACGCGCGCGGCGCCTGGCATGCATGAAGGTGTCCACCTCGCGAGTGTATCATGCCCTTTGATCGTCGCGCAAGAACATGGTCAAATCGGCGCGGCTCGCGTGGGGGGCTTATTGCGCGCGGTCTTGGGCTATGGGGATATCTCACCGGACAAGTTCGCGAAACCGCGCCCGATAATGACGCACAATGTGCGGCCAGCCGAACCGGGTTTCGATGAGACGACGGCTGGCTCGTCCCATTTCGCGCGCCCGTTGAGGATGTCTGGCCAGCTCCAGCATGGCCGAGGCCAGCGCGCTTGCATCGCCTTCGGGTACGATGAAGCCGTTCACGCCCGGCTCCACCACCAGAGGGTTTCCGGCCGTGTCGCTCCCGATAATGGGCTTGCCGCAGGCCATAGCGTCCAGTACCGTCACGCCCAGGCCGGTCGCGGGGCGATTCACATTGGGCATGACTAAGGCGTCGGCCGCATTGTAATACACGCCCATCTCGCGCGTGGCGATATTTCCCACCCAATGGATGTTCTCAATCCCCAACTGTCTGGCCATCTCTTGCCATTGTTTCCACAAATCCCCTTCACCCACCATAATGGTATGAATCCGCGCGCGCTCCTCCGTTTCTCTGCGGATCTCGGCCAATGCCTGCAAAAGCACGTCGAATCCCTTTTTATACACCATGCGGCCCACGGCCAGAAAGAGGAACGCGTCCTTTGGAATGCCCAGTCGCGCTCTCAATTCGTCCGCGCCCGCCGGATTTGGGGTGAAGCGGTTGGGATCGACGCCGTAGATGACCAAATCGAATTTGGCGGGATCCGCTCCTAGTCGCTCGACAGCCACCTTTTTCAGGGCGCGACTATTGGCCGTGATCAGGTCGGCCTGATCAAATGCGAAGCGCACCATGCGCCGGAACAGCGGGTTCTGCCCAGCGACCAAAGCGTCGCTGCCCGGTATGCTCACCACCAACGGAAGACGCAAGCGTCGGGCGACGACCGCAGCAATGAAGCCGTTGGGTAAGGCCCAATGCGCGTGGAGGATATCCAACTGTTGCTTCTGGGCCACGCGCAATGTGGTTTGAATCCCGCGCAAGAACAACGCGGGGCTGAGGACATAAGCGTTCAACTTCATGCGCACATCGGCCTGCATGGTGCGCATATAACCCAGCTTGTGCGCGCTCTGGGGCCAGGCATAGCGGTAGAGATGCAGTCGCGGATTGGAGCCGCTCAGCGTTGCAGGAGCATAGGCGGGATCATAGGGCGCGATGACATGCACCTTCTCGCCCTGGCGGGCCAATTCTTCGCACAATTGCTGTATGAAATTGCCCGAAAAATCACCTGCAAAGCGTGGATAATTGTGGGTGAGGACGCCTATTTTCATCACGTTGAATCGTCTCTATGCTTCTCCATCTCATGATACGAGGATGCACGGGCGAGCCGTTCCAAACGTTCTTCCAGCTCAGCGAGCCGGTCGCCTTGCGCAACGATGAGTTCGGCCAGGAAACCCACCAGGAAGAAGAGCAATCCGGCCAGGGTGAGGATCAGCGCGCTCCAGAAAATGGGGCGTTTTTGTGTGTGCTCCTGAAAGAACCAAAGGTAGGCCAGAAAGAGGAATATGACGCCCGCAACCAGAAACGAAACTAAGCCCAGCCCGCCGAAAAAGCGCATGGGCGCCTGGCTGAATGTGAGCAAGAAGCGAATGACCAGCACATCCAAAAAGGAGATGGGGATGCGACTGAACCCAAACTTGGAATGACCGGCCTTACGCGGATACCAATTTGTCGGCGTCTCGCAGACGCGAAATCCTTGATCCGCGGCGATGTGCAGTAGAAAGCGGTGCCAATCGGAGCGCAGCGGCGGAAGGCTGGCGATGACTTCGCGACGGAAGCCTTTGATCCAGTTGGCGTCGTGCACGGTCACGCCGAACAGGCGGCGACTGACCGCGTTGTAAATGCTGGAGGCGAGCTCTTTGCCATCGGCGCGGCCCTGGCGCCACCCGGAAACCACATCGCAGCCCTCCGCCAACTTTTGGTAGAGCTTGGGAATGTCTTCGTCGGGATGTGACTCGAGATCGGCCGGCAGAAAAATAATATATTCTCCTCGCACGGCGCGAAATCCAACTTGCAAGGCCGCGGTCAGACCGCGATTGCGACGCTGGCGGATGAGTCGGACCCAAGGGTGAGTTGGCTGCATGGACGCGACCTGCTCGGCCGTTCCATCGGTGCTGCCGTCGTCCACGAACACCAGCTCGCCCGATACGCCCAACGCGTCGAACGCTTGCGCGGTGCGTTCGATGAGCTCGGATACGTTCCCGACCTCATTGTAAGCGGGTATCAGGACGGAAATGTGGGGCGAAGACATGAGGCGCAAGGTGGATGGAGGGAAGGAGGCCGGGATTGAAGCCTTGTCACCGTCCACTAACCTTCCATTTGCACCGCTTCCAGCAGCTTTTCCACCACATAATCTTGCTGCTCGTCGGTCATTTCTGCATAAATGGGCAGGGTCAGCACTTCGTTTGACATTTGTTCCGCGATAGGAAAGCTGCCTCTTTCCAACTCGAGGAAGCGGTAAGCTGGCTGCAAATGAAGGGGTATGGGGTAGTGCACGCCTACGCCAATGTTGGCCGCGCGTAGGCGTTCGACTACGGCGTCGCGATGGGGCGTTCGCACTACATAACAGTGATAGACGGGTGTGGTTTCTGGCAAATGTTGGGGGGTGATCACGGCCGAGTCGGCGAGCAGGGCTTTATAGCGGGCCGCGCGCTGCCTGCGTCCTTCGTTCCAGGCGTCCAGATGGGGCAATTTGACGCTCAGCACCGCGGCCTGA
Organism: Chloroflexota bacterium; assembly: GCA_013151415.1. GTDB lineage: Bacteria > Chloroflexota > Anaerolineae > J102 > J102 > JAADII01. The sequence goes on from JAADII010000117.1 coordinate 17,514, forward strand.
ATGCCATCCAGGCGGTGCCCGTAGCCCAATATGGCGTGTTCGTATTTGCTCACGCGACCATGATCGCGCAGCAAACGCACCCGTTCGGCCACGTTGTCGTCATTGGTGACTACAGCGCCGCCGTCGCCATAACAGCCCAGGTTTTTGCTGGGGTAAAAGGAAAAGCAAGCTGCATCTCCGAGGCCGCCCGCGCGTCGGCCTTTGTATAAACTGCCATGCGCCTGGGCCGCGTCTTCAATCACCGGCAGATTGTGGCGCGCCGCGATCTCGATAATCGGGTCCATGTCCGCAGGCTGACCATAAAGGTGCACCGGCATGATGGCTTTGGTGAAGGGCGTGATGGCGGCTTCGATCTTGTCTGGATCGATGTTATAAGTGACCGGATCGATATCCACGAATACGGGGCGCGCGCCCACCTGGCTAATGGCTTCGCCCGTTGCAAAAAAGGTGAAGGGCGTGGTGATCACTTCATCGCCAGGGCCGATGCCGTAGGCCAGCAACGTGAGGAAGAGCGCACCCGTGCCGCTCGAGACGCCGATGGCGTGTCTGACGCCGCAGTACTCCGCGAACGCTTGCTCGAAATCGGCCACTTCGCGTCCCATAATAAAGGCCGTATTGTCAACCACGCGTTGGATGGCCGCGTCGATTTCCGGTTTGATGCTTTGATACTGGGCTTTCAGGTCGACTAGAGGAATGTTCATGGATACTCCTTTGGTGAATTTGCGATGCAATGAATGAACCAGAGGTCAGAAATCGGCATGCCAGAAGTCAGAGAGCCAAAAATAAGGGACCCAAATTGTGAAATCGTGAACTGCAAACGAAAAAACACGCTCAAGCAAAGCAAAGCGCCGCCCGCGAGAGGGGCAGCGCCCGGCATTATACCGCAGAAGGGCTCGAATTGTCAGACCTCGGCCAAGGCGTCGAGTTTACGCTCAACCTCACGGATTTTTCGTTCATGAAATGCAATTTCATTCTCCAGTTCGAGGGGGGCCGTCATGCCGTAGTTCGCGCGTTGAAGTTCGAGCCGGGCCAGGGCGACGCGATAAGTGTCCAACTGTTGTTCCAGATAGGTTCTTTCCATCTCGCGGGCCGTCGCGGCCATTTCTTTGATATTCGCATCGCGCACTTCCGCGTCATCCACCTGCAATCCTGTTTCATGCCGCTTCAGCCATGCGGCGAGAAAACTGTTGCCGATTTCGAACTGGCCGTTGTTGGGTCGAATATAGCCCATGCGTTGCATTGCGTATACATAAATCTGGAGTTCCTCGGGCGGGGTTTGCAGCGCTTCGGCCAGGTCCGCTTTGTTGGCTTGCTCCACTTCGCTAAGGTGCAGCAACACGCGGCGTTCAGTGGGTGAAAGATGGGCGTAGATCAACCCAAAGAGGGCGTCCAAATTGTCGTCGAGGCGAATATCGCGCTCGGTGGGCGGATGAAGGCTTCCATCAGGCTTGAATAGCCGGTAGCAGAGCCACTGCACCAAGAAGGGATGATGATTGGTGTGGCGCTGAATGGCGGCCACGGTCTCGTCCTCTGCGTGCACTTGCTGTTTGTTTTGGGTCTGACGTATAAGCGCCTCCGAATCGGTCGGCTCGAGGGCGCTGAGATTGCGGGGTGCAAACCCTTGTAAGAAAAGGGAGGTCAACCAATCTTGGCTCAGATCATTGAGTCGCGAAAGCAGTTTGGTGGACGCCATGACCACTCGCAGGTTTTCGTGACGCTGAAAGGCCGAGCGTAGACGGCGAATAAAGACCTGGTCTTGTTCGGCGATGTGAATCAGCGTCTCCGGTTCGTCGATGAGCAACAAAATGCTCTTATCGCGCGATTGGGCTGCGCGGCAAAGCAATCTCAGTTGATCTCGCGGCTCCTCATTTTCCAATTCATTTAGGTTCAAACCCAATGCTTCCACCTGCTTTACATTGTCTTCGGCCGCGATATAAAGCTCTTCGCTGAGGTCTGCACTGCTTGCACAGCCTTGCATGTCCCAATAAAGGGGAACATACTCCGGGCCGGCGTCCAGCGCGAGCTGACGCAAGAGCGAAGTCTTGCCTCCGCGTCGCGTGCCAATAACCCATAGATGTCGATTGGCGTCGTGTAACAAGTTGGCGCGTAGGTCGGCGTGGCCGTAAAAGTCGGGCCCGGTGACCCAGCCGCCAACGATGTAAGGATTGCGTGGGGTGGACTTTGTCATGAGACTTTTGGATGATGGGAATGCTAAATCATACCCGAAATCATGTGTTCTCGGCAAAAATGATGCGATCATAACCATACTGGACATCGGCCAGCGTGATGGTGCGCCGCCCCTCGTCCAGCATGTGATTGACGGCCTCCATGCAGATTTGTTGCACCCGATGGGGACGCCCCTGGCTCTGAGCATACACAAAGTGCACGGCGTCATCTTCCCATTTGTAAAATTGCTCCACCGGCTCCTTCATCAATCGTTCGGCTTCTCTGCGATCGAACGGCTCAAGCGCCACTTCCACAAACATGTTGTACCAGGGCGATTCGACGCGATCCCAGGCTTTGCTAATGTTTACGCCCGCGACCACCGCGCCCACATGTTGGGCCAGCGTATCTTGCAATATGCGCCGGAGCTGTTGTTGGGTGAGCGTGTCGTATGTGTTCATGATGTCTGCTTCATCCAGCAGGAAAATCAATTTGGGTTGTCGGCGATAATGCCCTTGTAAGAAGCGCAGGATCGCTCGCAGGTCGCGACGAAAGTCTCGATCGTCATAGGCTTCGTCGGCCTTGTTGGCAAAGAAATGCAGTTTGTCCCGGTCGGGCATGTGTTTTAGCGCGTCTTGGAGCGTTTCGACTACGCCTTCCATGAGTCGGTGGAAAAACAACGATTCGGGCGCGCCTTCCAGGTCGACAAACACGGGGATGAAGCGATATTCGGGGTCTTCTTTTGTTTCCAGGCGTTGTTTGAGCTGATATAACACCGAGGTTTTGCCTATGCGTCGTTCGCCGTGGATCATGATGCTGTTATTGTAAAGCGCTGTCTCGAGCTGGTCCAAGAGATCGTCGCGACCATAAAACATCTCTTTATCCCGAATTGGGCTGCCGGCAATGTAAGGGTTGAATCGGCGCTCCACGGCCAGGCGTTGCATGGCCAGCCGCGTGGCCGTGCTCCATACTGCATAGCCAAGCAACAGCGCGAACACGGTGGCCACGGCCACGCCCGTCAGGGCGTATCCCGCGGGCACAAAACCCAAACCCGGCACCCAGATCAAGGAGGGCGGCAGCCTCACCTCTATGTCCACTTGGGCCACGGAGGAATAATTCATGTCTTCGTCGCGACTCATGACCTCGAATCGATAAAGGCCCAATGGCAACGGCGGGTAGCTGGCCACTGAATTGCGCGACACCTGCCATGCCTCGTCATAGCCGATGAGCCGGTAGCGATAGAGAAGGCGCGTGGGATCGGTAAGAATGTCTCGGCTGGCCAGACTGATGCGCACATGTTCTTCGGGCGATATCTGCACTCGCCCGCCACGCGGCGGGCTGCCATTGACATCGACAATCTCGACCAGGGGCGGCGTTTCATGGGGAAAATAGCGCACCACGCCTCTATCGGTGCCGAGATAGACGCGCCCTTCGCGGTCGCGAAGCAGAACATGGGTGGGTGCGGCGTTCACCCTGCTCGTCACGCCAAAATTTTGCCAGGTGAGGCCGTCGAACACGCTCAGCCCGCCCACTGTGCCAAACCAGACCTTGTCCTCGTCGGGCGAAGCCCACACAGCTCCCACGCCTGGCGCCAGAAGGCCATCAGCCGTATTGTACGATGTCCATTCCCCTTTCCTTAGGCGGCTTGCGCCATCGCCCCAGGTGGCGAACCAAAGGCTTCCATCGCTTGTCTCGGCAATGCCGCGTATATCTGGCCCGGCCAAGCCATCATCCACGGTGAAAGAGCGCCAGTTTGAGCCATCGAACACAGAGACGCCCTCAGGCGTTCCCACCCAAAGCCGCCCCTGCGTATCTACGAACAACGTCTGGATCTCGTTGGAAATGAGTCCATCCTCTTTGGTGAACGTGGTCCACTCATTGTTTTGCAATCGACTGAGCCCATCGCGAAACGAGCCAAACCAAAGTGCGCCATCGGGCGTTTGCGCGATGGCGAGCACCGTATTCGAGGCCAGGCCATCCTGTCGCGTCAATTGCACGGCTTTCCCCTTTGCATAGCGAATGACGCCCATGCCGTTTGACCCGATCCAGAGTCGGCCCTGATCGTCTACGAACAGGCTTTCGATGTAATTGATCGGTGCGGAAACGCCTCGTTTTTGTAAGTCGAATTTTTGCCAAACGCCATCTGAAAAGCGGTGCAAGCCCTCGCCAAATGCGCCCACCCAAAGAACGCCGTTGGCATCCAACGCCATGGCTTGCACGCGTTGTTGGGGGGCGTTTTCATCCTTGCTCCAATCCATCCAGCCTTTAGGATCGTAGCGAGAAATGCCCGCCACTGTGCCAAACCAGAGCACGCCATCGCGGTCTTCGTAAATCGAGCTGACGAAATCGGCCGCAAGACCATCTTGGGTTCGCAGGATCTCGATGGTGTCGGCGTAGAAATGGGCCAGTCCCCCGCCATTGGTCCCCACCCACAATTCGCCATCGCCATCCTCGAGCACGGCCATCACCCGGTCGCTGGGCAAAACGGTGGGGCCGTAAAACCAGTCAGAGACCCCCTCGTCATAATAAAGCAATCCCTGACCGTCGGTGGCGATCCATACGCCTCCGGCCAGGCTGGGGATCAAGGCGCTGATAGGGCTGGAGAGTGTATTGCCGTTAAGCCTCAAAGAAAGTTTTTCCCAGCGATCGTTCTGACGACGAAAAAGTTCGGAGCCGCTGGCCAGCCACACTGAATCGCTGTCGTCCACCATGAGCGCGAACACTTCTTCCACAGGGCTTTCGATGGCGCTCCAAACGCCGGTGGCCGGATTTCGAGCGTATAATCCGGCCCCGCCGCCCGCCCAGAGCGCACCATCGGGAAGCTCGACAAGGGTCAAGAATGGCGCGACCGGCAGTCCGTTTTGTTGGCTCTCCGACAACCAGGTTTCCCCTTCGAGCCTCGCCACCCCCTCCACGGTGGCGGCCCACAGCGTCCCCCCCTTGTCTAGCAAAAGCGTGCGCACGGGGCCTGCAGGCAAGCCTTCCTCCTCTTCAAACGCTTTCCACTCGCCGTCGTATCGCAACACGCCCTGGTCGGTGCCGAACCATAGGGCGTGGTCCCAGGTTTGCACCGTCGTATTGATCCAACTGGCGTGGACGCCATCGTATCTGTTATACGTGCGCCACGCATAGGGCCGGCTCTGGGCGCTTATCGATCCGCCTGGAGCAAAGGAAAAAAGCATCGCGGCCAGAGCGATTAGAACCACATAAGCGGGGGAAGATCGTTTTTTCATAGATTGCGCCGATTAAAGAGTATGGCGAAAGAGGAGCAAGGCGAAACGACGCCTCGACGGCGTTATTATAACATGCCTTAACTGTCTGTCAAGCCAATGGAATTTGTTCATACGCGCGTTATGCACCGGTTTTATGCGCCAATTGTGCGGCTTTTCCAAAAATTTTTGAATGAAGCGCGGTAAATTTTGCTTCCTTCGACCAGACGATAACAGAGCGTAGATGGGCCAGGAAGCGGTGACAACGATTATGCTTCAACCTTTGTCTGAATTCGTTTCACTGCTGGTCTGAAAACCGATCACATAGCTTGTTCAGACTGTCGAAAATTCGCCTGTCAGGCTGGACGCGACGGTCGCGCACTCAAGTGCAAAGGCCATATTATACGAGTGTAATGCTTTTGTAAGTTGTCGGTAAGTCTTTACGAACGAGCTCGGTCATATTCTGTGATAAGCTGAATTCGTCAATGGCGTCTGGCGCTCGCCCCGATCAATCTCGTCAGGCCCATCACCAAGATCGTTCATCTTTTTTTGGCGCTGCTGCGGCTTTTGCCTCCCACGGCCAAGAAGCGAGTTCGATGTTGCGACTGTTGTTTCAAATTACATTGATTTCATCGCTCTCGATGACGGTTATTTTGGTGGAGAGCGGTTTGTTTGCTCACCCTGGCGTTGCGTTGCCCAGCGGGGAAGGTGATGAACGCAACGCCCATTTTCTAACGCATTCTTTGGCGTTCAAGCGCAAACCCACATCAACGCCAAGGCTCAAGAAGCGCGGTTGCGGCGTTTTTTATCGCGTGCAAGAAGGCGACACGATTCTCGCAATCGCTCGGAAGTGTCGCGTGAGCGTTTGGCGCATCCGATCACTCAATGGGCTGAGGACGCGGGGGCTCAGGCCGGGGCGGCTATTGCGTTTGAAGCCTGCTCCCGTTATCAGGCCAAGGAAAAGGACAACGCCTCAGCCACCGGCGCCCACTCGGCGGCTGTCGTTGCCAACGCCAAAGTATGAAAGCGCCGGCGGTCTTTTGGGCGCTCCTCGGTTCATTCCCCCAAACTGAGGAGCGCTCCCTCTTTTTCCAGAGATTGTTGCGCTGCTTCAAGCACGCGAACCACTCGCAGCCCGTTGCGACCATCGGCCAAGGGCGCGCGACCGCTCTGAATGGCGCGTATGAAATCCTCGGTTTCCAATCGTAGCGGTTCGAGCAGAGGGAGTTTGGGAATCGCGATATCGCCCGTATGCAGCCGATATTGGTACTCGCCATATTGGGGATCGGTGAAGCGAGTGACGCCCTTGTCATACACCTTCACTTTGCCTTCCGCGGCCAGATCATCGTAAATGATCATTTTTTTGCTACCCACCACGGTTAGACGACGCACTTTCGAGGGATCGAGCCAGGAGGCGTGAATATGCGCCAGAACGCCGTTGGGAAAAGTGAGGATGAGGAAAACGACATCCTCGACTTTGCCGTTGAGAAAACGCGCCCCGCGCGCGCTGACCGTCACGGGCATGCGTCCTAGAAGATAGATGAGTATGGAGATGTCATGAGGCGCGATGCTCCACAATGCATTGATGTCAGATTGAATGCGGCCCAGGTTGACGCGAGTGGAATAAAAATAGTAGGGCTGACCGATGACGCCCTTATCGAGCAAAGTTTTAATATGACGCACCGCCGGGTTATATTCAAATACATGCCCCACCATGAGCACGCGCCCCCGCGCTTCGGCCAACTCGACCAGTTCTTCGGCCTCGGCCACACTCATGGCCAAGGGCTTTTCAACAAAAACGTGTTTGTTGGCCAACAAAGCTCGGCGGGCCAGAGGATAATGACTTCGCGCTGGCGTGGCGATGGCGACGGCCTCGATGTCGCTGTTTAGCAATGCCTCCACATTGTCGTAGAAGCGCGTGGCGCGGTAGAGCGCTCGAGCTTTCGCCAGCCGATGGGCGTTCGCTTCACATATGGCCGCTAGATCGCATTCGGGGATGGCATGGAAATTTCGAGCCAGGTTTGGACCCCAATAGCCAAAGCCAATGAGGCCAACAGGTGTGGGATGAGACATGAGTTGAAGCAAACGTGGTCGTTAGGAGCGCAGTGATTCTTTGCTTGATGTTTTATGATCATAAAACGCCAGGGCGTTGGCTGACAAAACCGTGCGCGATTTTGGGCTATTTTATCGACAACGCGGCCAACGCGAACGCGGGGTTCGGTTCGGTGAGCCCATCGCCCACGGCAAGCGTGACGGGCCACGCCTCGGACGCGGCTTCCAGCGCGCTTTCTGGCGCGGCGCCCTTGACGCCTATGAAGCCATGAGCTCGCCGAAGGCCTCCGCGAATATCCGTGGCCACGCCCAGACTGCGCAGTGCAGCGATCGCGTCGTCGCCCAAACCCAAAGCGGCCGCGTCGCGCACCGCGCCGGCCACGATAACGCCAGAGGGCAGCGCTTGCACCCAGGCGCTGAGAGCCGCGCTGGGAGCGGGCGCGAGATAGGGCGCGTGGGTGTCGAAATTGGCCGAGCCGAGCACGCGACCGTCCGCGGGGTTGATGGCGACCAGGTTGTAACCGCGACGATTTGGCCCCATTTCCTTGCCATTGACATAAATGTGTCCGAAATCGCCCACCTCTTTGCCCGCGCTGCGCACGACCAGGTTGACGGGGCTTTGGGCGCCAGTCGAGCCGATATCGCGCGGCGCAAAGCGGATGGCGTCGGGATCAAAGCTTTTGTCCGCGCGCAGGGTGAGGCGTCGTGGAAAGGGTGAATTCGCGGGCGGAATCGAAAAGGTGAGGGTGTTGAACCCGCGGAAAAGAGCCGCTCGGGCCAGTTCGTCGTCATCGAGAAACAGGGCGAGGGTTTGGTTGCCAGGCGCAAATAAGGTGAGGGTGAGTTTGGTCGGGCGCTGCAAGGCGGGCAACAGGAGTTTGGCCGTTGGGCGCGTGGCCCAAACGATAGGCCGGTTTTCGACCATATTGACGACGCCCCAGCCCTCCTGCAAGTAGGTTTTTAGCTGCAAATCATCGGCCTCGAGGGAAATGTTTTCCGGTTCTGCGGGCCAACGAGCTTCGTAGCGGGCCACATTGCCCTGGGCGTCGACGAAATCCAAGGGGAAGAGGCGAGAGAGATTTTGCTCGAAATCGGCGGGGACCCTGTCGCGGTGAACCAGCGTCTGCCGGATGTTGAGAAAACGCAACAGATCGGGGGCCAGGGCTTGCGCGCGGGCGAAATCCGTTGGCGAGACCTCTCTGCCGTCTTGCAGCGCAACCAGCACCCCGATGACGGGATTTTCCAGAAAGTATTGGAATTTGTGTTCGGGGTTGCGGCTGGTGTTGCCGCCCAATCGCGGCTTGTGATGATAAGTCTGCCACCATTGGGTGTACATGATGATCACATCTGATTTGCCGAAGACGTTGAAGCCATTGCGCCAGCCAATGGGTAGATCGAGCACCGCGGCGGGTCGAGGGTCGGTGACCACGGCCTTGTAGGCCGGCGGCAGGCGGAAGTCAGATAGTGGCAAAGGGATGGAGAGGTGCTCGAACAGGAGGAGGCCTGTGAGAGAGAGGGCAAGCGCTTTGCGGCGCGAGGCGCGCACTCGGCCCATGAGCGCGGCCAGCCCCAGGGCTGCAAGCAAGGCCAGCCCCAAGAGAATGAGCACGCTATAACGGCTGGGATAACGATTGGCCTGAAAGAAAGGAATTTTGAGGAGAAGGGGGAAAAGTCCGGGGATGCCGGTTTCGTAGCCGTTGACGCGCACCACCGGCCCCAAGGCCAATAGCCAGAAAAAGGCCGTCAGCGCGGCCGCGCCCCAGGCCCAGGCCCTGCGCCGATTGCTCCAAAGGCCATAAGCGGCCAGCAGCATGGCCGTGTAACCAAAGAAGAGATGCTGGCCTTTGTTGACCATGAATTGCGAGCGGTCGGGCCGGAGCGCGGAATCATCGGCGATGGCGCGGATGATTCCGCCGAACAAAGGGTGAAGCTGGGTGGGGAAAAGGAAGCCCAGTAAATCGGCCGAGAAGATGTCGGCGAAGCCGCCATCCTGCACCAAAAAATCGCCTTCGACGCGTAGCTCGGGCAGCATGTTGGCAAGATAAGGCGCGAGGCCCAACGCGAACATGAAACCGGCGATGGCCACGTTGAAGATCAGGCGCTGAATACTGAATGTTGGATGGTGGGCGTTATCGCTCGCGAGGTTTTGTTCGCTATCCGATGATGGGACGCTATGACCACGTGACGATGGCCAAAACCGCCAGGCCGCCGC
>JAADII010000117.1:27196-59275 GCA_013151415.1 Chloroflexota bacterium
TCGGCCCAGGTCTGGAAGAGGAGAAAGAGGCCGAGCAGAAAGCCGTCTCGGGGTCGCGCGGTGGCGCGCAAGCTGCGCATGAGGTAAAGCGCGATGAAGGGCAGCCATTGCGAAGACGCGATATTGAATTGCCCCAGGGAGGCGTAGAAGAGTTTGGTGGACGCGAACGCATAGAGGAGCGCGGCGAAGAGGGCGGGCGCGTGGGCGCGCGAGCGGGCCAGGCCAAGGACCTCCAGCGCGAGAAGATAAGCGCCGAAACCGCTGAGCACAAAGCTGCTAAGCAACAGCAGGTTGTTGGCGAGTATGAGAGAGAGCGCGCTCTGCAAGGGGATGCTCAACGCGCCGTTAAGCAAGGTGAGGGTGTAGAAGGCGAGGTTGATCCCCACCGGATAAAACATGACATCGCCGTCGAAGACGTTGTGCGCCAGCCCCTGCTCGCCCGCTCGATCGACCCAGCTGTATTTGGCCCACCATAGGTTCCAGGCCAGCGCGGGGTCGTCGATGCCGTCGCCGGGAACGTGGGTGGTGATGTGCGCGACCAGGGGCCACGTGAGCGCCAGGCTTAGCAGGATGAGTAGCAGCAACAACCGTCCGGATTGGATGCGGGTCATGCGTCTTCTCCCCCTCACCGGTTCGCCCCCACGTTGGCTCGAATATGCGCCGTTCGTTTCAGATTCGTCATCGCATTACTCTCCGAAGCGCCCATGAAAAGCGGTGGGAAATCGTTGTGTGACTCAATGAGCTCTCGGTTTCAGTATAACAACCCCGTCGCGAGCCGTCAAACCTGTGCGACTCGTTGGGCGCGTTTCAAAATGGGGCGCGCTCATAAGCGTCATTTCAGATGTGCGTGCGGGATGACGACGGCGGGGAAGGCTGCGACGAAGCGCAGGCGGTGGTGGCTGCGGTGCTGCGCTTTCGCGGCCAGGTGTACGAAGGCCCGCGCGGGGATCATTCGCAGCCGCTGCCCGGCGTGGAGCTGACCCTGTATGGCCGCAACGAGGGTGATCCAGAGCCGGGGACGGTGATCGGGAGTGAGACCAGCGTTGCAGGCGGGTTTTTCAACTTCCATCTCATTGCGCCGTGGCTGGGCTATGAAAGCTACACGCTGGCGGCGGCCACGCCGGGAGGTATGGTTCCGGTGGCGGTGTGGAGCGAAGGTGGCATGGTGGCATCCATGACAAGCATTCGCTGGGCGAATCCGGCGCGTGAGGTGTATGAGAGTGCGTTCTATTTCGAGAGTCCCACGCCGCCGCCGAGCGCGGCCATCACCGAGACGGTGGAGTTGCCGTTGCTGAACGACGGCTGGGTGACCTGGGGTCATCCCGATGGGAACTACGATGGCTGGGCGGGATTGAGCGTGTGGACCACGGGCCTGGACAACGCCTTGCTGAAATTCGACCGCAGCCTGTTGCCGCAGAATGCGGTTATCATCAGCGCCACGCTGAGGGTGGACGCGCTGGGTCAGACGGGCGCGGAGGGCAAGGAGCTGGTGGCGATGAACGTGTCTCCGTACACGCCTTTGCAGGTGACGTATGCGACTGCGCCGGAGGCGTACAATCCCTCGCGGTCGGTTCTGGTTCCCCTGGCGGCCGGCCCGTTGCTGCTGGATGTGGCCTCGCAGGTGAGGGCATGGGAGAGGTGAGTCGCACTTCCGAAGTGCGACTCACCTAGGATGATGCCACGCGGGTTTGAAAAGGGTGCGGGACTTCCGCATAGCAGACCCTTCGGGGTATGATATATCTCATGTCTCAGCCCTTCACATTCGCGCTCATCGCCGATTCGCACATTCGAGCGGATGACGAAACGCCTTCAAATGAATACCCGTCCAACCAAACCGTCAACCGCCGCAATCGCGCCGTGATTCAGGCCATCAACCGCCTCGCGCCTGACTTCGTGATCCATCTGGGCGATCTCGCGCATCCCATACCCGCGCTTCCGGCCCATGAAAAAGCCATGAAGCAGGCGCGAACATGGTTTCGCGAGCTGACGGCCCCTTTCTATGTGACGCCCGGCAATCACGACATTGGCGACAAGCCCCGCGCCTGGGTTCCCGCGCCCGAAGTCTCGGCTCAGGCTTTGGCTCGATTTCGGCGCGTCTGGGGGCCCTCTCCCCACGCGTTCACACACAAGGGATGTCGTTTCGTGCTGCTCAACGCGCCCATTCTCAACAGCGACCTGTCGGAAGCGAGCGATCAGAGGCGTTGGCTGGAACGAGAACTGGCCCGAAGTGGCGAACGCGACTTACGCATTTTTCTGTTCCTCCATTATCCGCCCTACCTCGTCCACCCCGATGAACCGGAGCATTATGATAACCTGGGTCAGCCTGCGCGCGGCTGGCTTCTGGCCCTGCTCAAGCAATACCAGGTGGAGGCGCTCTTCGCCGGGCATGTGCATAACTTCTTCTACAACCGCCACGGCAAAACCCATCTCTACGCGTTGCCCTCGGTGGCGTTCGTGCGGCCGGCCTATAGTGAGCTTTTTCGCATCGCGCCTGCAGCCGAATATGGGCGGGCCGACATGGAAAAACTGGGATTCGGTCTGGTCATCGTGGATGAAGAAGGCGCTCGGCTGCAATTGATTCGCGTGCGCGAGGCCGACGTTGCGCCGGCGTTTGCCGCACCCAGGCTCGCGGATGGGCTGGGCGTCTTCTTGCGTCAGGGCTGGGCCGACGCGGTGACTCTTCCTTACGGCAATCTGGACGAATTCCGCCGCAAACGGGCGCGCAACGATTATTTGCTCTGGGCCTTGTGGGATTTGGGCATAGAAAAACTGCGGGTTCCGGTGGATGATTTGGCCGATGCAACGAGCCGCGACCGCATGGAAGACGTGGCCGCGTTGGGCTTTCGTTTCCTTTGTTTCAGCGCGGGTTTGCCCACAAGCGAGATGGCGAATCTGTGCCGGGCCAACGAGCGTTTGTTGGCGGGCTGGGAGATCATTTTGCCCACGGCCTTGATGGAACGAGCCGCGAACGCCCTCGATCGCCTCGATTGGCCCATTCCCTGCTATCTTTCTCGTCTCGACAGCCTTGCTGACCAGCAGCTCTCACCGGACGCCGCGGAAATCGATCATTTTCCCCGACACGGTTTCCCTCTTGACGCCTCCCTCGACGCCATCCCCAGGGCTCTGCTCGACGCCGTAACGGGGTTGGTCTTTCGCGTCGAGCCGCACATCGACCCGGCCGCGGGCGTGGAGAACGCGCTGAAACGGGCGTCGGCCCTGGGAAAGGAGGCCATCGTTCATGTCTGGCTACCGCGCGCGGGCGAGGGAACGGCTTTCACCGATGACGAAGCCATTGCTCGTCGCGTGGCCGCGGCCCGCTCCGCCGCGCACGCCCACCCGCGCGTCAGTGTCTATCTGGACGCGCTCGTGGATCACGACCGCGGTTACCATCCCCGTCACGGTCTCCTCGACCGACGGTATAATTTGCGTTTCGCCGCGCTCGACTCACTTTGATGCCGGTTCGCCGGGTCAAGGCTCATCCATCGTCCATCGCCCTATCGTCCCATGGTCCTGTTCATTCCTGGCGTCTTTGCGAGAGATTATCATGGTCAGCGGCGGGGCGTCGTCGTTGAACCGTTTTGAAAACGATTTCATTGACATAATAATGCAAAACAGGCCATTTCAGGGCAAAAAAAGCGCCCGAAATAGTCTGTTTTTCATCGACCCGACCTGGTTATGAAAACGATTTCATGACAACGTCACTTGCAGCACATCGGCCTCGACGCGCGGATAAACGGCGTCGATCTCCTCCTGGATGGCAATGGTGCGGGCGATGGCTTGCAGATGGCGTTTGAGGTGAGAGCGCCCTGTCTTTGGATTGCTTGTCAAAATCGAGAAAAGGCCGTAGAATAATGTTGAACTTGTTTCAGGGAATCCATACTTAAACTCACATCGAATTGAAACCACGACTTTTTAGAACGCCGCAGACGATGGACGATAGACGCCGTTCTGAACGAAAGGAAACGTATCGTCCCCCGTCCATCGTCTATCGTCAACTTAAACGAAAAAATTCGGGTTTCAAATTGACTTCAGTTTAGTGATTACTCCTTTGAATCGGCGAGCATGAAAACCGCTATGACATCCATTGAGAATTTAGCGGAAATTGTCAATCGTCTCGTGCGCGGTTTACATCCTGAACGAGTCTATCTGTTCGGATCTCGGGCACGAGGAGAAGAGGATGAACATAGTGACTACGATCTATTAGTCGTAGTCCCTGAATCAGACCTACCGCGTCATCGTCGCGAGGCCCAATCCTATGACTTGCTGTGGGGCGTGCAGACGCCTGTGGACATCATTGTGCTGACGCGGCAAGAATTCGAACGGAGCGCTCGGGTCAAGACTTCTTTATCGGCTTTGGTGCAAAAGGAGGGTGTCATTTTATATGGAGCAGGCTAAAGTTGAGGAGATATGCTCCTGGGTGAAGAAAGCCCAACACGACATCGAATCGGCGGAATGGTTGTTACTGCGGCCGGAACCGTTGTGTAACGCGGCAGGATTTCATTGTCAACAGGCAGCGGAGAAGATGCTGAAGGCGTATCTTACCTGGCGTGATGAGCCATTTGGGAGAACGCACTCTCTCGTCGCCCTAGTCGCAAATTGCCTCAAATACGACAGAACATTTGATGCATTGCGATTTGCGGCAACGACGCTAACGCCTTATGCAGTGGCGCTTCGCTATCCTGGAGATTTGCCCGACCTGACAGAGAAGGAAGCGAGAGAAGCGTTGACATTATCACAAGAAATTCGCGACTTCGTGCTGGCCCGCATACCGAAGCCAATCCAGGCTGCGTGTGAGAGTTAATCGGCTTTCACTGTTTTGGGCTAGCGTCTTGCTGGTATGATACGGAGTGTTGATTCCGTATTCCTCCCATCGTCTTTGAGGTGCATTGGAAATGACGGCCACGACGCAAGATATGGCGAAACGAATCTATGAACAGGCGCGACGTTTGCCGGCCGATAGCCTGTACGAATTGGCGCAATATCTCGAATTCTTGCAGTTCAAGGCGAAATCCGAAAAACAGCCCATGAGTGAACCTGCCGAGCTGCGCATCGTGAAGCTGCGCGGCTTGCTCAAAGGCGTCGACGTGTCTCCCGAAAGCCTCGCGTCGGCAAGGCAAGAGATGTGGCGAAAATATGACGTTCCTTTGCTCACCACGGATCGCGCCATTGCTGCAAGCGGTCTGGTTAAGATTATCGATTAGTTGCGTCGCGCTTCCGAAGCGCGTCGCCACGGCAACACAATGCCACCGCGCGGCAATCTGAAAAAAACGATCAAAAAAGGGGTTGACAGCCAGCGCGAATCATGCTAAACTAGTCGCGGTTAAACGTTTAAGTCCGCGCCGCCCATGTGCGGCTCTTTTTTAGCGAGAGTGGTTAAACGTTTAATTATGGCGACCGTCACTATTCGCGATGTGGCGAGAGAGGCCGGGGTCTCCACGGCCACTGTTTCTTATGTGCTCAACAATTCGGGGCGCGTGAGCGAACAGACGCGGCAACGGGTGTTGGAGGCCGCGCGACGATTGGGGTATCGGGCCAATATCACCGCACGCAATCTTCAGGCGCGCGAGACGCGGCTGTTGGGCTACACCTGGCGTCCCACGCCGCCCGACCAGTTCAACCCCGTCCTCGACCAGTTCCTCAACGCCATCGCGCAGGCGGCCGCGCATCACGATTACCGCGTGCTCACCTTTCCCAGCGAGACCATCGAGGAGGAGCTGGCCACCTACGAGGACATGGTGCTGAGCAGCCGCGTGGACGGGTTCATCCTCTCCAACACGAACCTGGACGACCCGCGCGTGCGCAAGCTCTCGCAGAAGGGCTTCCCATTCGTGGCCTTTGGCCGCGCGAACCCGGAATGGGATTTCCCCTGGGTGGACATCGACGGACGCTGGGGTGTGAGAAAAGCGGTGGAGCATCTCATCGAGCGGGGGCATGAGCGCATCGCCTGTCTGGCCTGGCCCGAAGATTCGCTCACGGGCGCGTATCGTTTGCAGGGCTATGTCGAGGCCATGAAGCTGGCCGGTCTACCCGTGGATGCGGCCTGGATCGCGCGCACCGAAAACAAGCACGACGACGCCTATGAAACCACGCGGCGCTTGCTCGAATTGCCCGCGGCGCGACGTCCCACGGCCATCATGGCCTCGTCCGATCTCATGGCCATGGGCGCGATGAACGCCGCGCACGATATGGGCGTCGAGGTGGGGCGCGAGCTGGCGCTGGTCGGGTTCGACGACGCGCCTGTGGCCCGCTATTTGCGCCCTCCTCTTAGCTCGTTGCGTCAACCCATCGCCGAGGTGGGCGAGCGCCTCATTGTCATGTTGGTGGACTTGTGCCAGGGCCGACCGGTCTCCCAGCAACATGTGCTTCTCAAGCCTCAGCTCATCATCCGCGCCTCGAGCGATTTTCGGTTTTAGGTTTCAGGAAATAGGACGCGGATGACACGGATTGGCTCTTATTTGATTACAGACGATGGACGGTAGGCGATAAGACCATGGGGGCAGGCTCATTTATCGTCCATCGTCCCATCGTCCATCGTCCCATCGTCCCCCTCATCGACCCCACCACCCCCAATATCCAATACCCAATACCCCAATACCCCAATACCCCAATACCTCAATACCCCAATACCCACCACCCCATGCATCTCCAAGCCATCATTTTCGACCTCGACGGCGTCATCACCGACACAGCGGAATATCATTATCGAGCCTGGAAGCGTCTGGCCGATGAGGAGGGCTATCCCTTTGACCGAACGGTGAACGAGCGATTGCGCGGGGTTTCGCGCCGAGCGTCGCTGGACATCATTCTCGACGGTCGCAAGGTCGAGGAGGCGCGCATCGAGGAGATGATGGCGCGCAAGAATCGCTATTATGTGGAGATGCTGGCGCAGGTCTCGCCCGATGACCTGTTGCCTGGGGTGGCGAAGTTGTTCCAAGAGTTGAAAGAGGCCGGGATCAAGATCGGCATCGGCTCGGCCAGCAAGAACGCCCGCGCGGTGCTGGAGCGGTTGGGCCTGATGGATTGGCTGGATGTCATCGCGGATGGACATAGCGTGCAGCAACCCAAACCCGCGCCCGACCTTTTCCTGTACGCGGCCCAGGAGATGGGCGTTTCGCCGGGGCTGTGCGCGGTGGTCGAGGACGCGGCCGCGGGGATCGATGCGGCCCTGGCCGCGGGCATGTGGGCCATTGGTCTGGGGCCGGAAAGCCGCGTCGGTCACGCGCACGCTCGTTTCGACAGCCTGGCCGAGGTGCATTTGGACGACATCTTGCAGGCGTTGGAGCAGGCCTCATGGATGGTTTACGAGGCGCGTTTCGAGCCGGAGCGATTGCATCACAAGGAGACGGTCTTCACCATCGGCAATGGCTATCAATGCATGCGGGGCGCGTTCGAGGAGGGGTATCCGGGTGAGCATGGGGCCGCGTTTGTGCACCGTTTGTGGGATTACACCCCTCTCCATTTCGAGGAGTTGGCCAATATTCCGCGCTGGTGGGGCGCGGACATCTGGGTGGATGGCGAGCGTTTTCGCCTGGATCGGGGCGAAGTGCTGAGCTATCGGCGGGACCTGGATTTGCGCACAGGATTGCTCACCCGCCGCGTGCGCTGGCGACCGCGTCCCGATGGCCCCCTGGTCGCGCTCACGTTTCGGCGTTTTGTGAGCCTGGCCGAGGCGCACGTGGGGGCCGTGCAGATAGATGTCGATCTGGTGGAGGGCGAGGCCGAGGTGCGCATGCGAGCGGGTCTGGACGCGCACGCAACCAATCCCTTGCCGGCCGCGCCCGTGGATGATATGGGCCTGATGCATTGGCGGTTGCTCCATCAGACCCAGGATGAATCGGAGGCGACCCTATTGGTGCAGACTCGCGCCAGCGAGGTGACCCTGGCCCTGGCTGCTTGCATCGAAGCCGAGAGAACAGGTTCCGTCGCCAAATCCGTCTCGAATGAGGCGATCCGCGCGACGTTTTGCGACGCCGACGGCCAGCCCGCGGCCGAGCGAAGCGTTCATTTGAGCGAAGGGGAAGGGCTGCGTTTGCAGAAATTCGTGGGCGTAGTCAGCGAGTTCGACGCGCTCAACCCTCATCGCACGGCCCTTCGCGTGGCTCGACAGGCCCGTTCCGCGGGTTGGGACGCGTTGTTCAAAGCCAACGCGCGGGCCTGGCAAGATGTGTGGGAGGCCGGCGACATCGAGGTGGAAGGGGACATCGAGGCGCAGATCGCCCTGCGTTTCAACCTTTTCCAACTCATCATCGCCGCGCCTCGCTTCACCGAATTCGCCAGCATTGGGGCCAAGACGCTGAGCGGGTTTGGCTATCGGCATCATGTGTTCTGGGACACCGACATCTTCATGCTGCCCTATTTCACCTACACCCAGCCGCACCTGGCGCGGAACATGCTCATGTATCGCTATCACACCTTGCCAGCGGCCCGCGAAAAAGCCCGCGCTAACGGCCATGAGGGCGCTCAGTTCCCCTGGGAGAGCGCGTCCGACGGCCGCGAGGTCACCCCCACCTGGGTTCCCCATCCCACCGATCCCACCCGACTCATTCGCATCTGGACGGGCGACATCGAGATTCACATCACCGCGGACATCGCCTACGCGGTCATGCAATACTGGCGGGTCACCGGCGACGACGCCTGGATGCGCGACTTCGGCGCGGAAATCGTGTTGGATGGGGCCAAGTTTTGGGCCAGCGCCGCGCGGTTGGAGGAGGATGGCCGCTATCATTACCGCGATGTCATCGGCCCGGATGAATATCACGACCATGTGGACGACAACGCCTACACCAACGCGCTGGCCAAGTGGCATTTGCAGACCGCGTTCGAGGTGCTGGACTGGCTGAAAACCCATTTTCCCGGCAAGCGCAGGCAGCTTGTTCTGGATTTGAAGCTCACGCCCGACCGGCTTTTGCACTGGCGCGACGTTATCGAGCGTTTGCACATACCCCAGGACGAAAAGAGCGGTCTCATAGAGCAATTTTCGGGTTATTTCGAGCTGCAAGAGCCGGATTTCGCGACATTGCGCGACCCCAACCGCACTCATTCCATGCAAACGCTTCTGGGCATCGAGGGTTGCGCGGCCACGCAGATCATCAAGCAGCCCGATGTGCTCATGTTGCAATATTTGCTGCCCGATTGGTTCGACGAGGGCCAGATGCGCGTGAACTACGATTATTATAACCCGCGCACCGATCACGAGCACGGGAGCAGCCTCGGCCCCAGCATCAGCGCGATCATGGCCGCGCGCGTGGGCGATATCGCCGCGGCTTACGAGCATTTCATGCGCGCCGCGCGCGCGGATTTGCAGGATGTCCGGCACAATGCCGGCGACGGCATTCATGGCGCCAGCGCCGGTGGTTTGTGGATGGCCGCGGTGTTTGGTTTTGGCGGCCTGGAAATACAAGACGATGGCTGGGTTGCGCGACCGCGGTTGCCGCGGCATTGGACGCGCCTGGCGTTTCGATTCATGCTGCGCGGGCGCTCCCACAGCGTCGAATTGACCCCCAACGCCAACAGCCCGCCACCCCAAAAAAGTGGCCGAGCCGTTTCTGATGTCTTGGCGGACGAGTGAACGGCCCGGCCCCCCATCCAACAGGCGCTTGCCGCGCTTGCCGGATTCAAACGGCCATTATACAGCACAGGGGTCGGGATTCGGCAAGACCGCGGGGAGCCATGAGACGACAGGAGGTGATGCGTCTGACCATCTCAAACGCTGTTCCGATTCCCAATCTTTTCACCTATTTCAAAACGTATTCAGGAGGAGATTTCTCATGAAACCTCGAAAATTGCTGATCCTGACCATTGTGTTGATGCTTGCTCTCGTGCTGGCCGCGTGTGGGGGCGCGAAAGAGGAGCCAACTCCCACCCCTCAGCCCGCTCCCACCAAGGCGCCTGAGCCGACCGAAGCGCCCGCGGCCACCGAAGCCCCCGCGGCCGAACCGGCCATGTATGGCGACTTGAAAGTCATCGATGTGGAGCCGGGCGCGACCATTGTTTTCTCGGGCTGGGGCGATGAGACCGAACAGCAGATCTACCGCGACTCCATCGAACGCTTCAAAGAGTTTTATCCCGATGTCACGGTGGATTATCAGCCCATCCCCGCGGATTTCCAAACCAAGCTCAAAGCCATGATGGCCGGCGGCACCGCGCCCGACGTGTTCTATGTGGACGATCAGCTTATGACCGCATTCGGGCCGAGCGGCCAGTTGTTGGCCCTGGACGATTACATGGCCGAGGCCGGGGCCAGCCGCGACGACTTCATCCCCGCGCTGCTGACCATTTTCACCCTGGACGGCAAGACCTACGGCCTGCCCAAGGACTGGGGCACGCTGGGTCTGGTCTATTTGCCCGACGTGTTCGCCGAGGCCGGCATCGACGAGCCGACCGCGGACTGGACCTGGGATGACCTGAAAGCCGCGGCCGAAGTCATCCGCGACAATACGGACAAGGGCGGCTTCTGTCAGAATGCCGATTGGGCCCGCTTTGCGCCCTGGGCCTTTGGCAACGGCGGCGCGTATGCGACCGACGACTTCAGCGCGCCGCTCCTGAACACGCCCGAGGTCATCGAGGCCGCCAAGTATGTGACCGACATGTATAAGGACGGTTCCATCGTCACCTCGTCCGACGTGGGCGCGGGTTGGTGCGGCGAGGCCATCGGCAAGCAGCTTGTGGGCATGACCTACGAGGGCGGCTGGATGGTCAACTTCATGCGCCAGAACTACCCCGATGTGAATTGGAAGGCCGTTGAGTTGCCTTCGGGTCCCAAGGGCAAGGCCGATGTGATCTTCACCAACGCCATCGGCGTCAACGCCAACACCAAGTATCCCAAGGCCGCGGCCGCGTTCACCATCTTCCTGACCAGCCGTTACAACCAGGCCGAGATCGTGAAGACCGGCTTCGCGTACAGCACGCATCCCGACCAGCTCGATCTGGTGCAAGACCCCAACGACCGCGCCATCGCCGCGGGCGGCGCGTTCCCGCTGACGCGCGTGGCCTACTGGGGCCCGAACACGGGCAAGATCAACGACATCGTCTCCAAAGCCCTGGAGCGGGTCTATCTGGGTGAGCAGACGGTGGAGGAGAGCTTCGCCCAGGCCCATGAAGAGGCCAAGGAGTTCCTGACCGGCGGCGGTCAGGCGGCCGGGCCTATTGAAGCGCCGTCCGCTCCGGAAGGCGTGCCTATGATGGAGGTGGAATCGGGCGCGACCATCGTCTTCTCGGGCTGGGGTGACGAGACCGAGCAGCAGATCTACCGCGACTCCATCGAACGCTTCAAGGAGTTCTACCCCGATGTCACGGTGGATTACCAGCCCATTCCCGCGGATTTCCAGACCAAGCTCAAGGCCATGATGGCCGGTGGGACCGCGCCCGATGTGTTCTATGTGGACGATCAGCTCATGACCGCATTCGGGCCGAGCGGCCAGTTGTTGGCCCTGGACGATTACATGGCCGAGGCCGGCGTCTCGCGCGATGACTTCATCCCCGCGCTGCTGACCATCTTCACCCTGGACGGCAAGACCTACGGTCTGCCCAAGGACTGGGGCACGCTGGGTCTGGTCTATTTGCCCGACGCGTTCGCGAAGGCCGGCATCGACGAGCCGACCGCGGACTGGACCTGGGATGACCTGAAAGCCGCGGCCGAAGCCATCGCCGCGGAGGGAACCTACGCCGGCTTCTGCCAGAATGCGGACTGGGCCCGCTTCGCTCCCTTTGTCTTTGGCAACGGCGGCGCGTACGCCAGCGACGATTACACCACCGCGCTGCTGGACACGCCCGAGGTGAAGGAAGCCGCCGCTTTCATCCTCAGCATGAAGGAGTCGGGCGCGCTGGTCACCTCGTCCGATGTCGGCGCGGGCTGGTGCGGCGAAGCCATCGGCAAAGAGCTGGTGGGCATGACCTACGAGGGCGGCTGGATGGTCAACTTCATGCGCCAGAACTATCCTGATGTGGAATGGAAGGCCGTGGAGCTGCCCTCCGGCCCCAAGGGCAAGGCCGACGTGATCTTCACCAACGCCATCGGCGTCAACGCCAACACCAAGTATCCCAAGGCCGCGGCCGCGTTCACTCTGTTCGTGACCAGCCGCTACAACCAGGCCGAGATCGTGAAGACCGGCTTCGCGTACAGCACGCATCCCGACCAGCTCGACCTGGTGCAAGACCCCAACGACCGCGCCATCGCCGCGGGCGGCGCGTTCCCGCTGACGCGCGTGGCTTATTGGGGCCCGAACACGGGCAAGGTCAACGATGCCGTCTCCAAGGCGCTGGAGCGCATCTATCTGGGCGATCAGACCATCGACGAAAGCTTTGCTCAGGCCCAGGAAGAGGCGCAGGCCGCGCTTTCGGGCGAATAAACCTTCTCTTCTCCTCGTGATCCTCCGGGGGGCCATCCCTTGGTCTCCCGGAGGATATTCGATATGGATATTCGATATTGGGTATTGGATATTTGGTATTGAGTGATTACTTGTTTGAAATTTGAGCAACATCTTTTGCCGACGTTGACCAAAATAGACGAAAGTAGGCTAATGTGGACGAAAGTAGACCAATGTAGACCAATGTAGACCAATATAGACCAAGTGCTACTTCGTCCATTTTCGTCTTATGGTCTATCTTCGTCTGCTTGCATGCCATTGGGTGTTCGTGAATATGGGGGAAATGCTCAATATCCAATATCCAATACCCAATACCCAGTACCCAATACCCAGTATCCAACCTGGAGCGTGCCATGACCGCAACCACGAGCCAAACCTATGTGAAACCTCGCGAAGGTCATCCTCTGTTGGCGGCCATTGTCGCCTTTGTCATCGTCTTTTTCGTGATGACATGGGCGACCATTCTTTCCGCGCCCACCAAAGGCGCGCCCATCACCGACTTCAGCCGCTATATGCGCGAAGCCATGGCCACCGCGCCGGCCTTCATCTATTCGGGCATGGGGCTGGGCGTTCTCCTGGGCGCCGCCTTTGCAACCATGACCTATCGCGTATGGGGCGTGCGGCATAAGCGCCAGGATTTCATCGCCGCCTATATCTTCCTCGCGCCCTACCTTTTCGTCACCCTGATTTTCACCATCGGCGTGTTGATCTTCGCCTTTTACATCGCCTTTCACCGTTACGACATCTTCACCGACCCGGTGTTTGTGGGGCTGAAGAACTTTGAAAAAGCGTTCAAGTCCAAGGATTTCTTGCGTTCGCTGGTCAACGTGTTCTGGTATTCGCTGTTGGTGACCGTGATTCAGACCACGTTCGCCCTGCTGCTGGCCGTGTTTCTCAACCAGAAGATTCGAGGGCGCAATTTCTTCCGCACCGTGTTCTACACGCCCAGCGTGACCTCGTCGGTGGTGATTTCTTTGATATTTTGGTGGCTTTATCTGAAGACGGGTTATCTGAACTGGTTTTTCGACCAGGTGTGGTCGTGGTTCGGGGCCGAGTGGAAGGCCGTCAACTGGCTCAACGACCCGCGCGGGCTGTTTCAGCTCATCGCCCGCGCGTTCGGCGGCGACATCCCCTCCAAATACTGGTATCTGCGCGGCCCCAGCGTCACCTGGATGGCCATCATGTTTCAGAACATCTTCACCACCATTCCCACCTTCATGATCATGTTCCTGGCCGGATTGCAGGACATCCCCCAGAGCCTTTATGAGGCCGCAGACATCGACGGCGCTAACGATTGGCACAAGTTGCGCCATGTCACCATTCCCATGTTGCGGCCCATTATCTTGCTGGTGGTTGTGCTGGGAACCATCGGCACATTGCAGATTTTCGATCAGGTGAAGATTCTGACCAGCGGCGGGCCGTTGGGCACCACGCTCACGCCGGTTTACATCGTTTACACCGAGGCCCTGGGCACGCAAGGCCCCATTCAGATGGGCTACGCCTCGGCCCTGGCCTTTATTCTCTTTGTCATCATTTTCGTGTTCACCTTCCTGCAACGCCGCTACATCGAGCGCGAGACGGAGATGTATTGAGAGGTTGAGGTTGAGGTTGAGGTTGAGGAGGGACGAACATTGACGAAAAATAGACCGAGATAGACGATAAAGGATGTTGTCGCCTCAATTTCATGGTCTATTTTCGTCCTATCGTCCTTTGGTCTGGCTCGTCGAGGGCGCGTTTCCTAGACTTTGGCAAGAAACTTTTGGAAAAGTTGTACATTCGGTTGTTATCTCCAAGGAGAAGTTCCTATGACCGCAACGACTGCGACGACCGCGAAAGTGGCCGTGAAGACCCCAAAGGGCGAAGAGCCGCAGTGGGGTCGATATGCGCTGACTTTCCTCAAATACTTTTTGCTGGTGACCCTGGGCCTGGTCGCGCTGACGCCCTTTATCCTGGCCTTTTTGGGCACCTTCAAGACCGACGCGGAGATCATCGCTTGGCCGCCCACCTTCTTGCCCAAGGAATGGTTGTGGGAAAACTGGGTGAAGACCTGGCAAACCGATCTGGGCGAGGGCGCGACTTTCCCGCGCTGGTTGTTCAACACGGCCGTGGTGTCTTTGGGTTCCGCGGTCGCGCAGGTGGTGTTCTGTTCCATGTCCGCGTACGCGTTCGCTCGGCTGCGATTTCCCGGCCGCGACGCGGTGTTCGCGTTCATGCTGGCCAGCATGATGATCCCCGGCGCGGTGACGCTCATTCCGGCCTATGTGGTCATGACCAAGATCCGCTTCGTCAACACCTACTGGTCGTTGCTGGTTCCGGGCGCGGTGTCCGCGGGGAGCATCTTTTTGCTGACGCAGTTTCTCAAGGGCATTCCTATGGAGCTGGAGGAGGCCGCGTTTGTGGATGGCGCGTCCCGTTTTCGCATTTATAAAGATGTCATTTTGCCCCTGTCGCGGCCCGCGCTGCTGACGGTGTTCATCTTGCAGTTCCAGGCCATGTGGAACGCGTTCCTTCCGCCCCTGCTCTACCTGAACACGCCCCGCATGTGGGTGCTCAATGTGGCGCTGACCGTATTCCAACAACAATACAAGGCGCAATGGAACCTGACCCTGGTCGCGGCCATGTTCAACGCCATTCCCATCCTTATCCTTTTCGCCTTCTTCAGCCGATATTACATCGAGGGCATCAGTTATGCGGGTCTGAAAGGGTGATCTTTCGACATTGTCGGCAATCAAGCCAGGCCCAACAGCAAATAAGGCTCCTCGATATATTCTTTGAGTGCGCGTAAGAAACGCGCTGCTGGCGCGCCGTCAACCAGGCGATGATCGAATACGAGGCTCAGCGTCAACATGTCGCGTGCGACGATCTCGCCATTTCTGACCACAGGTTTGGCGGCAATGCGACCAACGCCCAGAATGGCTGCTTCGGGCAAGTTGATCACGGGGGTGAAGGCGTCCACATCAAACGAACCCAAACTTGTGATGGTGAATGTGCCGCCTCTGAGGCTATCGGGCGAGATGCGGCCCGACCGGGCTTGCTGCACCAACTCCCGAAATTCCATCCCTAGCTCGCGAAGGCTCTTCTGATCTGCATCTTTGATGTTGGGGACAACAAGACCTCGTTCGGTGTCCACGGCGACGCCCAAATTGATATGCGCCAGATATTCGATGGCGTCATTCGTGAGTCGGGCATTCATGTAAGGGAATTCACGCAGCGCGCGCGCCGCGATAAAGGCCAGCAAATCATGATAACCGGGTGAAAAACCCCATTTTTCCGACACCCGGGCTTTGAGCCGTTTGCGCATCATCACCAACTCGGTTGCGTCCACTTCCATCACCAGGGTGACGCGAGCGGTTGTATGCACGCTTTTGGCCATGCGCTCGGCAATGATCTTCCGCACGCCTGTCAATGGCTTGCGCTCGAGCGCTTCGACCTCAGCGGCTGCTTGC
Source organism: Chloroflexota bacterium (assembly GCA_013151415.1). Lineage (GTDB taxonomy): Bacteria > Chloroflexota > Anaerolineae > J102 > J102 > JAADII01. The sequence goes on from JAADII010000117.1 coordinate 43,008, forward strand.
CGGATCGTCGAACGCGATTCGCGGCCTGGGGCGCGCTCGGCTTGCGCGGCCAGCGCGCGCGCCACATCCTTTTTGGTGATGCGACCGCCAATGCCCGTGCCCGCCAATGCGCTTATATCCAGATCTGCGTCTTCGGCCATCTTGCGAGCGACAGGCGTAATGCCTTGTCGTCGCTCCAGATAAGCCAACACGTCTCGCTCGATGATGCGACCGCCAGGCCCGCTGGCCGTGAGTTGCGCCACATTCACCCCTTTTTGTGCAGCCAACCGGCGCGCGCGTGGCGAGATGGCTCGCCAGCCCGATGACCGCTCCATCTGGGAGACTTGGTCAGATGGGCTCGGTTTTTGAGCGCGTTCCTCGCCATGAGTTGCGGCTGTTGGCCCATTTTCCGGAAATGCTTCGTCTTTTTTCCCAATGATGGCCACTCTGGTGAATACGGGCGTGACATCACCACTATCAAATGGCCCTAAATGAATGAAACCATCCGCGGGAGCCTCCACCGCGAATGTCGCTTTATCCGTTTCGATCTCCAATATTTCCTGGCCTTTCGTCACTTCGTCGCCGTCGTTGACCAACCATTCAACAATGGTCACATCTTCGACCGTGTTGCCTAATTTGGGAATAAGCACGGGTTCGGGCATAACACACTCTCCTGGCGAGGGCTAACGCCCTGGCGTTAGCTTCACCTCAACGCCCATCCGCTGCACCTGGCGCACAAGCTCGAGGGGCGCGTCTTTGTCGGTGAGAACGAGGTCGATATCGGTGATGTCGGCGAAGGTGGCAAGGCCGACGCGCCCCCATTTACTGGCGTCGATGATGGCGACAACCTGTCGGCAACGGCCAACGAGCTCGCGCTTGACGGCCGCCACATCCGCGCTGATATCGGTCAGCCCTTCGGGGATGGCCAGGCCATGCGCGCCAAAAAAGCCTGTTTGGATGTTGAACTTATCGAAGTAGGAAAGACCGTCCACATCGATGAGCGAGGCTGTTTCTGGTTGTAAAGCGCCGCCCGAAAGCACCACGCGAACGCCTGGCGCGCCCATGAGCTCTTGCGCCACGGCCACGCTATTGGTTAGCACAGTCACCAACTCATGTTGTTTGAGGTTTCGGGCAATGGCCAGGGCTGTGCTGCTGCCATCGAGATAGATGGCGTCCCCCTTTTCCACCATGGCCGCAGCCGCGACGCCAATAAGGCTTTTTTCCACTGGATGCTGGCGTTTGCGTCGCTCCAGTTTCAGGTTGTCCTCCGACGCGCCGATAGGCACCGCTCCGCCATGTGTTCGGATAAGTTTGCCTTGCTCGGCCAACGCTTGTAAATCACCCCGCACCGTCACTTCGGATACGCTGAACGCTTTGCTCAGTTCCGTCACCATGACCCGCCCCTGTTTCTCCAATAGCCGGAGAATAGCCTGCCGGCGCTCTTGGGGATACATGGTGTGGCTGGTTTTCGAGCGAAGATGTGAGAAAAGCATGACCGTTGGCGAAGGTGTAGCAAGGAATGAGAAGGGGGTTTTGATTTCTTGCGATTATCATAGCATATGATTGTGAATGCGTCAAGAATAATTTCAAATACATTGACATTTATTTCGATTGTGGTTATAATGAAAGCATTCGAAAGCGATCTTCTCGTTCGCACTTGCGAGTGCGTCGATTTTTCATAGGAGCCCCTTCATTATGCCGAAAAGTATTTTCATTGATCCGAACGAAGCGCGTAAGCCGGGAGCCATTCGGGGACCGGAAATTCCGGTGAACGCTTACGCATCCGATCCTAAGGCCGAAGCCGAGCGTTTTGGACGTCATGGTTTGGTGAAAATGTATCAAGACATGGCCACAATTCGTGAATTCGAGCTCATGCTGGATAGCGTGAAGAAACGCGGCGAATATGAGGGGATCGCGTACAATCATCGTGGGCCGGCGCATCTCTCCATTGGCCAAGAGGCGGCTGCGGTGGGGCAGGCCTATTATCTCACGCCCGATGACTTCATCTTTGGCTCGCATCGCAGTCATGGCGAGATTCTGGCCAAAAGCCTCTCGGCCATTTCTCAGTTGGATGATGACGAGCTCATGAACATCATGGAGACCTATTTGGATGGTTTGATTCTGAGGGCCGTCGAGCGCTTTAGCCAGGCGCGAGAGGTGAAAGCGTTGGCCATCGATTTCACGTTATATGGGGCTTTGGCGGAGATTTTTGGGCGCGAGACCGGTTTCAACAGGGGAATGGGCGGTTCGATGCACGCATTTTTCCCGCCTTTTGGCGTGATGCCCAATAACGCCATCGTGGGCGGTTCGGCCGACATCGCCACCGGCGCGGCCCTGTTCAAGCGCATTCGCCGCAAACCCGGCATAGTCATCGCCAACATTGGCGATGCGTCTATGGGCTGCGGGCCGGTGTGGGAGGCCATGATGATGGCGGCCATGGACCAATACCGCACTCTTTGGCCTTCTGAGCTCGGAGGCGCGCCTCCCATGCTTTTCAACTTCATGAACAATTTTTACGGCATGGGCGGCCAGCCTCAAGGCGAGACCATGGGGTTCGGCATGTTGGCTCGGGTGGCTTTGGGCGTCAATCCCGACGCCATGCACGCCGAACGCATCGATGGCTATAATCCTTTGGCCGTGGCCGACGCCATCGCCCGCAAAAAGGAAATCTTGCTCGCGGGCCAGGGGCCGGTTTTATTGGACACGGTCACCTACCGTTTTTCCGGTCATTCCCCCTCAGACGCCATGGCCTATCGCACAAAAGAGGAGCTGGAGGCCTGGCGAGAACAGGATTCGTTGGTCGCGTTTGGACGTTATTTGCAGGAGCATGGCCACGCGACCGCCAACGAGCTGGAAACCATTCATGCGCAAATCAAGGCGCGTGTGCTGGAGGTCTATCGGGCGGCGGTGTCGGATGAGATTTCACCTCGCCTCGATCTGAACGGCCCCGCGCTCGAAGAAATGATGTTTTCAGACGAATATGCGGACCGGCTGGCGGATGAGGAGCCGGAAGTGCTGTTGCCGCTGGAGAAAACGCGTTTCAGGCTTACATCGCGCAAAGCGCGCTTTGGCCTGGATGAGCAGGGAAACAAGCTGTCCAACATGCGGGCTGTGACCTATGCCGAAGCGCTTTTCGAAGCCATGATCTATCGTTTCTATCACGATCCCACCATGGTGGCCTGGGGTGAAGAAAATCGCGATTGGGGCGGCGCGTTTGGCGTTTATCGCGGCCTGACCGAAGCTTTGCCTTATCATCGACTATTCAACACGCCCATTTCCGAAGGCGCGATTGTGGGCGCGGCCGTGGGATATGCGATTTCGGGCGGCCGCGTGGTGGCCGAGCTTATGTATACCGATTTCATGGGGCGCGCCGGCGATGAGATATTCAATCAGATGGCCAAATGGCAGTCGATGTCGGCCGGCATTTTGAAGATGCCTTTGGTGTTGCGGGTGTCGGTGGGCTCGAAATACGGCGCGCAGCATTCGCAAGATTGGAGTTCCATCGTCGCCCATATTCCTGGGCTAAAGATCATGTTTCCGGCTACGCCCTACGACGCCAAAGGCATGTTGAACCTGGCATTACGCGGGACCGATCCGGTGGTCTTTTTTGAAAGCCAACGGCTTTATCCCGAACCCGAGGTGTTGGTCGAGGGGGGCGTGCCTGTGGATTATTATGAGGTTCCTTTGGGCGAGCCGGTCACGCGTCGCGTGGGGAGCGATGTCACCATGCTCACTTTGGGCGCCAGTCTTTACCGGGCGTTGGACGCGGCCAAAGATCTGGAGAGCAAATATGGGGTTTCGGCCGAGGTCATCGATCTGCGCTTTATCAATCCCTTAAATTACGAGCCATTGCTTGCCTCGGTAAAGAAAACAGGGCGGGTGCTGCTCATCTCCGACGCGGTCGAGCGCGGCTCCTTTATGCACACAGTGGCCTCAAATCTGGCTCAACTCGCGTTCGATTATCTGGACGGGCCTCCGGTGGTGGTGGGTTCTCGCAATTGGATCACTCCTCCGGCAGAGTTGGAGACCTATTTTTTCCCGCAGAAAACCTGGATCATCGACGCCTTGCACGAGCGTATTTTGCCATTGCCTGGGCATCAACCCGCCACACAACAGGCGTTATCTGAAATTGTGCGGAGAAACCAGTTGGGCGTTTAGCTTCTCAATACGCGTCGAGCGTCGTCTCTTGCCTCTGCTCTTGCGAAAACAGTAGGACAAATTTTGCTCAATTGCGAATCTCGTAGTAAACTGAGCGCCTGTTACGATTTCATGATTCGTCCCGTCTGAGAGATGATTATGGATGACCTCGATCATGCCATCGTCGCCATGTTGCGGGAAGATGGCCGCCGCCCTTACACCGAGATTGCACAGGCATTGCATGTGTCCGAAGGGACGGTGCGGAATCGCGTGGCGCGCTTGCTGGAAGACCGGGTGTTGCAAATTGTGGGGTTGATCGATCCCCAGAAACTGGGGTACGATGCGCCCGCCATGATCGGCGTTTCGGTGCAGAGCGCAGACCTCGAAAGTGTGGCCGCGCGCATCGCGGCTTTTCCTGAAGTCAGCTATTTGATCATGGTGTCCGGCGAGTATGATCTGATGGTCGAGGTCATGTGTCGCGATCGCGAACACCTGGCCGGTTTTCTCAACCAGCAGTTGCGCCGCGTGCCGGGCGTGGTTCGCACCACCACATACATGATCCTTGGCACATATAAAATGGCCTACGGCGCCGAACCGGCTATCCCAGCGACCATCTGAACCACACGCTAGAATGCCATCTGAATTGAGCCAACCAGACAATCATTTGTCGCTCAGTCGTTCCGCGCTCGTTTTATCTGGCTTGGGACGACGGACGTTCGGATGCTATTTTCAGTAATCGATATGGAGGAAGTATGGCCAATGCTTTTGCCGTCGAGCTGCGAAACGTGGTCAAGCGTTTTGGCGACGTGACGGCGGTGAACAACGTCTCGTTGCAAATTCGGCAAGGGGAGTTTTTCTCGTTGCTCGGGCCCAGCGGTTGTGGCAAAACCACAACCTTGCGCATGATTGCGGGCTTCGAGATGCCCACATCGGGCGAAATTTATATTGATGGCGAGCCGCTGGGCTATATGCCGCCCAACAAGCGGCCTGTAAACACCGTGTTTCAGCATTACGCCCTCTTCCCACACATGACCGTGGAGCAAAATGTGGGCTTTGGCCTGGAGATGCAGGGCGTGGACAAGGCCGAGATACGCCGCCGCGTGGGCGAGGCGTTAGAGATGGTGAAGCTATCGGGCATGGAGAAGCGCCGTCCCAAACAGCTTTCGGGCGGCCAACAGCAACGCGTGGCCCTGGCTCGCGCGCTGGTCAATCGGCCCAAGGTGCTGCTGCTCGACGAACCTTTGGGTGCGCTGGACCTGAAGTTGCGCAAGGCCATGCAAATGGAGCTCAAGGCCTTGCAAGAGGAAGTGGGCATCACCTTCATTTATGTGACTCACGATCAGGAGGAAGCCCTGACCATGTCGGACCGCATCGCGGTCATGGATGAAGGGGTGGTGCACCAGGTGGACGAGCCGGAAAACATCTACGAGCGACCGGCCGACCGTTTCGTGGCCGATTTCATCGGCGAGACCAATTTCATCCCCGCTCGCGTTGTGCAGTTGGGGCCGCCTGTGGTGGTGGAGATAGCGGGCCGCGTGCGCGTGCCGGCCGCGTGGGCCGAACAAGGATTGTCGGAGGGCGATCAGGCGTTGCTGTCGATCCGGCCAGAGAAGATCAATCTGTACGAGGAGCGCGAGCTGGGAGAGGCGGGCCCGACCACCGCGCGCGTCGAGGGCCGCATCCAGCAAATGGTCTACGTGGGCACCGATACGCGGCACACGGTGCGCCTGGCCGACGGCTCGGTTTTGGTGGCCCGATTGCAAAATATTCATACCGAGGAAGAGCCGTGGACCGTGGGCGAGAGGACCATTGTGGAATGGGACGCGGCTCACGCCCGTGTGTTGAGGGTTTAGCATCATGGAACAAGTGCTTCGTCGCAATCCCGCTTTACGAGGATGGCTGCTGGTGTTGCCGGCCGCGGTGTTTTTGATCATTTTTTTCATGATCCCGCTGCTGATCGTATTCGTATACAGTTTTCTAGAGCGGGGAACATACGGCGGCGTCATATGGCAATTCACCCTGGAAAACCTGGCGCGCACTTTCGATCCGCTCTACTTCAGCACCTTTTTGCGCTCGGTCTATATCGCCATTCTCACCACGCTGATTTCCTTGCTTCTGGGTTATCCGCTGGCTTATTTCATCACCACGCGACCGGCGCATCAGCGCAATCTCTATGTGTTGGCCCTGATGATTCCCTTCTGGACGAATTTCCTCATCCGCACCTACGCCTGGCTGACCCTGCTGCGCACCCACACCGGCCTGATCAATGTTTCGCTCACTTCGCTGGGAATCATCGAAAAACCGTTGCCTTTGTTTGGCAACGACTTCGCCATCGTGTTGGGGTTGGTCTATGGTTGGCTGCCGGTGATGGTCTTGCCCATTTATGCGGCTCTAGAGCGGCTGGACAAGAGCCTAATCGAGGCCGCTCAGGATTTGTATGCCTCGGGCGCGCAGGTGTTTCGGCGGGTGATCTGGCCGCTTTCTTTGCCCGGCGTGGTGGCCGGGTCCATGCTCGTGTTCATCCCCTCGTTGGGCGCATTCGTGACCCCCGCCATTTTGGGCGGCGGCAAATCACTTATGATCGGCAACATCATCAGCAACCAGTTTTTGGCCGCGCATGATTGGCCGTTTGGCTCCGCGCTCTCCATGCTGATGATGATCGTCATGCTTCTGGCCACCTTGATCTATTTCCGTTGGGCCTTGCGAGAAGGAGTGCAGCCATGAACGACGCCAATCGGAGCCACGATCGCCTGGCGCGGTGGCGGGCCAGCCTTGGTGGCTGGATCCTTTCCGGCTACGGCGTTCTCGCCTATCTCTTCCTTTATTTGCCCATTGTCATCCTGGTCGTGTTTTCGTTCAACGACTCGCGTTCCACAAGCCAATGGCAGGGGTTCACGGTCGATTGGTATTACGCCATGTTCGACGACCGGCAAATCATCCTTTCTCTGTGGAACAGTTTCTTCCTGGCCGTGGTCTCCACCATCATCGCCACGGTGTTGGGCACGCTCATTGCGCTGGGTCTCGAGCGCTATAGTTTTCGCGGCAAGACCGCGGTCGATTCCATGCTTTATCTGCCGGTGATCATTCCCGACATCGCCATGGCCATCATGCTGCTGATCTTTTTCAATCTCAGCGGCATCGGGTTTCAGCCCTGGAAGGTGCAATTCTTTGGCGTGAAGCTGGCTGTGCCTTATTCGGTGATCATCGCGCACGTGGCCTTCAATATCTCTTTTGTGGCCATTGTGGTGCGGGCGCGATTGGCGCAAATGGACCGCACCCTCGAAGAAGCCGCGCAAGATTTATACGCCAACTCCTGGCGCACATTTCGACGCATCACTCTTCCCATGCTCATGCCCGGCATCATTGGCGGCGCGCTGCTGGCTTTCACGTTGTCGTTGGACGATTTCGTCATCACCTTCTTCACCAGCGGCGCGGGTTTCAACACCTTGCCTGTGCGCGTGTTTGGCATGATCAAAAAAGGCGTGACCCCCAAGATCAATGCGGTCTCCACCTTGATGTTGGTGGTTTCGCTTTCGTTGGTTTTTCTCTCGATTATCATGCGCCGTCGCGGCGGAGACGATGAACCGATTCAGTTCGGATTTTGACCCTCTTCCTACTATTGCGTTCCGTCACCCATCTCCATCAGGAAACCATCTTTCGTTTGTTCAGCCGTTCATTAGCCTTCACCAAGGAGAATTCACCATGTCGAACCGAAAATCTATGCTGCTTTTGTTGGTTTTGGCGCTTAGCGCACTGATATTGGCTGCATGCGGCGCCACCCCTCAGCCCGAGCCAACCCAACCGCCCGCCAAGCCCGAGCCCACCCAGGTTCCGGCCCAGCCCGAACCCACGGAAGCGCCGGCCGAGCCAGCCAAAGTGGAGCCGGCCAAGGAAATCGTGCTCTTTAACTGGTCCGAATACATCGATCCCGAAATCTACACCCAATTCGAGGAGGCCACAGGCATCAAAGTGCTTGAGGACAACTTCTCCAGCAATGAGGAGCTTCTGGCCAAATTGCAAGGGGGCGCGACCGGCTACGCGCTGATTGTGCCATCCGATTATACGGTTTCCATTATGATGGAAGAGGGGTTGCTGGCCAAGCTCGACCACGACAACATTCCCAACTTGAAGAATCTCAAGGAGGAATTCAAGAGCGTGCCTTATGATCCGGGCAATGTCTATTGCGTTCCTTATCAGTGGGGCACCACAGGCATTGGCTATGAATCCAGCCAGGTGGATGAACCCGCCAGTTGGGCGGTTATTTTCGAGGCAAAGCCCGATGACCCCTGGTATGGCCGCATGACCATGCTCGACGATGCGCGCGAGAGCTTCGCCGCCGCCCTGGTTTACCTGGGTTACGACATCAACACCACCGACGAAGCCCAGCTTCAGGAGGCCAAAGATTTGCTCATCAAGGCCAAGCCTGGTTTGGCCGGATATGACAGCGACACCTTTGAAGACCTGGTGGCTTCGGGCGAAAACCTGCTGGCCCACGGTTGGAACGGCGATTTCCTGGTCGCGCAAGAGGACAACGAGAACGTGGCCTATGTCGTGCCCCAAGAAGGCGGCGTGGTTTGGGTGGACAACATCTGCGTGCCCTCGTCGGCCACGCCCGAGGAAAAGCTCGCGGGTGAGATGTTTATCAACTACTTGCTCGAGGCCGAAGTGGGCGCGCAGTTATCCGAATACAACTGGTACGCCAGCCCCAACGCCGCGGCCGAGGAATTTCTGGATGAAGAGTTCTTGAGCGACCCGGCCGTCTATCCGCCGCCCGAGGTGTTGGAGAAGTTGCAATACATCGAGCCGGCTGGCGAGGCCGAATCGCTCTATCAACGCCTATGGGATGAGGTGAAATCGTCCTAACCGTCAAGAGAGGTCGCCGACATGTCGGCGACCTCTCCTTTTGCGCGTCTTCTTCCCTGAATGGCCGCTATTCTGTAAAATGAATCCACGGACCAGCGGTCTTATTTTGTTATGAGCATTCTCACTGATTTGCGGCGTTTTATTCGACGTCATCGTCTCTTGCCCGATCGCGCGCGGGTGGTGGTGGGCGTGAGTGGCGGCCCCGATTCACTCGCCTTGCTGCATGCGCTCAACGCGTTGTCCAGCGAGCATCATTGGCGTTTGCATGCAGCCTATCTCCATCATGGGCTGCGCGACGAGGCGGATGACGAAGCTCGTTTTGTGGCCAATATGGCGGCGGAGTGGGGTTTGGGTTGCACCATCGAACGCGCCGATGTTCGCGGCATCGCGGCTCAACCCGGCGTTTCGCTGGAAGAGGCCGCGCGACAGGCGCGTTATGCGTTTCTGGGCCGCGTCGCCAAACGCTTAGGCGCTCGCTATGTCGCAGTTGGGCACAATGCGGATGATCAGGCCGAAACCGTCATCATGCATCTTTTGCGGGGCAGCGGTTTGGCCGGATTGCGCGGCATGACGCCCGACACTCCGCTTGCCGGCCTTCGCCTCACCGCGCTGCCAGCAGACCAGCGCCCCGACTTTCACGGCATTCATTTGGTTCGTCCCTGGCTCCAGACCTCGCGCGACGACATTTGGGCCTACTGCCGACGCAACCAACTCGAGCCCCGCATCGACGCCACCAATACCGACGCCACCTTTTTTCGCAACCGTCTTCGCCATGAGGTATTGCCGCTCTTGCGCGCCATCAATCCTCGCCTCACCCGAACTTTAGGTCACACCGCCCTGGCCCTTCAAGGTGATTACGAAGTTCTTTCCCGGCATCGAGATCATTTATGGGATGAGCTGGCGCGAATCGAACCGCATCGCATTCGTTTCCGTCTTGCAGCATTTCGCGCCTTACCCATTGGCGACCAAAGAGCGCTCTTGCGTCGGGCCATCGCCACGCTAAGACCTCACCATCGCAATATCGGTTGGGAGCACACCGAACGTTTGCTCGATCTCCTCGTTCTTCATCCGCAACAGGCCAGCGGCGGCCCCTATCCACTTCTTGCAGGCGTCGAGGCTTACCTCAATCATCCATATCTGGATATTATTTCTTCATCTGAGTTCACCATGGACCTTCCTCAAGTCCAGGCTCCCCTCACATTGCCCCTTCCCGGCTCGCTCTCACTGGGCCGGGGCTGGAGCCTCCGAACTCGTCGTTGTTCCTGGCCCGCCCAGGCCCCGCCCTGGCATGAGCGCGCCAACCCGAACATCCTTTGGCTTCCTATCGACATTCCCCGTCCGCTCATCGTGCGCCCGCGACGGCCTGGCGATCGCATTCAGCCCTTTGGCATGAGCGGCGCTAAACCCATCACGGCTCTCATGACAGAGCTACGACTTCCGCGAGCGGCTCGAGCTCATTGGCCTCTGTTGGTTGATGGCTCAGGCCGCATTCTTTGGCTTGTCGGTCAGCGCGCATCTGAGGCTTGTCGCCTTCCCGCCGACGCGACCGAAGCCTGGGAGATTGTCCTCTCGCGGCGTCCTGGCGACGTTTGAGAACATCGATTGCGTTTGGGCTGACTCGTTCGTTTGCAGCCAAGAAATCATGTCCGCCGATCCTAACATTCTTCTGATCGTTCTCGATTGCGTGCGTTATGATGGGTTGCACTGCTTGGGCAACGCCCGAGCCGTCACCCCGCGGCTCGACGCGCTGGCCGAGCGCGGTCGCGTTTTTCATCAGGCTCGCAGCGCCGCCGTGTGGACGCTGCCCAGCCATGCCAGCCTCTTCACCGGCCTGCATCCTCGTCAGCATGGCGTCAACCACGATCATCGCTGGCTGGCGCGGCATATTCCTACATTGGCCGAAGCCCTCTCTCGTTTGGGATATCAAACCGCAGCCTTTTCCACCAATGCCTGGGTTGGGCCTCATTTTGGATTGGATCGAGGTTTTGAGAACTTCTATGCTTTGTGGCGCATCTTTCCTGGCATGGGCGCTCGCCCCTTCCCGTGGTGGGAAAAAGCCCTGCGCAAGCGCGTGCTCGAACGCCGCGATAAGGGCGCGGCCAAACTCAATCGTTATGTGCAGCGTTGGTGGCGCCGCGAGCGCGATCGCGAGCGCCCCTTCTTCCTTTTCGCCCTCTATCTCGATGCACATTTGCCCTACCGTCCTCCCCGCGGCTATGCTGAGCAGGTGCTCGATCGCGCGGCCTTGCGTGCGGCCCGCCGCGCGAATCAGGACGCCTGGGCTTATATGGCCGGCGAGGTGGAGATGACCGCTGAAGATTTTCAAGGATTGCGCGGTTTATATGATGCTGAGATTCGTTACGTTGACCACAAGCTGGGTGAACTGCTCGATTTTTTGCAAGAGGTGGGCGCGCTGGAAAATACGCTTGTCATTGTCACTGCGGACCATGGCGAGAACATTGGCGAGCATGGACTGATGGATCATCAATATTGCGTCTATGACACCCTTGCTCGCGTCCCTCTCATTTTGCACCACCCGGCCTTAGCGCCGGACAGCCAAGATTATGCTCCGGCCCAACTCACCGATCTCTTTCCCACCATTTTGCACTTTATCGGCCGCTCTGATCTCATCACCCTTCCTGGCCGCTCCCTTCTTGACTCCGCCGCGAGCCGGTCTGACCCCGCGCACCCCTCGGATTCATTTCAGGTCATTCAATACACAGCGCCCCATCGACACCGTTTTGCTCGTCGCCATCCCCACTTCGATCCCGCCAGTCGTGGATTCGACCGAACGTTCGACGCCATTGTTATGGACGGTTATAAGTTGATCCGCAGCAATCGCGGGGAAATCGAGCTTTATGATCTGGCGCGCGATGCTGCTGAATCCGTGAACTTGGCCGCGCGTCAACCCCAGCGGGCGGCCAAGCTTGCGGCCGCGCTTGACGCCTGGTTGGAAACACACGCCCCCGCGGCGTCTGGGCGCTCTGGCCTTGCTCTGGATGATGGCCTGGAGCAACATTTGCGAGCGCTTGGTTATCTATAAATTTTGGGCGCCAGGCGCTTCGTCTTCCGCTTTTATGACTATGGTCATAGATAAATGCTCGCGTATAAATTGATTACATGGGCGAAATGGCTGGTTTGTCTAACTGAAAGGAAACTGTAAGGTAAAATTATTGAAAGCTGAGAGAGGGGGGGCTAAGATAAAGAATAGATTAGTTGGTCGGACTAATCGCCACACGCACAACTGTCGGTGCACCATCAGCCTCAGCTTTTGCATGAGTTATCTCAAAAGGAGTGTGAAAAAGTTATGAAGAACAAGGCAACTTTCCTGTGGCTATTCGCGGCTACACTTCTTGTAATGGCGATCTTTGGGTTCGCCGCGACGGGTGCTAACGCGGCGCCAGTCGAACCGCCCGGATTTCGAATCCCTGCTGAGATGGCGGCTCCGGCGGCTGTACTAAGTGCGCCGACCGTGGATGGCCTCTACAGCGGAGATGAAAGCAATTATTATGTCTTGGGTTCGGCGGACAACGGACGCGGAACCCTATACTACAACCGCGTGGGAAATACGCTTTATCTGCTTATGCGGGTGGACCCCAGCGTCAACGACAACGTCTTTGGCGAGAAAGGGGTTGACGATGCATACGTCCAGAGTGTGGGTTGGGCGGCCCGACATACATTTAAAGACCTGTGGAAGTCGGATCACATTGCGCTTTCGGCGCAGTGCGGCTCCCAAACCTGGACGTGGGCGCAAGATTATTTGTATGATGCAGATAATGACGGGGACCCATTGGAAGCGGATTGGCTCTCGGACCCTTACGGCAATGATGGCGACGCAACATCCGTGCCGCCGGGTCTCACCGCGGCCAGTTCGCTCATGTGGAATTTGAACTGGAACATACAGAATTCTGGTTGGGACATCACCCTTGGCGGCGCGCGCGGTTCGGGCAATAAACCGGAACAGGAGTACAAGTCGCCTTATGTGAACAATGGCGGAAGCGAGACCGCGCCCGCGTATTCGGGGTTCCTGGATGACGGAACCTCGAAATGGGAATGGGCCATGGTTTATGAAATGAGCTTCGATGTGAGCGCGTGCGGCAACAATGACATCATTGTGGGAGTGACCAGCGCTCATAATTCGCCCTCCAAGGATGGCGACGAAGATGTGCCAGTGACGCCCACCCCTGTTCCATCGCCTCCGCCAGCGAACGCCGCGCATATTGGCGATTATGTGTGGTATGACGCGGACGAAGACGGCGTTCAGGATGCCGGCGAGGCTCCTGTGCCGGGCGTGCGGGTGGAGCTTTATGACTCCAGCGACGCGTTGCAAGCCAGCGACACCACCGATATCAACGGTCAATACGGTTTCGATGTGGCCGCGGGCGATTACTACGTGAAGTTCATCTTGCCGCCGGGCCACCTCTTCACATTGCGCGATCAGGGCGGCGATGACGCTTTGGATAGTGATCCCGATCGCACCACCGGCAAGACCGCTCTGTTCACGGTGGCCGCCAACGAAATCAAAAACGATGTGGACGCGGGCCTGATTCGCAACCCCGATGTGTGCTATGGCGTGGCCGACAGCACGACAACGGTCAATGATGGCGCCCAACTTGACACGCTGGCTTACCTGGATCGACTCACCGGCGCCACGGCCGCTGTGGGCGGCGCGGTGGGCAATACCGGCGTGAATAATATTGAAGCCATCGCCGTGGAGCCGGGAGGCGGTGCGTTGTACGCAGCCGACGCCGGACAATTGGGGACGCTCAATCTGATTACGGGCGCGTTCACGCCCATTGGCTCCGGCTTTGGCACAGGGAATGGGAGCCTGGGTAGCATTACATTCTATGATGTTGACTCACTGACCTTTGATCCCACCACGGGGATCCTGTACGGAGCGCATCGGCGATCGGGCAATGATGTGTTGTTCCAGATCGATCCCGCCACCGGCGCGTATGTGCCCAATGCGTTTGGCCCTGGCATTGATTATGTGCCCGTGCAGAAAATCAATAACTTGCCCGATGTGGACGACATCGCCGTGGATCCCGTCACGGGTGAGATGTACGCGTCCATAAATGACGGCGGCAGCTCTGAGAATCACCTCGTGATTATTGATAAAGCCACAGGCAATGTGACCGACATCGGCGTCATCAAGGACAGTGGCGGCAACAATATTCAGGATATCGAGGGCTTGGCCTTCTTCAACGATGGCAATCTTTATGGCTCCAGCGGGAAAAATGGCCCCACCACCAACGCGCTCTATCTCATCGACAAAAACACGGCCGTGGCCACTCTGGTCGGTCAGTTCACCGAGCCTCTGCGCGATTTCGAAGGTCTGGGTTGTTTGACCGCGAACGCAGCCATTGTGGTGGAGAAGTCCACCAACGGCGAGGACGCGGATGATCCGCCCGGCCCCACCATCAACGTGGGTGACCCGGTGAACTGGACCTATTTTGTGCGCAACACCGGCAATATCGCCCTGATCAATGTTCAGGTGACCGACGATCAAGGCGTTAGCATCGCTTGCCCCGGCGGCCAGCCCTTCACGTTGCAGCCAGGAGAAAGCAAGACATGCACGGGCAGTGGCTTGGCTATCGCGGGACAATACGCGAATGTGGCTACGGTCACGGGCGAGTCCATTACGAGCGGCGTGGTGGTGTCCGACACCGATCCCAGCCACTACAATGGCGTCAATCTGAACACCGCCTCCATTGGCGACTACGTTTGGCACGATCTCTATTTCTCTCAAACCCATTTGGTGGATGGCATTCAGGATGCCGGTGAACCGGGCATCGAGAATGTGGTGGTCGAGTTGTACGATAGCACGAACACGTTGATCTACACCGACACCACCGACGCCAATGGGTACTACCTGTTTGAAAATCTCGCGGCCGGCGTGTACACGGTGAAGATCGCCGACAGCAACTTCGCGAGCGGCGGTGTGTTGGAAGGTTGGTACGCCAGCCCCAAAGACCGCGGCGGCGACGACGCCAAGGATAGCGACGGCGACGAGACGACGCATACAGCCACCGTGGTTTTGGGACAAGGCGAGGCCAAGGACGACGTGGATTTCGGCTTCTTCCGCACCTGCGTCTCGCTAGAAAAGACCGGGCCAGCCTCGGTGAACAAGGGCGATGATATCGTCTATAACTTCCGCGTCGAGAACTGCGGCGATGTGGTGCTGCATGGCGGCGTTTCGGTCTATGATCCTTTGATCAACCCTTCCGGCGATAACGAAATTTGGAACGAAGTCGTGTGGCCGGGCGAGGTGTACACCTTTACTCGCACCTACACGCCCGACGCCAATCAGTGCGGCGACGTGACCAATACGGCCACTGCGGTGGGTCATCCCAAGCATCCCGATGGTTACTATCTCGATAACATCTCTGTTGAGAGCAGTTGGACCGTTAACATCAATTGCAATCAGCCAGACCTCTTGGTGGATAAGACGATAAAAACGCCGAACAATCGCACCACCTTCATTGTTGGCGAACAAGTGAGCTTTGAGGTGGTGACCACCAACACGGGCAATACAACCATCTCGTATCTGCCCTTGGAGGATCAGTTTGATAATGTCTGCCTGACCTATTCGGCCAAGAGTTCGCAACCCAACGAAAATTCCTACAACAATAGCAGCGGCGTCATCAACTGGTTGGACCTGACGCTTTCCAACGGTCAGGATTTGCCGCCCGGCGAAAGTTTCACCACAACCATCACCTTTGATGTGACAGGCGTCAGCGCCTATGGCTTCAATACGGCCCTGGTGAGCGGCGCGCAGGACGAGTTCGGAACCGTTATTCCCGATCGTTCCGACACGGTGGAGTTCATCTGCGCCAATGCGCGCATTCGCATCACACCCGACGCGGACGCGAACCAGGTTGGCGATGCTCACACCTTCACCGTGAAGGTGGAGAAGAATGTGGGCGGCGGCTGGGTTCCGGTGCAGGGCGTGAACCCGGCCATTAGCCCGACGCCGAACAGCGTGACCGATAATTGCGCTTCCAACGGCACAGACGCTAATGGCCAGTGCACGGTCGAAATCAACAGCGACTCGACCGGTGAGTTCACGGCTCATGCCGAAGTGAACTTCACCATCGGTGGCGCGGCCGTGCATCGCGAAACCGATGGCATGGGCGGCAACAGCGACGACGCTGTGAAGCGCTACGTGGACGCCAAGCTCACCCTCACACCGCCCCAGGCCACCAACCAGGTGGGCGACGCTCACGTGTTCACGGCCGAGCTGAAGTTCGACTATGGCGACGGTCAGGGTTTCGTGGCTGCGCCGGCGG
>JAADII010000109.1 GCA_013151415.1 Chloroflexota bacterium
CTCGATCTTCCGAATCAAAGATCAACAGGGCGCTTTTACGCATAAATCTGCGGTCCGTCTCCAAAACACATCGGATTCTGCTACGGCGTATGTATCGGTGACTTTCACTCCTCGACCAGATAACGAACCCGCATGCATGGCGTCGAATACCATAACCAAAACCATTCCTCCCGGCAATTCCATTGGCTTGAACACCGGACATAGTGACTTTGATTGGATGGACAACAACGGAACTTGTAATGCGTGGCGAGGTGCAGTTCGGGTCATTTCCAATACACCCCTTGCCGGCATTATCAACACGATGTGGCCTCAGGTGAAACGTTCAGGCTCCCACGCGATGTTTGGGCCGCAAGACGCCCGCGCGGTTGTGATATTCCCCAAGCAAATCTGGTCATATGGACAATGGTCTCGCATCAATGTGATGAACATCTCCGACGAAACGGTTTCGGTCCGAACCCTCTTTTATGACGCCTACGGTTCGGCCGTATATTGGCATGGACCGATGACGTTGCAACCTTATGAGGCCGTTGTTCTCAACACCAAAGACCTGAGCGGTTTTCCGTAGGGTTTCACCGGCAGTGCAGTGGCATACAGCCTAGACCCTGTCCGACCCGCGCTTGTCGGCACAGGGGATTTGATGTATTCTGACGCTCACCCCTATGGCAACAGGGCCGCCATTTACGAAGGCGTAGGACAATAGCGCGTTGATATGGAGTGACTCAATTCCCAGAAAGCAAGGTGTATGATGAAGCCTGCCAAGCGTTTGACATTTGCCATTCTGGTGATCGGTGTGGCCTTTTTGCTCATCAACCTGGTTGCCTGCATCACTCCGCCATCGCCGCACGCGCCCACGCCGACCATCCTTTCACCCACCCCAACCCACTCCACTCCCACGCCAACCATTCCACCCACGAGCACGCCTACAGGCAGCCTCGATTTCGAGACAGTTGCCGTTGATTCTGGATATGACGACGGGAAACTCGATCTGGATAAGCTGGGTAAAGAAGTCGAAGTGATTGTTGCCACTAAGCGAAAAGAATTGGAACTAATCAACGAGTTGGTGGGTCATCGCCATGTAGACAAAGACACAACCGTTGCCGAGTCACTAAATCGTATAGATTTCGCCAACTATTTTGTTATAGGCGCGTTTCGGCGACGTCATTTGACAGGCTGTTACGATGTAGTTATTAAGCACATCGCGCCCAAAGGCGAACAACTGCTCATTTATATTCATCTGTTCGAACGCGGAAGCGGCCGCTATAAAGCTTGTACAGATGCTGAAACAACTTACTTTCATATTGTCAAGGTGAAACGACCGCTCACGCCAATAAATGCAATCACTCCAATCGTAAAACTTCTTCCGGTTACTTTAACTCCCGCGCCCTGCCCGCCTATTATTTGTGGCTGACTCATGGGGCTTTGGCGTCAATCATGATTTGGGCATGGCCGCGGCCATACCGGCCGGGGGTTCGATCTATGGGATCTAGGTTTCTTCATCGTTTTGTTATGTGCTCTTCAAAGCGGCTTCATATAGTTTGGATAAGATAGTAGACGAAAGAACGCGCATAGCCTGTATGGCGCATTGCGTTGTCAAAGTGGGAATCACCCCCCGACGATATGACGACAGGACGATAAATGACGCCATATGCAATACCAAGCGCACATTGAAAGAACGATTTCTCATCTCCATGGAGGTTACACAACATCATGACAGCCACAAAAACCGCGTATCAATTTTCAACCACCACATCGCTTCCCTATGATGAAGCGGTCGCGCGCGTGACCGAGGAATTGAAAAAAGAAGGCTTTGGCGTGCTCACCGAGATCGACGTCAAGGCCACGCTCAAGAAGAAGCTGGACGTGGATTTCCGGCGTTACGTCATTCTTGGCGCTTGCAACCCTGTGTTGGCTCATAAGGCCCTGAACACCGAATTGGAAATCGGCCTGCTGCTCCCCTGCAATGTCATCGTCTACGAAGCCGATGGTGGGAGCGTCATCTCCATTGTCGATCCCATCGCCATGCTGGGTGTGGTGGACAATCCCGCGTTGGATGAAATCGCCGCGGAAGCGCGAAGCCGCCTCCTGCGCGTGTTCGAGGCCGTCCAGTCCTGACCCTGTGTTCAACAATCACTCCACATCACACAAGTTTTACGCATAAAGCCAAGACTATGAATCGCAAACCCATCATTCTCATCGTCGCGTTTTCTCTCCTGGCCCTGATTGTCGCGGCTTGCAGTGGCGCCGCGCAACAGGAACCCGCGCCTCAAACGTCCTCCCAGGCCGAAGCGCCGGCTCTGAGCAAGAACGCGGACGGTTACATCGACATCAGCGTGGACCAGCTCGCGGCCATGTTGCCCAACAAGGATTTCACCATGGTCAATGTCCATATTCCTTATGAAGGCGATCTCCCTCAGACCGATCTCTCCATCCCTTACAACGAAATCGCCCAAAACCTGGACAAGCTCCCTGACAAAGACGCGCCCATCGTGCTATACTGTCGCAGCGGCGGCATGAGCACCGTGGCCGCCAAGACTCTGGCGCAGCTTGGTTATACCAATGTGATGGAGCTTGACGGCGGTTTCAACGCCTGGAAAGCGGCCGGCAACGAATTCATTGTGCCGTAGCTTCGCTCTGGACATTCTCGAAGCCGGCGCCGCGGGTGACAACCCGCCGATACCAATGAAAATGACGATGGGACGATAGAGGGCCGCCAAGCCCATCGTCCCGTCGTCTTATTGTCCTATCGTCCATCGTCTCATCGTTCATCCACCATGCCGCGAAAAATCCTTGTCGTCGATGACGAAGCCCGCGTCGTGCGATTGGTGCGCACTTATCTCGAGGGGGCCGGGTTCGAAGTTGTGGTCGCCTACGATGGCGAAGAGGCGCTACATGTTTTTCGCAGCGAGCGCCCCGATCTGGTGGTGCTCGACCTCATGCTGCCCAAGATGAACGGTCTCGATGTGGCGCGGGCCATGCACCGCATCTCCAACACGCCCATTATCATGCTCACGGCCAAGGCCGAAGAGACCGACCGGCTGGTGGGTTTGGAGTTGGGCGCGGACGACTATGTGGTGAAGCCGTTCAGTCCACGCGAATTGGTGGCGCGCGTGCGGGCCGTGTTGCGCCGCACCGCTCGCGAATCGTCCGCACCGCACGCCAGCGATAACGAGTGTCTTGAAGTGGGTGATCTGCGCATCGACCTGGCCAGGCGTCAGGCCTTTATCGCGGATAAGCCAGTGGACCTGACCACGACTCAGTTCGATCTCTTGGCCGTGCTTGCTTCGCAGCCGGGCCGCGTCTTCACCCGAATGCAATTGCTGGATGCCATTCAGGGCGAAGCTTATGAAGGCTACGAACGCACCATCGACGCGCACATCAAGAACCTGCGCAAGGCCCTGGGCGACAATCCCCGCCAACCTCGCTACATTGTAACCGTGCGCGGGGTGGGCTATAAACTGGCGGAGCCGTGATGATGCGCAAGAGTTTGTGGCTCAAGCTCATGGGCGTCTTCGTCCTGGTGATTCTCATCGGGGTGTTGGCCACCATCTTCATCATCAATGTGAGCGTGGTGGGCCAGTTTCAGCGTTTCGTCTATAGCGGCGACCGCTTGCAGGCCCAGGAGCTGGCCAATGTGCTGGCCAATTACTACGCGCGTGAGCGCGACTGGGACGGGGTGGAAGTGGCTTTGGGATCGGCCACGCCCATGATGATGGGGGGCATGATGGGCGGCATGAGCGCGGCCGAGATGGAGCAAATGATGCGGCGGGGCATGATGGGCGGCATGACCACCGCGGAGATGGTGGAGATGATGCGCTGGGACCGGGGCGGCCTGGATAGGGTTGTTTTGGTGGATGAGGCGGGCGTGGTCGTGGCCGATACGGCCGGCGATCTGGTTGGACGACGGCTTTCCCCTGACCGGCTGGAAAACGGCCAGCCCATTTTGGTGGATGGGCGCCAGGTTGGAACCGTGTTGGTGGGAACCATGATCGAACCCACGCTCAGCCCCCTGGATGAGGATTTCTTGCGCGCGGTCAATCGCGCGGTCTTGTTGGGCGCGCTGACTACGGGCGCGCTGGCCCTGGTGTTGGGTTCGTTGCTCTTTTTCCAGATCACCCGTCCCGTGCGCGAGGTGACCGACGCGGCCGAAGCCCTGGCCGCGGGCGATCTTTCGCAACGGGCCGAGGTGCGCAGCGAAGATGAGATCGGCCGTCTGGCCGCGGCCTTCAACCGCATGGCCGAGGCCCTGGCCCGCCAGGAAAAATTGCGCCGTAATATGATCAGCGACATCGCGCATGAACTGCGCACTCCGCTGACCCTTCTCCAGGGCAATCTCGAGGCCATGCTCGACGGATACTACGAACTCTCTCGCGAAAACATCGCCGCGCTTCATCAAGATGTGCTGATGATGGCGCGGCTGGTGAACGATCTGCGTGTGCTTTCCATGGCCGAAGCGGGCCAGCTATCCTTGCTGCGCGAGCAGGTGGACGCGGCCGACATGGTCGCGCGCGTGAGCGAGAGCTTCCGCGCCCAGGCCGATGAGAAAGACGTGCGTCTCGCCACCGAAATCGACGCCGATGTTCCGCCGGTGATGGGCGACGAGCAGCGTCTGGCCCAGGTGCTCAGCAATATCCTGGCCAACGCCTTGCGCCACACGCCCGCCGGCGGCGAAGTGCGGGTGCGTTGCAAGAAAACAAAAGCGCCCGACCAAGACGGACGGACGCGGGAATGGGTGCAAATTTCGGTGGTCGATACGGGCGAGGGCATTTCATCTGACGATTTGCCCTATGTGTTTGAGCGCTTTTATCGCGCCGATAAATCGCGCAGTCGCGCGGCCGGCGGCGCGGGATTGGGGTTGGCCATCGCCAAACAACTGGTCGAGGCGCACGGCGGCCGCATCTGGGCCGAAAGTGAGGGGCCGGGCCGGGGCAGCGCGTTCACCTTTATCTTGCCCTTACAAGAGATATAGAGTTCCAGATGGTTTTCGGAGGGAGCAAAAGGCCGCACAGACATTCGGTAGTTTGAGTTCCAGCTCAAATGTGTTATCATGTAAGCAGATCTGTAATCATAGCTCTACCCAATGTGCAACTTTTCCAAAAGGTTTTTTGCCAAAGTCCAGGAAAACTTGCCCTCGAGGAGCAGACCAAAGGACGATAGGACGAAGATAGACCATGAAATTGAGACGACATCCATTC
The DNA here is from genome assembly GCA_013151415.1 of Chloroflexota bacterium. Classification (GTDB taxonomy): domain Bacteria; phylum Chloroflexota; class Anaerolineae; order J102; family J102; genus JAADII01. The sequence continues at coordinate 5,193 of JAADII010000109.1, forward strand.
TTTATCGTCTATCTTGGTCTATTTTTCGTCCATGTTCGTCCCTTTGTTTGCTGTTCGTCCCTTTGTTTGCTGAAATAGGGCGAGATGGCTCGCTATGGCCGCCAGAAAGTCGCACATCGGGTTAACTCTGTCTTAGGAGGTCGCGAAATGGTGCGCACACAGATTCAAATTACCGAGGTGCAGGCTCAACAGCTAAAAGAACTGGCCGTCAGGAAAAAGAAATCGGTGGCCGAATTGATCCGGCAAGGCATCGATATCATCCTGGAGCAGCAAATGCCCCTCAGCATGGAGGAACGGCGACAGCGCGCTTTGCAGGCGGCGGGCCGGTTTCACTCCGGCGTGCATGATTTATCCGAAAACCATGATCGTTATCTAGCCGAGGCATATGCTGAATGAGGGTATTCATCGACACATCCGCGTTTCTCGCCGTCCTCGACGCCGACGACGACAATCATAGGCGGGCGCGAGATTACTGGCAAAGGATTTTGCAGGAACGCACCGTTCTGGTGACGACAAACTACGTGCTCCTGGAAACCCATGCCCTGGTCCAGAATCGCTTGGGCATGGAGGCTGTTCGCGTGTTTGCCGTTGATATTGTTCCAACTTTGCACGTGGTCTGGGTGGACGAGAAGCAGCACCGACTCGGCGTTAGCGCCTTGTTGGCGGCGGCGCGTCGTAGGTTGAGTCTGGTGGACTGCGTGAGCTTCGAGGTGGCCCGCGATCTGCACATTGGCCGCGTTTTCTGCTTTGATAAGCATTTTGTAGAGCAGGGGTTCATCTGCGAACCGCGCTGAGACAATCCAAACTCTATCACCCTCTATTCCGGTTAGCGCAGGCAAAGCGTCAACATGAGTGCAGCGCGCGCCACACGCGCTCGGGCGTAAAGGGGATCTCGCGGATGCGCACGCCGGTCGCATTGTACACCGCGTTGGCCAGCGCGGGCGCGACCCCATCCTTGGGGATCTCGGCCACGGCCTTGGCCCCAAACGGCCCGCTCGGCTCCACCGTTTGCACCAGATAGACTTCGATCTCGGGCATCTCGTCCGCGCGATAAATCTTATATGGCCCAAACTGTGGGTTCACCATGCGACCGTTCTCGTCGTAGACCATCTCTTCGCAATGCGCATAGCCCAGCGCCTGAGTCATGCCCCCCTCCACCTGGCCGCTGGCCGTGATGGGATTGATGGCCACGCCGCAATCCACGGCCATGACCATCTTCTTCACGGTCACCTGGCCGGTCTCGATATCCACCTCCACTTCCACGAATTGCCCTGCAAAAGGCGGCGGCGACTCGGGCGAGACATACGAAGCCGTGGCCATGAGCTGACGCTGATCCTGATGGTGGAGCGAATTCAGCGCCACCTCTTCCAGGGTGACCGAACGGCCATCGGGCGCGATCGCGCGGCGGTCTTCCAACCGCACACCGGCCCAATCCTCCAGCCCCAACATCAGCCCGGCTCGCTCCTTGATCTGCTCGCGCAGCTCCTCGGCCGCCTTCTTCACGGCCATGCCCGAAATGTAGGTTGTGCTCGATGCATACGCGCCCGTGTCGAACGGCGTCATGTCGGTGTCGCTGGAGTAGATGATGATGTCTTCCAGGGGAACGCCCAGCACCTCGGCCGCGATCTGCGCCAGCACCGTATCCGAACCCGTGCCCAGGTCGGTGGCGCCCACCAGAAGATTGAAAGACCCGTCGTCATTGATTTTGATGCTGGCCCCGCCCATGTCCAGGCCGGGGATTGCCGTGCCGTGCATGCACACGGCCATGCCGATGCCGCGGCGAATGTGCGGTCGGTCCGGCGGTTGTCGCCAGTTGGGATCATTCCGTCGCTCCCAGCCGATGGCCTTCATGCCCTGAGCCACGCACTCGGCCAGACCGCTGGTCATGATGATGGGCAGCGCCGCGCCCTCGGTGTCGCGCTCGCCCAGTTGCGGCGCGATGTCCATGGGATCGCCCACCTTGATCCAGTTCTTGCGCTTGAACTCGACGACATCCATGCCCAGGGCCTCGGCGATCTCCTCCATATGGCTTTCCAAGGCGAAGTGGGCTTGCGGCGCGCCGTAGCCTCGATACGCGCCCGGAACCGGAATATTGGTGTAAACCACATCGCACACGAATTCCTTGTTGGGGCAGTTGTAGGTGCTCAGCCCGCGCAGGCCGGTGACGATTTGCACGGTGAGGCCATGCGTGCCATAAGCGCCCGTGTTGCCGATGACGCGCATCCGTTGCGCGACCAACCGGCCATCCTTGGTGACGCCGGTTTTGAAGGTGATAGTCTGGGGGTGCCGCGTGCGGCTTGACATAAATTCTTCCGCCCGGTTCAATTCCAATTTCACCGGTCGGCCCGTGACCATGACCAAATGCCCCACGATGTCCTCGATGAGCATCTCCTGTTTCACGCCAAAGCCGCCGCCAATGCGAGGCTTGATCACCCGAATGCGTTTGAGGGGAAGGCCCAGCAAAGGCGCGACCATGCGCCGCACATGGAAAGGCACCTGGGTCGAGGTGCGCAGCACCAGGCGTTCGTCTGCGTCCCAATAGCCAATACAGATGTGCGGCTCGATGGGGCATTGTTGCACCTGATGCACGCGATATGTGTGTTCGAAAACGTAATCGGCCTTCTCGAACCCTTCTTCTACATCGCCCACGCGCGCCTCGATATGATGCACGATATTGCGGGCGGGATCATACGCACCTTCGAGATCGGGTTCGTCGTGGATGACGGGCGCGCCCTCTTTCAGGGCTTCGTTTTCATCGAAGACCGCGGGCAGGACTTCATAGGTGACTTTAATGCGCTTGATGGCCTCTGTCGCGATTTCGGGCGTTTCCGCGGCCACAACAGCCACGCGGTCGCCCACATAACGCACTTTGTTGTCGAAGCTGACCTGATCGTAAGGCGGGGGGTTGGGATGGGATTGCCCGCCCGATGCGTAGGGCACGCGCGGGGTGTTCTTGTAATGCAGCACGGCATGGACGCCGGGCATGGCCAGGGCTTCGCTATCGTCGATGTCGAGAATGCGGGCGTGCGCGTGAGGGCTGGTGAGTAATTTGGCGTGCAACATGCCCCGCATCTCGAAATCGTCCACGAAGGCGGGATTGCCCTTGACCAGTTTCAGCGCATCCACTTTGATTTGAGGCTTGCCCACCACTTTGAGATCGGGCGCTTCGGGCGCAACCACAAACTTGGGCAGCGCGCGACGTCGCGTGTCCACTGCGGGCCCGTCCGAACCGACCGGGAATTCCGGTTCGGATGGCGGCGCGGCGTCGCCGTACTCGTCGAGATCGCGGCCGGGCAGGGTGATGGGCTTGAGCACGTTGGGTTCGATGGGCGTGGGATCCTCCCCGCGCAGGATGGCCGCGGCTTCGAGCACGGCCTGAACAGGCTTGACATAACCTGTCTCTCGGTCAAGGACGCCCGAGAGCGCGTCTCTCACCTCGGCCTCGGTTGGGTTGGGGTTCTTGTCGAGCAACGCCTTGGCCGCCAAAATCATGGCCGGGGTCGAGTAGCCCGATTGGATCGCGCCCGTGCGCATGAAGGCTTCCTGTATGGGATGCAGCCTGCGACCTTGGGATAGCGCCTCCACGGTTTCGATGCGGTGGCCATCGGCCTGCGCGGCCAGCATGACCTCTGCGTTGACCAACTCGCCATCCATCAGGATGGCCCCCGCGCCCGATTCACCGGTTTCGCTGCCGAAGCGCACACTGAAATAACCTTCGCGGCGAAGCACGCGTAGCAGCGTCTCCCCCGCCGCACATTCCAATGTTTGATCGATGCCGTTGATATTGACGTTTATTTTCATTGTGGTTTTCTGTTTGGTGGATGGCGTCCGGAATCCAAAGTTGGGCGGACGATAGGGATGGTGGTGGCTTGATCGTTGGGTCGCTTAGTCGTTTGGTTGTTTGGTCGTCGCTTCTACCCCCCTCCTATTTCACCTCTCAATCCTTGCCAGCACCCGCTCACTCAACACCCGCGCCATGGTCTTTCGATACGCACTGCTCCCGCGGAAATCAGCGGGCGGAGTCAGCGCGTCCAGGTCGTCGGGTGAAACCAGGCGGGGAACTGAGTCCACGCCGGAGAGGGCGAGCAGCAGGCGGTCATCGGGCGTCCTGCGAGCAACCGCGGCGACGATGGCTTTGTCGGCCGGGGTGCGGGCCACGCGTTCCGCGGCCATTTTCCCCTCGGTGGCCACCGAGATGCTCGTAATCAGCCGTCCTTTCAATGCTTCGCGCGCTGCGGCCAGGAAATCAGAAAGGAGCATGGTCTGCGTTTCCTGAACCGATTGCAGGGTCACTTCGGCCTCCAACGCCAGCAATGCGGCCAGAAGCTCGCTCTCCCAATCGGCCAGCGCCACCACTCCGCCAATGGTTCCCATATTGCGAAACGTGTTGGGGCCTTCGCGATGGGCTGCTTGGCGCAAGATTTGCGGCGCGCGCGGGTCATCGACGATGGTTTGCAGGCGGGTCATCGCGCCCACAATCATGCGAGCGGATTTGTGTTCGATGCGATTCAGCCCCACGGCCTGCAAATCCACCACTTCATCCACCCCCTCAGCCAGTTTTCCCACAAGGTTCGTCCCCCCGGCCAGCGCGACCGCGTTCACGCCGGGCCGGTTCAAAAGCGCCAGTGCTTCTTCGATGGTGGTCGGTCGATGATAGGTTTGTAGTTGGGTCATGTTAGGCTCCGGAAGATGTCACTGATAGATTCGACGCACATCCTCGATGGTCTCTGCGGTGCGCAGGCGTTCGCGAATGGCTTGCAAGAGGCCAACGTCGTTGATGCGGTTGATTTCGGGCAAAAGGCGCAAACCTGCATCGCCGAAGCGCAGTTCCAGGCCCAAGGCGATGCCATCTTTCAAGCCCTTTTGCAAACCCTCCTCCATGCCAAGGATAATGCCTTGCTTTATGCCTTGTTCTCGTCCTCGCTCCATGAGGATGTCGGCAGCGGTTTTCACGATGTCACCTCCTTCGGGGATGGTCTCGATAACGACATGCTCCAAGGTTTCGGGTTCGAGCTTTTCGCCCGCGCCCATGATATAGCGAATGACCGTTTCCAGAAAAGCCAGGCCGGTCTCCTGCCGGGCCAACTCTCGCAGCAGACCGAAGATGCCGGGCAGATGTTCGACCAGATCGTCATCGAAAATATGTTTGGGAATGCGCAGGCTGACTTGCAACAGGACGCCGCCCTTGAGTTCCTCGTCGCTGTAGGCCGAGAGGTCCACCAGGTGATAGCGGAAGTCGGGGATGTAGGCGCTGACCGCGGGAGTGAGGCCGAAGAGGATGTCGTGGAAGCGGGGGCTGGCGCTCCAAGGGCGTTTGCCGTGATAGATGACGACGGGGACAATGGCTTCATAAGGTTTGAGTGAGGCCTTGAGGAACTCCCAGATGCGAACCATGTAGCGCAGGAGTTGGAATGCCACCTCGTCGTCGGGATAGCTCTTATGCTCGAAGAGGATGTAAACGAAGCCGAGACCGTCATTCCAGCGCACGCGACAGAGGAGGTCGGATTGATGCTCGCGCAGGGTTTCGTCGATGAAGCTGCGCTGGACGGGAAAGACGAAATCGGGATCGAGTTGAGCGGAGATGTCGGGTGGGAGGTAATGTTGCAGGAAATCAACCAGGACTTCGCGCTGGGACCAGGCCTGTTTGAAGAAACGATCGTGGGGATTGTCGAGCGCGTTCATGGCGGGGCGATGGCGAACAAAGCAGACGGCCTCTTCACTGTGGAGTCTACCGAAAAATAGCCGCGCGCGCAACTTGGATGGACGGTCATTCGGTTCACAATTCCGGTTCAGCGTTCACAGTGTGTTGGCCGCTGAGCTCTGTCCTCTGAACTTCTGAGTCTCCGTCCATCAGACCACGTTTTTCTCGGGCGCGAGTTTGCGCTTGATGAATCGTTCGTAGCGCAGTTCGTCGATGTTCACCGTGTGGGCGCGGCCGTCCACGATCTCTTCAGCCATGAGCAAACCGCACACCGGCCCTTGCATGAAACCATGACCACTGAAGCCGGTGCAGGCGTACAACCCTTCGACGGGAAGCGCGCCGAGGATGGGTTGATGGTCGGGCGTGACTTCGTAAAGGCCGGCCCATTGCGTAAGCAACTGCGCCTGCGCCAGAATAGGCATGCGTTCGACAGCGTGTTCCAAATGCACCAAAGTCCATTCTTGATCCACATCCAGTTTTTCACCTGGCGTCTCGTTGGGGTTCGACATGCCGGTGAGGATGCCGCCCGTCTCATAGTGAAAATAAAGGCTTTGCGCGAAGTCGATGATGAAAGGCATGTCGCGCGGGATGCCCAGAGGCCGGGTGACCACAATCTGGCGACGAAGGGGGACGACGGGCAGGTCGATATCCGCGGTCGCGGCCAGGGGCGCAGACCAGGGCCCAGCCGCCAGCAACACGGCCCCGGCCTTCACCTCGCCCTTGTCGGTCTCCACTCCGATCACGCGGCCTGCTTCTGTGCGAATTGATGTAACCGTGACATCGGTGAGCAGGGTCGCGCCTAATCGCCGGGCTTGCTTCACATAGCCCTGCACCACCGAATTGGGATCGGCCAGGCCATCGCGGTGATAATTCGTCCCGCCGATGATGACCGGCTCTGCATCCAGATCAATAAGTGGGGCGCGGCGCGCGATCTCGGCTCGATCCAGGATTTCGGTCTCCACGCCCAATGAATGCTGAAGCCGCACATTGCGCTCGAAATCGGCCATCTGCTCCTCGGAGCTGAGCAAAAAGAGATATCCGCAGAAATTCAAGTCCACGTCTTGCTCCATCTCCTCGGGAAAGCGCTCCAGCATCTGAATGCTGATGCTCGAGAGACGGATATTCACCTCGGTGGAGAACTGGTGGCGGATGCCGCCCGCGCAGCGGCCGGTTGCGCCCTGGCCGAAAAAGGGCATTTTTTCCAACAAGAGAACCTGACCGGCCCCGCGTCGCGCCAGGTGGTAGGCCGCGCTTACGCCCATGACGCCGCCGCCGATGATGATGATGTCGCTACTGGGTGGAAGCATGGTTATCAGTTAGGATGACGAACGATAGGGAGGGACGTTGAAAAAACGGCTGTCGCCTTTTCGACGACAGCCGTTTGGATGCTCTCTTATTCTGGTGGCGCGTATTTGCAGCGCGGCTGCCCTTGCACCTCGTTCATGTACAGGCAAAGCATGATGTAGGCCGGGCGCCAGAATGTTTGACCGGGTGGACTGGGATCCATGATAGACCAATAATATTGCTCGGTGTCGCGCGTCCACTCTGAATCGGGCATGTAGATCAACGACATGAGGCCGACCCAAGGCCAGTTTTGCGCCGCCCATTGGTATGCGCGCACCAGATACTCGCCCTGTTTAAACTGGTCGATGCCCGCGCCCGCACCGTGCCAGTAATAGGGGCTATCTGGCCGGTCGTCCCAGGTCCAACCGAATTCGAGCACGACCACCTTCTTGTCTGCGTCGCCGTACTCTTCCATGATGCGACGGATATCCTCGATATGGCGGAAGGAGTACACGCGTAATCGTTCGGGCGGACTTGGGTCGTTGTTATAAAGTTTGGGATCGTTGGCGACCGCGGCGGGATCGGTTTCAGGCGAGACCGCATACCCCGCTCCATGCACGCCGAGCATGTCGAAATAGCCATCGCTATTGCCACCCATGGCCTCATACATCAGGCGATAAAATTTTACATCGTACATGGCGTCAGCCTGATCCGCGGTCGTGGGCGCCATGCCCGCCGTGACCACGATGGCGTTGGGGTCTTCTGATTTGATGGCTTGATAAGCCTTGCGCAACAATTGCGCATATCCGGCCGGGTCGACAGGCTTGCCGCCCCATTCGCGAGAAAGGTTGGGTTCGTTCCAGATTTGGTAAGCGTGGATGCGTCCTTTGTATCGACGGGCCATGACTCGTAGAAAATCTGCGAACGCATCCGCGTTTTCGGGCGGCGCGCCGGCCCAAAACTCTTTATCACTGGGCGAGACGCGCGCCAACAGCTTGAGCCCATGTCGTTGCACATCATCGACAACGCGATCGGCCACCGTCCAATCGAATTGATCTGGCCCCGCTCCCTCGATATCTTGCCATGCGAACCATTGCTTCACCCAATTGAAGCCCGCATCCTTCATCAGGCCCAGGTCGCGGTCGGCCACCTCGGGCCGCC
>JAADII010000022.1 GCA_013151415.1 Chloroflexota bacterium
GGCGTAGTGACCGGGCATGACAATGACCTCTCCCACCGAATTTCTCCGCAAGCCCCATTCACGCGCCAACGCCATGCCGTTGATGAACTTGCGAAAAGGATGAACGACCGTGCCATCGGCCTCATCTGCATCATTGGCTTGATCCACATAGCACGTGGATGGAAACACGCAAGAAGGCGGCAACGGCGGTAGATCATCGGGAGTCGGTTGCGCATTGACCGAAACACAGGCGATGAAAATCAGCGACAAACCTGTGATTATGGCCAAAGCGAGCCGATGTCTCCTGGCGGCAAAGGCGATTCGTTCCATGATCCACCTCACTGCAAACTCACCAGCACGAGGACAAAACCCTTGCCCTCGTCCAGCCCGCTCATGGCCTTGCCCACAATCGCGCCCTGAGCCCGGTTATGATCCTGCACGACCATGAGATGACCGGGCGTGTCAGACGTAGTGAGCAGGTCGCCGGGATGAATGGGGCCGTAGGATGCGTCCGCGTAGCAATACACGCGTCCGGTCAGCGCCACCGGAACAACATCGCCCTCGAGAACGCCTTCTTGGGCCATGATAAGGCCGGGGTTGACGCCGTTGGCTCCGCTCGCGCATCCGGCCACGAGCCGATCATAGGCCCGATCCGCCAGACGAAGTTGGCCGGGATGGTCGGGATCGATGGAAAGCGCCATGCCCGGTTGGATGGATTCGGGGTCGCGTATCTCGAACGGTTCGGCCAGATCCAGGCCGCCGTCGATCTCAAGCACATCGGTGCGCGTGCGACCGGCCACATCCAGCGCGGCTTGCGGGGCGTTGGTGCCGATGCCCACGCCGCCCGAAGCCTGAATAAGGAACTGGTTTTCAGCCGTAGAGCTAAACGGCGATGACTGACGGTCGGCCCAAACAAAGGTTCCGGCGTGTTGGGCGCTTGCCGCATAACCGGCCGCGAAACTATACATGCCGGCGGCTTTGTTGCTCTGACCACCGGGAACCGTGGCGTAGAGTCCGCTTGCTTCATTGCCCGATCCGCCGCCTACGGTCGCTCCTGTGTGCGAAGCCTTGTTCCCGGAGCCGCCGGCCACGGTTGCAAACGAGCCTCCGGCTATGTTCATCTGGCCTCCGCCAACGGTTGCCAGATTGTAGGCGGCCTTGTTGTTGCGACCGCCGGACACGGTGGCGCCTTCATCCCCGGCTTCGTTGTTCTCGCCGCCGCTCACCGTGGAAGTGCGACCAAACGCGCGATTGGACATGCCTCCGCCAACGGTGGCTCCCATGGCGCTTTCGATATCGGGATCGTCGTCTCCCGCTTTATTGTCATGGCCGCCCCCGATCGCGCCGTATTGGTCCCAGACGATATTTCCCTGCTCAGACTTCCATCCACCACCACCTGCAATCACGCCGAAGTGAGCATACACCTGATTGTTCAGTCCGCCGCCGATGGCACCGTAATCATGATTGATGGTGTGCCCCTCGCCGCCGGCGATGGTGCTTACGCTGCCGAAAATCTCATTGCGCAACCCGCCGCCAATGACGGCGACGTCCGCGGTGATGGTGTTGCTGACGCCCCCGCTCACGGTTGTGGCCCAACCGCCGGCCTCGTTCGCGTTGCCGCCGGCCACCGTCGCGTCCACGCCGCTGGCCACGTTGCCGTATCCCCCTCCCACGGTCGCATTGTATTCACCCGTGACCCGATTCTCAATTCCACCGGCAATGGTCGCATTGAAACCCTCCGCGCGATTGCCCATGCCACCGGCTATGGTGGAATAACCGCCCACGGCCTTATTCTTCAAACCTCCACCAATGGTCGAAAATTCGGCGTCGTCGAATATCTCGTTGTCATTGCCGGTGCGATTCCCCTCCCCGCCGGCGATGACGCCGTAGTTGTCGGTGACGCGATTTGGTTGCCAGCGCGTGCCGCCGCCGCCAATGGTTGCGCCCCATGCGCCTTCTTTGACGGAATTAGCCGCCACGCCCCCGATCAGGTTGGGGCTGATGTCATGCTGCCGGGTCCAGAGTCCGGGCAAGGCCAGCGCGTAAGGACCGGGCAAGATGGACGTTCGAGGAGAAAGCAGGGTGAAACTCGTCTCGCTCCCGCATTTCACCTCGATTTCCAGCCAGCGCGCCTCGCCGTTGAATGCATTGGCGCCAAAGTCCAACCGAACCGCGAAGTGTCCATCTTTCACCTCCACTTCAGTCTCCTCAACCTGCTGCCCAATTTGCGCGCCCCCGACCGCGTCGTCATAAAGTCGAAAACGAAAATCACAGGCATCGGTGACGGCTGCGCCCGATTTGGACAGGCGACCCTGATAGGTGAAAGCCGTTCCCAAATCCGCGGCCATCGGTTCTAAAGCGCCGACCAACCTCGCGTCCATAGGCGCGCCATCGGCCGCGGCGACAAGCGCAATCGACAGAAAGCATAGCGCTGCAATGACCGCGATCCTTTGCCATAGAACCCGTTGTTTCATCAGAATCTCCTCCTAAAACGAAAGCGCAGCCAGAGAAAACACAAATGGGGAGAAACACGAATAGGGCTTTTCAAAGTTTCCCATTTGTGTTCTCCCCTATTTGTGTTCATGGCTGTTGGCTCATGCTAAAATCCGCCAGAAGGCCGGTTCAAGGCTCCATCCCCTGGAAAGCGCTGCTTCCCGGTGATTGACCGAGCAGGAGAGGGAAGTTGAGTCGGTGTCTGAATTCATATGCGCCCATGTCGGTGATCGCGTCGCCATCGCCGTTCCCATCGAAAGGACGGGAGAGACCGTCCAGATCGTGATCGGGCGCACTCTGGTTCGTCCCTGCATCAATGGCCGGAGAACCGGCGCGGAGACGGTAGTCGCCCTGGGTTGGGTTCACAAACATGGGATCGGCCGAGATGTTGCCCTCGCCGGCGGGCGCGCCGTCCTCTACATCCGAATAGGTCATGGTGAAATCACCACCGTTGGCTGCCACGATGTCCTCACCTTCTTCTTCCCAGAGAATGCTGTTGAGGATGGTCCCGTGACTCTGGTTGAGCAGGATCCCGCCATGTGGTCCGTTGTCGGCCAGGGTGACGTTGATCAGCGTCATGGACGCATTATTGGCATGGATGGCCGGACGACCGGAGTTACCGGCCACCAGCGTGTTCATCATGGTAAAGGATGCGTCACCCACGCGCACCGCGCCGGCCCCACCACCGACCGAGTTGTCGACAATCACGGAATCTTCGATAACCGGCGACGCGCCCTCACCGATGAGCAAGCCGCCGCCACCCCACTCATCCGGCCCCTGGGCGCGATTGCCGCGAATGATGCAGGCTCGGATGTGAGGAGACGCGCCCCTGATGGTAATGCCGCCACCATCTTGCATGACGTCTCCGCCAGTGATGGTGAATCCGTCCAGCAATGATTCACCGCTCTCAGGCTCGAAACGCACCACAGGCTCGCCTCCTTGTCCTGGGTCGCCGGGCGTGAGCACCGGATTGTTCTCCGATTTGGTCCAGGCGACGCCATCGGGTGAGGTCGCGTACCCGATCTGACCGTTGCTCGAGTACCACATCTTATATTTGCCATCGTAGAGCACCGCGTGGTTTCCTATGCTGCCTTCATCCCATTGGCCATCTTCGGGTGACAACACCGGATTGTGGGCGGTGTCTTTCGTCCAATGGACGCCATCATCCGAGGTCGCGTAGCCGATGCTGCGACGGCCATCGTTCGTGCGGCCTGTATACCACATCTTGAACACGCCGTCCTTCAACATGACCGCCGGGTCCAGCACCCAAAGCCCATCCCAGGCGCCGGCATCGCCCGGCGTAAGCACGGGCTCTGTGAGGACGCGCGTCCAGTTGATGCCGTTTGTCGACGTAACGACGCCGATCTGCACCTGAACTCCATCCATTCCCACATTTACACCTTCGTAGTACATCCAGTATTGACCGTTTCCATCTCGGATCACCGATGGGTCGCCCACAGCATTGCGATCCCATGTTCCATCCTGATGGGTTGGCTCAAATACCGGCGTTTCCGGATCGACCGTCCAGGCCACTCCGTCGGTCGAGGTGGCGCGATAGATGGCGCCGTCCTCACGGTTAAACCACATGACATATTGGTTGCCGCCCTCCTTGAGGACTGAGGCTTCGGTTCCGTCCAGCAAAGGATTCTCATCCGCCTTCGTCCATTGAACGCCGTCCGAACTGGTGGCCAGGCCCACGCTGAATCTTCCGCCCATACCGGAACCCGTATACCACATTTGGTATTGACCTCCATCTGTCACTACGGCGGGGCCATAGACGAAACGGCCATCCCAGTCACCGGGAATCGGGCGACTGTTGGAGCCATCGATGATGGTTTCGTATTGGGCTGGATCGCGCGTCCAGGTGGCAGCTTCGTAACCACCGGTGAGGGAAACGGGAAGCGAAACGGTCAGGTTTTCGGTGTACGTTCCTTTTGCCACGCGGATTTCGTCGTCCCATGCGGCCTGGTCGATGGCGTGTTGAATCGTGGCGCAGGGCGATTGCGGATCGCGACAATCGTTGTCCACATCCGAGCCGGTGACGGCCACGTAGCGAGGCCCTGACGGCGGTTCGGCCCGAAAGACATTTCCCACCAGGTCACGCGTGTTGGGAATGTAGTAGAAAACGGCGATGTCCTGGTTGATCTGCACATCCCATTCGGTCTGGGGGTCCCATTGGCACATGTAGGACGACGAACCATCGGCCGCAGCCGTGGAGTTGACCACCGGCGCCTGGTCCCAACCGGCTTGCCAGCCACCCCAGGGATGGCATTCCACATCGAGCGCTCCCGCGAACCACGGAGCCTGGATGGCGCCGCTGACGCTGTCCGTCTCTGTATCCACGACCCCGCCGATGTCGCCCACCCGCACCGTGTTCGTGTAGCCATCGTCGGCGCGGAAATAGACCCAATCTCCAGCCTGAATGTCGGGATTTTCTGGCGTCCAGTGCTGCGGTTCTGTCTGAAAGCCATCACCTTGCCAGCCGCCGCGAGGCTGCGTATCGACCTGGGCCGTGGCTTTCACATTGTCCGCGCTGTCGGTGACCGTAATCCAAAAGGTATGGCCGGCTTCGTAGTCCGCGCCCACCCAATCATGACCGTATTGCACGCGCACCCAGGGCGCCGCCAGGGCGTTTATCACCTGATCGCCATCCTGCGTAATATACTGAATGCCTACCGTTTGATTCAATTCAATGTCCCAAACCCCGTTGAAATCGCATTCGAAACTCCCGCCGGCGGGGTTCACGTCATCCACTGTGACCGGAGGCGGCAGCTGCTCGATCCAGATATGGCACTCCACCGAGACGAGCGTCGGGCTCAACCACGCGGCATTGACCACGCCCGTGACTTTGTCCGCCTCGTAATCCACCTGACCGGTGATTTCGCCCACCTTAAGGGTGCGCGTGATGTTTTCGTTCTCCACCGTAACCATATCACCCACTTCGATGGGCGGCTCCCACTCGCCGGCCAGGAAATAGCCGCTCTCATCCGCTGCTCCGGTTTTCTCGCCTTTGCCGCTGATGGTGATGGTTACGGTCGTATTGGCCGCGGCCTCGGTCACTTCCGCCCAATTGTGGGCGTAGTTGACGCCGATTTGAGGGGCGACGCGGGTTCTGGCCTGGACCGGCTGTTGCAAACTCGCCAGCAACAGAGCCGCCAGGGCTAGCAGGACGCCAATAGCCATCATCAGTCTGGGCAACCCGCGTCCGGCGTCAAACATGGGTTGGTCGATTTTCGTTTTCATGGTTCGCTCCTTTGCATGATATGCGGACCCCGGCGTTTTGCCGCTTTATTGATGCGAATCCTCGCGAATCACACGAAAAGATATTTAATCGTTTATCTTGTGCGAACCATTCACGTCGGAAAACTGCATTGTCAAGCCGCAACTTCACCTTTCGCCGGACTCCGACCTGTGAGAAAAACCGTTTATACCTACCTGCACCAAGTATCGCCCAACTCCCCTGCCCGCGCCTGCCAATCCCTGCCATTTCGCTGCCAATTCTCGACTACGAAAATAGCAGATGAGCGGATCTCGTCCATTTTGCCACGCGATCTCTGCGTGCTCGATTATTCAGTTAACCCCTGCCAGAAAAGGATTTCTGTCGTCAAAAATTAGGAAACATAATCGAAAGGATTTTCTGTAGAAAAGCCTTCAACGCGTGCAGCACTAAGCAGTGTCTTGTCACTGCTCACAAAGACCAGCCGGCGTCCAATCAAATCCAACACGTTTGCCTCACGTATGGCCACGGCCAACTGAACAGCATCATAAGCTTTAAGGGGATGGCGTCGAGTGAGTTCAGCGGCCAGAAAATAGTCATCCTGTCCCATCTTTGGAGGAGATAATGATATCACTAGCCAGAGGCCCCTCAGACAGGTTGGCTAATTCTGATGTGATGGCCTCCTGTTCCTTTTTCGATAACGATTTCCAACGAGATGCATAAGCACGCGCTGAGAGAGGTGGTTCGCTGATATGACCGGTATGCTTCAACCAGGTCACGATGTCTTCATCATTTACTTTTCTGGGCAATAGGTTCGCGCGAGAGAGAGACCTACCCGGTTGATTTGATTCGATCAACATCTCCAATTGAATACTACTGTAAACTAAGGAGTTGTGTCAATGTTCGGTCTATTCCTGGGGCTGGAGCTCGCTTTGCTCCAGCGATTCCAACACGGCTGTCAGCGCGTGGATAGCATCCTTGCGCTCGCGATAAAAGGTGCGCTCGGAGAGGTTGAGCTGCATGAAAATGCGGCGATTGGAATGCCCCTCCACGTATTTATGATGCAAGATGTACCAGCCGCGCCAGCGTTTGTCGGTCTTGCCCGGCCCGCGGTCATGTCGCAATTGGTTCATGGCCATGAGCAACGCGTGATGCACGGCCTTTCCCCTATCACATCCAACTTGCGCCATGCGCCGACGAACCAGATAATCCTGCACTGCTCTCAACCGCGTCAACGGACTCTCGGCCAGCCAAACCGTATCCCATAGATGCTCCAATGCAGCTTCCACATCTTCGGCCCGAATTTCGACAAAGGACGGCGCGGCGGCTTGTGCGCGGACGAACTCGCGGAAGACGCGACTGGCGCACAGATAGTGTTCATACTCGCCCGATGTCTGCCAGGCCGCTCTTTGCATCCGTTCGCGCGTGATCGCGTCCGCGTGCTCCCAGGCATAGACGAAATGATCCACCGCCTCTTGATGAAAACGCTCTTCCGCCCATGCCAGATCGGGCGGATCGCGACGTCGGCAGGCCTCCATGAGATAGAAGCAGGCGATCTGCAAGAAGAAGGGATGGAAACCCACCATATCTAATAGCCAGTCGGCATAAAGCGCCAACGAATATCCTGCACGCGTGGAAGGAACATTGATAAGTTCACGCGCGGCATTCTCATTCAATGTTTTCAACGCAATGATGGCAAAGATGTTGAAAAAGGGCGAATCCACGATCTCTGTGTGGCATAAATCGGCCAACCGGCGATGAGACGCGACCACCAGACAAAGATGATAATTGGTGGCCATATAACGCAAGAAACTAAAAAAGGTGATGTCCAGTTGCTCGTTCCGCGTGAGGCAATCGAACTCGTCTAGCAAGAAAACCACGGTGAACCCCTGCTGGTTCAATTGAAAAATGGCCTCCTCGAACGCCTCTGGCGAAATGCGCCCCTCAGATAATGTGAAACGACCACCGCTCTGTCGCGAGAGTTGTCGTAGCAGATGGCTTAGCAAAGCGGAGGGCTCCCGCGCCGCGCTCCCCTGTAGATCAACATAAATGAACAAATAGGATGTGAAGTCGTAACCCGGTATGCGCGCCTGCACCTGTGGCAATCCTGCGCAATACAAAAGAGAGGATTTGCCAATGCGCCGATCGCCCACAATGGAGACGCTCTGACCATTGGCTAATAGGGCGAACAGCCGGCTCAGCGCACCGGTTCGCCCAAAAAACATCTGGGGATCGCGCACCGTGCTGCGGTGCGTGTAGGGATTTTGCATGGAAGATGTTATGGCATAATCTCGTCCACATCAATGACAAAGCCCTTGAGCGCCTGGGAACGAGCCTGTTCTCCCGGTCCCCATTGTCCCAGCAAGGCGTAAGTTTGCCCTTTCAGGCCGTACACCTCTACGGTGCGAGCGTTGGCGTCGAGCAACCAAAGCTCCTGCACCCCGGTCTCCTCATATAGAGGCGTCTTCACCCGACGGTCGCGCCACCAGGTTCGAGGCGAAAGGATCTCCACCACCAGAGCGGGCGCGCCTTCGATGCCCCGGTCGCTGACGGTGGCTGAACCTCCCTTGGCCACAAAAACAACATCGGGCTGCACAGGCGTCTCCTGACCGGGGAGATACACATCGATAGGGGCATAGAACACTTCGCCAAGATCATGCTCTTTGGCAAATCGCCACATGGCAAACTCCAAATTTCTCGAAGCCCGCTGGTGATCGGGCGAGGGGGCAGGGACCATGTAAAGCACTCCTTTGATGACTTCGTATTGCCAACCATCATCGGGCAGCTTGAGCCAATCTTCATATGTCCACTGTCCTTGAGGCGGGGGCCAATCATTCACCATTGCAGGCTCAACCACCGGGGTGCGTTCAGGCGTCTGCGCTTTTTCCTTGACCAGAACAGGGTTCATGAGAAAACTCCCACGTCTGCAGAAAATAGGGGATCCGTTTCGAATACGCGCTTCGAATTCATTATAGATTGTGAGGCGCGTGGCGTCAAGACATTTTCTTGAGCCACGCGCCGGTTAAGCCGCATATTTTTCTCCTGATCGGCTTACGCCGATGACGCCGAACCGGATGTTTCATCACCGTCACCGGAATCGCTATCCCGCAGCAGGTCGCCGATGCCGCCTAAGGTCGCGAGGATGCCCGTGGCCTCGTATGGCAGGTATATCTTGGAAGCCTGACCGTCGGCCACCACCTTCAGAGCTTCCAGGTATTGAATAGCGATGAGCTTGTCATCTGGATTTGCGTCCTTGATGGCTGAAAACACTTTGTTAATGGCTTCGGCCTGACCGATGGCCTCGGTTTCCAACTTATAGCGTTGCGCGTCGGCCACGCGGCGCACGGCTTCGGCCTGGCCCTCGGCTTCCAGGATGGTGGACTGGCGCATGCCCTCGGCCTGCAAAATCTGGGCCTGACGCAAGCCCTCGGCTTCGAGGATATTGGCGCGCTTCTCGCGCTCGGCTTTCATCTGGCGATGCATGGCCTGGGTTACATCTGCGGGCGGGTCGATGCGCTTGATCTCGACTCGCACAATGCGCACGCCCCATTTGTCGGTGGCGTCGTCAAGCACCTCGCGCAATTTGGCGTTGATGATGTCGCGAGAGGTGAGCGCCTGGTCCAGCTCCATCTCGCCGATGACATTGCGCAGATTGGTTTGGGCCAGCTTGGTGGCCGCGTCGAAAAAGTTGGCGACATTGTAGATCAATTTGATGGGATCGGTGGCCTCGTAGAAGACGACCGCATCCACTGTCACCACCACATTGTCGCGGGTGATCACTTCTTGCGGCGGGACGTCCACCACTTGCTCGCGCATATCCACTTTGCGCATCTTGTCGATAAAAGGCACGATGAGCGTTAGGCCCGGCTCGGCCGTTCGATGATATCGCCCCAAACGCTCGATCACGCCCTTTTCGTATGGCCCAACAATACGGATGGACACCGCGGCCACGATGAGCACGAATACGGCCAGGAACAGAAAGAAAATCAGCACTTCCATGTCAGCACCTCCGAGGGCGTTTGAGATTGATTAACGGTCAATAGCCAACAGTCAACAATCAAGGGTGGACTTCCTGAAAAAAAGCTATTCCCCCGCTGAGTTCGCTGAGCGCGCAGAGAAAAAGTGGGCGTTTTAAGAGAAAAACATGGCTCAATTCACCTCATTTTTCTCCCTGCGTCCTCCGCGGGCTCGGCGGTGAACTTTTTTTCAGTGAAGCCAACAGGCAACGAGCAACGGCCGGCAAGTGGCAGGGGCAGGGGGTAGGGGGCGAGGAGCAAGTGCAAGGAGCAAGGAGCAGGTGGCAAGTGGCAAGTGATGACAAAACTTTGAACCTTGAACCAGAAATCTTGAACTTTGAACTCCAGCACTACCCCTTTATCGCCCGAACCAGCACGCGCGTGCCTTCAACGCCCACAACTTCGACCACGGTCTCTGCGGGAATGACCTGGCCATCCACCGATTCCGCGCGCCATTCCTCGCGCTCGATGCGTACGCGGCCTGTGGCTTCCAGCGGATCGATGGTTTCCAACACAATAGCTTTCTGGCCCAAAACGCGATCCACGCCGACTTTGACCGACATTTCACCGGAAACCCGCTCGGCGAAGCGTCGCGAATAGATAACTGCAATGACCGAAACCATGACAAAGAGCAAGATTTGCCAGGGTAGTGCAAGGCCAACGAGCGCCGCGAGCGCGCCGCCCATCGCCCCCACGCCAAACGCGGCCAACACAAATCCGGCTGTAAAAATTTCGGCCAGAAATAGAAACAGAGCCAAAATGAGCCAACCCCAGAAAAACGCGTCGATGGTCATGAGTATCGAGCCTCCGTGGCGCTAAAGTGAAGCGTGGATGGCGGAAAGGAGATGCGGGCCGGACGATTGATTGTATTGTACCAGAAGTTTGTTCAAACACCAGACCAAACGCTGACAAGAGGCTGACATTTCACGGGTTTGTTTTCTCCAGCCGATATCGGGTACCATAAAGCGTCGTAAACGTTCACCAAATTTGCATCATTTGCGTCTGACGCAACTTTGACGATAAAACGTGTCCAACGATCATGAACCCCTAGCCACCGGCTCCGCGGCGGGAAAGATCATTCTTTTTGGCGAACACGCCGTGGTCTACGGGCGACCGGCCATCGCCGCGCCCGTGCAGCAACTGCGCGCCTATGCCGAAATCCACCCCGGCCGCAAATGCCAGGTTGTCGCGGTGGACCTGAACCGCGTCATCGATGTGGCCGAAGCGCCGGAGGATGATCCCATTGCGCTCATGGTGCGGCTGGCGTGCCACGAACTGGGCCGGTCTCTCCCTCCCTGGCGCATTGTGATCCGCTCCGATATTCCCATGGCCGCGGGACTAGGTAGTGGCGCGGCCATTGCCGCTGCCACCGCGCGGGCGCTCCTGGCCGGTTTTCGAGTCGATTTGCCTCTCGCTCGGCTGTCGGAGATGGTGTACGAGGTGGAGAAATTGCACCACGGCTCGCCAAGCGGCATTGATAACACGGTGGTCGTTTATGAAAAACCGGTGTGGTTCGTGCGCGGTTGGCCGCCCGAACCATTCGCGACGCCGCGCCCCTTTCATCTTCTCATTGCCGACACCGGCATTCCCAGCCCCACCCGGTTCGCGGTGGCCGATGTGCGCGCGGCCTGGCAAAAGGACCCCGTCCGATATGAAGCGCTTTTCGACCGCATCGGCCGCATCGCCGCAGAAGCGCGGCGTCATATCGAGCATGGCCGCTCAGCCGACTTGGGCCCGCTCATGGACGAAAACCAACAACTACTGGCCAAGCTAGGCGTATCGTCGCCCGAACTCGAGCGCCTGTGCGCGGCCGCGCGCGCGGCCGGCGCGCTGGGGGCCAAGCTAAGCGGCGCGGGCCGCGGGGGCAACATGATCGCGCTGGTCGAGCCGGAAAAGAGGGCGCAAGTGAAGCAAGCGTTGCTGGCCGCGGGGGCGAAGCGGGTGGTGGAGACAAAAGTGGCTTGAGCGAAACGATTTGGCAAATCAGCGGCGCCCTTCTTGCACCGCAGCAATGAACGCCGCCGCGCGCCGCGTGAGTTCGGCCATATCGCTGCGCTCGAGCAGAGCCTGGTTGATGAGACTGCCGCCCACGCCCAGGGCGACGGCCCCGCTGCGAATAAACGCCGCGGCTGTATCTAAATTTACGCCGCCCACAGGCACAATTTCCAGTTGAGGCAACGGCGCTCGGATGGCTTTGACCAGGGCTGGGCCGCCCACGCTGGCCGGAAAAAGCTTGACCATGTCGGCGCCCGCCTCCCAGGCTGCAAGCATTTCGGTGGGAGTGAAGCAACCGGGAATGACCGGAACGCTGTATCGACGACACATGGCCACCATTTGCGGGTTGAATGTGGGCGCGACAATGAAACCAGCGCCCGCCAAGATGGCCGCTCGCGCGGTTTCAGCGTCCAGCACCGTTCCCGCGCCGAACAGCACCTCTTCGCCATATCGTTTGGTGGCTTGGGCAATGACATCCAACGCGCCAGGCGTGGTCATGGTCACTTCGATGACCTTCACGCCCCCAGCCTTGATGGCGTCTGCAGCTGCGATGAGCTGTTCGGAGCTCTGGGCGCGCATGATGGCGATGACGCCTGTCTGGCGAATGAGATGCAATTTTTCGGTTTTGTTCATGGTTCATCTCCTGCAACGGTATTAACGGGAAGTGCGCTTGCCGCCGCCCAACGCGTCGGCTTTCATGAGCGCCTGCACCTCGGCCCTATCAATAATGGGAAGATCAAACATGAGCGTTTGTTTGAGGCGCGTGGCCGCATCGCCCACCATGACGCCTTTCGCCAACCCCTCGGCTCTGAAATCCTCTGTCAGCAGGCCATAATAAAAGCCGGCATTCCAGGTGTCTCCACCTCCGAGACGATCCAGCAGCGTGATCGGGCGAACCACGGGGGAGCGAAAGAAATGGCCCTCGGCGTCAACCGCGGCGGATTCCCATCGATGTTGCTCGAAAGAATCGGGATAGCGAATGGTGATGGCCACAATCTTGGTATTGAACAGGGCGTGAAGCTGTTCGGCAAAGGCCCGGATGTCATCGTTTTCCAATCGTCCCATCTCTCCATCGATGATTTGTTTTGGGGAGTATTGTCCGCAGCCAATTTCATATAGTTTCGCCATGTCTTCGATCGTGGTGATAAG
This sequence comes from Chloroflexota bacterium, assembly GCA_013151415.1. Lineage (GTDB taxonomy): Bacteria > Chloroflexota > Anaerolineae > J102 > J102 > JAADII01. Next base: position 12,850 of record JAADII010000022.1, read on the forward strand.
GATATCGACATATTCGGTGATCAGAGGCGTCATGACCGCGCGCGCTTGTTCAGGAGACCACAAGGTGGCGCGGTAGTTGAAATCCAAGCCCACAAGACAGTTCTCCGGCTTGCTGGCAATGGCTTCCATAAAAGCCTCATAGCAGTAGTTTCGCGAATAGCCACTATGAGCGGCTAATCCAAAGGTGATGCCCGATGTATGAAACAAACGCGCGTTTTCCAGCGCCGCAGACCAATTCACCATGCCAGCGTCCAGCTTTGAGGCCGCCGAAAACATGCGTTGATAGACGCCCACATTCTTGCGAGGAGTGCGGCCAATCTCGTAGATAAAACGTCCGATCGGTTCTGTTTTGGGCGCCCAAACGAAGAATGTTGTATCGACGCCCTGTTCACGCGCCAGATTGCGCAAGGAGCGTCCATAAGGGTTGTCGGGCACGCGCGTAATGTAGGCTGATGGTATGCCCAGCCGACTCAGCCCAACCGCCAGGGTGAATTCACTGCCCGCCATGGACAAATGAACCAACCGGGTTCGTTCGGGTCTTTCCATATCGGCGGGCGTGTCGCGCACCATCACCTCGCCAAATGTGACGAAAACAGGGCGCGCTTTTTGAAAGCGATCGAGGTCATCGCGAGTGATATCGTAATATGGGATTCTCTCCATCATGGTAGTCCTTTCTCAGTAACGCGAGCATCCGTCCTCTGTGGATGAAAGATGACAGCATGGCGGTGCGTTTCGGATCGTTCATCAAGTTGCGTCATCCTCGAGATACTTGGGATGCCATTCGACCCCCTCCCACGAGGTGATTTTTTCTGGCTTCAAACGCACCAGATAGCGAGGTCGAGAGAGCGAAGCTTCAAGATATTCGGGTCCTCGTTCGCCCAAATACCGCAACGCCATGCGTCGCCCTATCTCTAGCATGCGTCCCTCCATGGGCTTGGGGCCTTCCAAAATTTCCGCTTCGCCCTCGAAGAGCACGCGCGTAAAAGGGGCGCTATCCATTGCACATGAAATGCAAATGCGAGGGTTCTCTTTGATGTATTTCATATATCTGGCTTTGGCCCGCGGAATGAAATACACGGCTTCTCCGTCATATTCTTGCCAGACGGGTGCAATGTAAGGGGCTCCGTCCGGTTTGACCGTCCCCAATCGCGCCACAATGGGTCCGGCCAAAAACTCGATGATTTCTTCATTGGTCAGACCGCGCATTTTGCCCATCCAATTCGAAGACTGTGATTGCGCCATGTTTCTTCCTCCTTGAGCATGGGGTTGATTCAGTTAGAGGTCCTGGAGGACAAGGTGATGCTGGGGAAATGAATCCGGTGAGACATGATCACCAGCCATAGGTGAAGTTGGGCGGAACAAGCAATCCATCCACAATGTTCAATGCAGCGTCGATGTGTCGCTGGCCTTTGCTTAATGAGATGGTTAGATGACCGGGTAGCAATGCATCGATTTCTGCGTTGCGCAGCTTGCTTAGGCTATCAAGATGCGCGCGCAGATCGCAATCCCAGGTGTTTTGGAGCAAGATTTTGCCTCCGAAAAACACCAAATCCCCGCCAAAAAGAATGGTTTTGCCGTTGCAACTCAGCAAAAATGAAACATGCCCCTGACTATGGCCCGGCGTTTCAATGGTTTCCAATTCGAGAGCGCCAATTTTCACCCGTTGACCTTCTCTTAATTCCACATCCACCTGACAAGGTTCGAAGCGGTAATCGGGCGGATAAAGACCCACCTCTTTTGCTTTCGCCAATGTGATGGCCTCTTCATCGCCCTCTTGCAGAAATCGCGCGCATGCCGCATGCATATAGACGCGAGGGTTGCCCAGGGCCTTCACCAATTTGGCGGCGCCGCCTGCATGATCGGCGTGCGCGTGGGTCAATAACACATGACGGACCTGGGCCAAGTCGAAGCCGTGGTCGCGTATGTTTTGCAGGATTTGCGGAACGCCCAAGCCCGCTCCGGCGTCGATGATGGCCAGTTCTTCGCCGCCATCGACCAGATAGATATGACAATCGTAGTCGTCTGTCATCCCAAAACCCTGAAGGCCGCTGCCGATCAGGTAGATGTGTTCCATGAGTTTCATGGCTGCCCTCCACATTGGTCAAGTTGTCTGGTTCGAGCGGTGAAGCGTTTCGACTGCGGCCTCGATGCGGCGCAGTCCTTCACGTAGTTTATCTTGCGCGGTTGCGAAAGAAATGCGCATGTAACCCTCGCCATGACGTCCGAAATCGACCCCGGGCAAAACAGCAACGCCGTTTTCAAGAAGATGATTGGTGAATGTCCGCACGTTGGCCGTTCCCAAAGCGGAAACATCTGGCAATGCATAGAAAGCCCCTGCGGGCATGGTGCAACTCACGCCGGGCATGGCGTTCAACCGTTCGACCACCAAATTGCGACGCACTCGATATGCTTCTCTCATGGCCGCAACGCAATCCTGCGGGCCGCGTAGCGCAGCAATGCCGGCGTCTTGAGCAAAAAGCGGCGTGCAAGAATAGTTGTTGATGGCGATGTTGGTGACCGGTTCAACCAGTGGCTTAGGAAATGCGCCATATCCCAGACGCCATCCGGTCATGGCGTATGATTTGGAAAAGCCGTCGAGTAAAATAGTGCGTTCGGCCATTTCAGGTATGGCGGCGATACTTTTCGGCGGCTCATCATAATAAAGCTGTGAGTAAATTTCATCTGAAAGTAACCATAGATTATGCTGCAAAGCAAGTTCGGCGATGGCTTCCAACTCCGCAGCGCGGATTATGCTTCCGGTTGGATTGCCCGGCGAGTTGAGAATAAGCAGTTTGGTGCGCCTGGTGATGCGCTCTTTCAGCGCGTCGATATTCACCTGGAAGCCGGTTTCTCCGCGCAAGGGCAGCGACACCGGGGTTCCGCCTGCAAATCGAACTGTCGCCTCATATGCCGGAAACCCGGGATCGGGAATGATGACTTCATCCCCTTTTTCAACAAGCGCCAAGACGGTCATAAAAATGACGGGTTTACCGCCCGGCGTTACAATGATGCGTTCCGGGCTCACCCTCACTCCGCGGCTCGCGGCCAAATGATCGGCGATGGCCTCGCGTAGCTCCCAAATGCCAGGCGCGGGCCCATAGCGCGTGCGGCCCGCTCTAATGGCGTCGACGCCGGCCTGGACGATGTGCGTTGGCGTGGGGAAATCGGGTTCTCCGATTTCCAGGTGAATGATGTCGATCCCGCGGGCCTCCATGTCGAGTGCGCGGCTTAAAGTCTCCAGCGCGCCTTCGCCGGGAATGCGGCGAGCGCGCGCGGCCATTGGCCGCAATGTTTCGACCGAAGACATGGGATCGTCGTTTGGTTGCGCTTGCTCTATCATGCTCATGTTTCTCCTGCGATACGCGGGTCAGCCCCAGGCGCCAAGCGCCACATGCACTGGTTGTTGAGTATGTGCAGATTGTTGAATGGCCTCGACAATGGCCAACCCGCTGACGGCGTCATCCAATGAAGCTATTTTCGAGGGACGATTCTCCCGAACGCATTGGACGAAATCCGCTATTTCCATACGCAATGCGCCCTGGATGGAACCCATAACGCGAGGCCATGCGCTCAATTCTGGGTGCGCCACGCCTTCGTCCGTCCAGATCGAGAATCCGGAATTTAGGAAGTCGAGCTTGGCCGTAGCTTTGGCGCCCACGATTTCTAGAGAAGCGTCGATGGTTCCGCCCAGTTCCAGGGTTGTTTGGGGTGCGCCATCGGGCACAAGCCAACTGGCGTCGATCAGGGCGACCGAGCCATTTTCAAACTCCAGGATCGCGATGCTCGTATCCGGGCCGCCGTAATCCAAAAACGAACGATCGACCGCGTAGACTCTCGTACAAGGCGCGGCAACGTACCACAGGGCCAAGTCGATATCGTGAATTGTGGATTCGAGCATGGGATGGACAGTGTGACCATACTGATAAAACCAGGTGCGAGACGCGTGGCGCTTGAGCCGCAGCGTGGCCAGGCGGCCAAAGCGTCCGGCAAGAATTTGTTCTTTGAGGTGAGCGTGACGCAACTCATAGCGAAGGATGAACCCAACCTGTAGCTGCAATCCCTTTTTTCGCGCCAGGGCCGCCAGTTTTGCGGCCTCGCGAAAAGTGAGCGCCAGCGGTTTCTCGACAAAAACGTGGAGCCCACGCTCTAAAGCCGCTTCGACCATGATCGCGTGTAATGCATCGGGCGTAACAATGTGCACTGCATCCAGCTCAGCCTCTGCAAGCATAGCCTCATAGCTGGTGGTGTGGTAAGGCGCGGCGAGTGAGAACGCGACTTCAGCCAAAATGTCGGGGCGAGTGTCGCAAAGTGCGACCAATTCCGCCTGTGGCAAGCTTTGAAGCGTCTCTGCATGGAGGCGACCAAACCGGCCCAGGCCAACGACTCCAACGCGAATCCGATGCATGGCGTCCATTTCCCTATCGAATGGCTCCCATGGTCAGCCCGCGCACGATGTGTCGTTGAATGTAGGCCACCAAAACGAACGCGGGTACAAGAGAAAGTGAGGCGAGGGCGCTCATCAATGGCCAGTCGAAGCGCATGGTCCCCGCAATGGCGGTGATCAACACAGGAACGGTGACGGCTTCGCTCGAGGTGAGCACAAATGCAAAGAGAAATTCGTTCCAAGAGATCATGAACACCAGGGCGCTCACCGCCACCAACATGGGCATGCTCATGGGGATGACCACGCTCCATAACAGCTGAAGCAGATTGGCGCCATCGAGTCGAGCCGATTCCTCCACTTCTTCAGGCAATTCGATGAAGTAACTTCGCAATAACCAAATAGCCAAAGGCAAATTGATGGTGAGATGAACCAACGCCACCGAAACCAGTGAATCTAACAATCTGGCCTGACGCATCAAGATGAACATGGGCACAATGATGCCAAAGGCCGGGGCCATGCGAATCGACAATATCCAAAAGGCGATATGTTCAGTCGCGTTGGAGCGCCAGCGCGCCAGCGCGTAACCCGCGGGAACGCCCAAAAGCAAGGAGAGGGCCACATTCACGGTGGCGATAAGCGCGCTGTTGAAAAATGCCTTTTGCAAACCGCCTCCCAAAAATACTTTGCGGTAGGCGTCGAAACTGGGCTTGAAAATCAGCTGGGGCGGCAATTGGAGCGCCTGGGATGTCGTCTTGAATGAACCTTGAATGACCCAGACAATGGGGGTGAGCACGAACAAAAGGTAGAGGGCGATGAGCGCATATATGATGATGCTTTGTCGGCGAGAACGACGGCGTCCGAGCATGATCCACGTCCTAGGCGGTCAAGCGAGTCATACGGCGGATGAGCATCGAACTGGGCGCGACTGTCAGGATAAGCATGATGACGGCCAACGCACTGGCCTGTCCCAGGTCGAAGTGAACAAAACCGATCTTCCAGCCAAGCAAGGGCAATGTCTGCGTGGCTACGCCAGGGCCGCCCGAAGTCATGACAAAAATGAGATCGAATACGTTCATGGCGTCAATCAGGCGTAAAACCAAAGCCAGGGCGATGGTGGGCCGTAGCAATGGGAGGATGATCTCCCAGATAAATTGCATGCTATTGGCGCCATCCATTTCCGCCATCTCATAGAGGTCTGTGGGAATGGCTTGCAACCCGGCCAAAAAGATCAGGAACATGAGCGGGGTTTTGGCCCATAAATCCGCGATCAGGATGGCTATGAAGGCCAACGTCGGTTCGGCCAAAACGCTCGCCTTCAGGCCGAGCGAAGGCAGGAGCCATCCACCGATCAGACCCACTTCACGACTTAAGAGAAATTTCCAGGAAAATCCAGCCACGACCGGAGGAATAATCAGGGGCAGAACAACCAGCGTCCGCAGCAAGCCCTTGGCCCTCAATGCGCCAGACATGAGAACGGCCAGGAAGAAGCCCACTATGGCTGTGAGCAGCGTGCTCAAGACCACATATCGTATGGTCACCCAAACCGAGCTATGGAACACCGGTGAACGCAAGAGGGTCTCGAAATTGCCAAAGCCCACGAACTCCAGGCCCGGAACATAAAGGAACCATTGGTGAAAGCTGACATACAGCAGATACACCGTGGGGAAGGCGACGATTAGGAGAAGAACAATCAACGCCGGAGAGAGTAAGGCAATGTATTTCTTCATTGGCTTGGAAGCGCCTTATCCATGATCCATATCACGCATCCTTGAGGGTAGTGTGCGCTTCGCCCACGAAGCGCACACTACAAGACCTCAGGCGATCGAAATCGCGTGATAAGTGGTGCCGGTTAGCGATAGTACCCTGCGCGAAGCATGCGTTCTGTGGCCCAGGATTGCAGCTGAGATAGCGCATCCTCAGCGCTCTGCTCGCCCGCGATCACGGTTGAGACCGAGGTGCCGATTCTATCCATGAACTCCACCAGTTCCGGGATATAAGGGAAGTAGAACGGGTTGGAGTTTACAATGGCGTCTTCGTTGAGCTGGATCTCCTCCTCACCCCAGCGCTCCACCAATGAAGGGCTGTGCATGACCGATTTCATGGTCACAGTGGGCCAGCCGACGCGATCGGCGAAGGCCTGTTGCGACTCTTTGCCCGTGAGGAATGTCAGCACTTTCCAGGCAGCCTCTTTGTTCTTGCAGTCGGCGTTGATGCCCAGGGAGAATGTCCAGAAGCTTTGCACAAACTCCCCGCTTGGCCCCACAGGCGAGGGCGCGAAGTCGCTGTTATTTTTGACGACTTCGTTGTCGGTGAAGGTGAGCGCTGCATATCCGTTGATGGCCGAGGGCATTAGAATGGCGGCTTTCCCCTGCATATAGAGGTTCATCATATCCACCCAGGTGTGTGTGGCGGCCCCCGGCGGCCCATATTTCTGTAGAATGTCGGCAAAAGCCGTGAAGCCTTGCGCGAAATCATCCGAGGTGAAAATGGGTTGCGCTTTCGTGGCCTTGATTTCCTCCGCGGTGATTGGGCCGCCTTCAAACCAGGCGGGATAGCCGGCGTATGCATATACGAAACCGAGCAAATCGAGCGAAGGCTCTTCGCCGGGCGCGCCCCGCATCGTGATCGGATACACATCATCAATGCCGTCAGCTTCCAGGCCCGCCTTGAGAGTCTCGAGCACCTGGTACAACTCGTCCATGGTTTTCGGCGGCTCCACCCCATATTTCTCGAAAAGATCGGTGCGATAGATCATGCCCGGACCAAAGGAGTAATAGGGTAGCGCATAGAGCGTTCCATCCATGCGGTTCGCATCCAAGAAGTTGGCGTACACATCGTCTAGCTCGAGGTAATCCTGAGGATATTTGGTGAAATACTCATCCAAAGGCTCCAGCAGGCCGCCCGAACCGTAAGTTTGGACGCCCCCATCGCTTCCGGCCAACACAATGCAGAAGCGCCCGGTTCTCGCGGCCAGATCCGTCGCAACCTTCTGCCGAACCGCGGTTTCATCACCCCATTCGATGACAACATCCACATATTCGGCTTTTTCAAACTCCTTCAATCGTTCTGTTTCACTCACCCCGTCGTCTCCGAAAAGTTCAGGCCAAGAAAACCCCTGCCCAAAAGTGATGATGCGAACCTCGACAGGCTCTGATGGGGTGGGGGTGGGTTCTGGGGTCGGCGTATCTTGCGGAGCGGGCGCCTCTGTTGCCGCCGGTTCTGTCGGAGGCGCAGATGTGGGCTCCGGCGCTGCCGCGCACGCAGTCAACAACAATGTGATCAGTGCCACCAAGGCAATATGTCTGTACAGGCGGTTCATGTTTGTCTCCTTTCGTTTGCTACGTGACGCTGCAAAAAGTGAAAGCGCTCGAACGTGAAAAAACATTGTTGTGCATCATGGAAGGGTCTGGCGAGGTCGCGGGCGTCAGGCCCGACGCGCAGGTCTGACATGGCGATTCGCCATCTACCTAAATTCTTTCCATTGGCGCCCTCCTGTAATTGGTGAGAACGGTTGATGGTTTGTTAAGTGTGAAGATGTGGATCAGTGAAGCGTCGAAAAGATATCTTCGCGTCGCATAATTGCGATATGGTCTGCGCGCTTGTGTCGTCCATTTATCTGAATGCTCTCGCTTAAAACGGTTCATTCAGCGCGCAAAAAGTGGTTTTGAAGGGCGGATGTAATCTTCTGCGCGCTGGCTTGAAGTTGAGGTTGCCAAGAGAGCAATTGTTCTTGATCCACCCGAAAAGCCAACGCGGCAATGCTGATGGCTCCCACCACTTGATTGTTGTGGTCGAAAAGCGGTGTGGCGATGCAGCGGATGCCCTTTTCGTGCTCCTCTTCATCGAGCGCATATCCTTGTTCGCGAATTCTTTGCAGATGTTCGAACAATGTTCTTTCATCGGTGATGGTATTGGGCGTTCGTTGTGGCAAGCCTTGGGTGGCGATAATTTCTCGAACCGTGCGCTCGGGCAAATAGGCGAGAATGGCCTTGCCCAATCCCGTGCAATGCAAGGGGATGCGTTTTCCTATGCGTGAATACATGCGTATGGAGTTTGGGCTGTCAATCTTTTCCACATAAACGGCTTCGGTTCCATCCAATAGAGCCATGTGGATGGTCTCTCCGGTCACGCGCCCCAATTCTTCCAGGGTGGAGCGAACGACATGATCCAGTCCAAGCCCTTCGATCAAATCACTGACGAGCCAGAGAAATTTTAGTGTTAGACGATAACGCGATGAATCTTCATCTTGCGTGGCGAAACCATCTTGAATCAGCGTTTGCAATAGCCGATAAGTGCTGCTCTTTGAAATGCCCACCTGGCGGGCGATCTCGCTCAATTTCATTCCGTTTGGCTTGCCAGCCAAAAGTGCGATGATGGCCAGCCCGCGTGACAGGGCTTTGCTGGGGGGTGTTTGACTCATGGTTGTTCCATATATGAAACAGAGTTTCAATTATTGTACAATTGATGATTATAGCCGACCCTTGGCTTGTTGTCAAGTCAATTTTTCGTCAATGTCTCGCGCATGGCCAGGGCCGCGATGAGGCCGGAGACGAAGGTCAGACCGGCGATGGCGCCGATGGCCGCGGGGATGCCCAGCGCATCCGCGATGAGGCCGGCCGCCAGCGCGCCCGCGGCATAGCCCAAATCGCGCCATAGGCGATAGACGCCCACGGCCGACCCGCGCCAGGCGGGATGAGCCACATCTGAAATCGCGGCCAGCAACGTGGGATAGACCATGGCCGTGCCCAATCCCAGCAGGATTACACCCGTCATCCAGCCCCAAAAGCCGCGGCCCGCGACCACGAACGCGATGCCCGCGGCCTGCATCCACATCCCCCCAACGATCAGTTTCTTGCGGCCAATGCGGTCGCTCCACGCGCCCGTGAACAACTGGCTCAGGCCCCACACGGCCGGATACATGGCCGCTAGCACCGCAATGCGCTTCACCGACGCGCCATGCGCGGCCAGAAAAAGGGGAAGAAGACCCCAGATCATGCCATCGTTTAGATTGTTCACCAGCCCTGCCTGGCTGATGGAAAAAAGGGTTTTGTCCTTCCAACTGGTCAGCGCGAAAATCTGGCGAAAAGAGAGATGCTCACCATGCTCGTTTTGAGTTTGGGTTGCGGCCTGCGCCTCCAAGTGAGCGAACGGTTGCGTCTCGCGCACGAAGAAAAATGTCAGGACCAGGCCCGCCACGGCAAAGAGAACGCCCGGCCAGAAAGGGACCGGGCGAACGCCGTAGGTGGCGGCCAGATAACCGGTCAGCAATGCCGAAACCGACACGGCCAGATAGCCCGCGAACTCGTTCAGGCCCATGGCCAGCCCGCGTTGTCTTGGCCCCACCAGATCGATCTTCATGATCACGGTGGTGGACCAGCACAGGCCCTGGTTGATCCCCAGCAGCACATTGGCGAACACCACCCAACCCCAATTGGGCGCAAAGATGATCAGAAAAGGCACGGGCAAGGCCGCCAGCCATCCCGCGATCAGCACCTGCTTGCGTCCCACGCGATCGCCCAGCCGCCCCGCAAAGAGGTTGGCCAGAGCCTTGACCACCCCAAAGCTGATCAAAAAGGAAAGAATGACCGTGCGCGAGACGATCTCGAACTCTTCGGCCGCGAGCAAGGGCAACACGGTGCGTTCCAGGCCCACCATCGCGCCCACGAACGCGTTGATCACCACCAGCAACGCGAATTGCCGCCAGTTTGCGGCCAAACCCAATCGAATAGAGGTTGTCGATGCGTTGTTCATATTATTTTCATACAAATGAGCGCTTGGTTTGCTGCCAATGTTCGGTCTCCCCGCAAATCAATGACCCCGGCCCACACCCCTGCCTATCCGCCGGGTCGAGCCCGCGAGCCGGCGAAAGGCTCGAATCAGGATTTTAGGCCGGGACCGGTCCCGACAGCCACTCGGCTAATCGTTGCTCTGATTCCAGCGGCCCCACATAAGCCAGGGCTAAACGTTCGGGGCGCCATAACTGCTGCGCCAGGCGTTGTATGTCCTCGGGTTGTACGGCATCGATTTCCGCCAAAGCCTGATCGAGGGTGAGGGGCGGAATACGACCATAAATGAGCTGTCCCCCCCACCAAGCGGCCACCGCGGCCGAGTCTTCACTGCTCAATTCGAGTCGCCCCTTGACATATTCTCTGTATTGTTGCAAAAGGTTTTCATCCAAAGGCTGTTCTTGCAAATGGCGCCAAACGAGGTTGATCTCATCCAGCATTTTAAACAGGCGTCGCGCGTCGCAACCGCCATAGACGCCGATCGAGCCGCTGTCGGCAAACATATTGACATAAGAGCCAATGTTGTAAGCTAGCCCCAATTGCTCGCGTAGCCGTTGCCATAGGAGCGAGATCATGCCATCGCCCAAAATAGCATGCAATAGGCTGAGGGCGAAACGGTCGGGATGAAAGCGAGACAACCCAGGCGCGGCCAGTTGCAAGTGAGCCTGCTCGGTGTTTTGAATTTGCAGACGGTAGCGTGGCAGGGTGAGCGTTTGGGGCGCGGGATCAAAGGTGGGTCGTTGTCCTTCGGCCCGCCAATCGCCCAGATAAGTGGCAGCCGCTTCAACAAGCTCATCGGGTTTTACGGCCCCGGCCGCCGCCAATACGGCCGATTCGGGTCGATACGCGCGAGCATGGAATGAGCGCAGCGCGTCCACGGTTAGCGCCGACACGCTTTCTGGTTCGCCGGCAATGTCTCGTCCCAGGGGGTGGCCATCCCACAGCGCCTGCCCGCTGAGTTGGGCGACGCGATCTTCGGGCACATCGCGATACATGGCGATTTCATCTAGAATGACGCCCCGCTCGATCTCGAATTCTTCCGCGTCTAACAAGGGGAAGCGCACCATGTTGGATAAGAGATGCAACCCCTTTTTCCAAAAGCGCGCGCCGATGCGCACCCAATATGATGTGGCTTCGTAACCAGTGGATGCGTTGAGGTAGCCCCCGCGCCCCTCCACTTCGCGGGCGATATCCAACGCGCTCGGCCAACCCTCACAACCTTTGAAGACCATGTGTTCGAGAAAATGGCTGACCCCGGCCTCCTGTTCGCTTTCATAACGCGCGCCAATGCCCACATAAAGACCCAGGCTGACCGACCGCACGTCCGGCATGGGCGCGCAGGCGATGGTCAGCCCGTTTGGCAATTGAAAATGATGATATGTTTGCAGGTTCAATCTACTGTCCTCGCAACTCCTCCAAAATTCGTTCAGCCTCCCCGCGAGCGCGCGGGTCTTGAGCCGGGGGACCGGCCAGAAACGTCTCGAATTCGGCAATGGCTTCGTCGATGCGACCTTGCAGGCGACGCAACATGCCCATGCCGAAATGCGCTTCGGGCAAGACGGGGTCCAACTCCAAAGCTTTTTGGAACGACTTCTCCGCGCCCGCCAGATCATTCATTTGCAAAAGGGTGGCGCCAAGCAAATAATGGGTTGGGGCGTCATTGGGATTCACCTGTAGCGCCTTTTCGAACTGCGCTTTCGCCTCGTTCAGTTTACCTAATTGATACAACACCACGCCCAAATTGGAGAGCGTGGCCGCATGGTTGGGATTGATATTCAGCGCCTTCTCATACGCTTCCTGCGCGTCGCTTAACCGACCCTGACGCGCATAGGCGTTGCCCAATTGGAAATAAGCGTCGACGCTGGGATTCTTCTGGGCGGCCTCTTCGAGCTGCGTTAGCGATGCACCCTCATTTTGGGGGGCTGGCGCGGCCGTGGTCGTCGCTCCCATCTCCGCGGTTGGGCCACCGCCGCCACCGCCGCACGCGACCAGGGCGAGTAAAGCCGCCATCAACGCGGCTACGAGCAATAGATTTCTCATGAGGTCTCTCCTTGCGATTCTAATAGGATCACCTGGGTTTCACCGCCGCGCAGATCGCTCTTGGTGATTTTCAGAGATGGCATAACCTCAGGAGCGGGCACGCCCATCTCTTTCAAGAATTGGGTTACCGGATGCAGCTTGAGCTTGAGTCCTGGTTGAGCGTAATGCATGGGAATAATAATGGTCGGCTCCAGAGCAGTCACCACTTCGGCCGCGCGCGCGGCGTCCAAGGCGTCGCCCCCTCCCACAGGAACCAGGAGCGCGTCAGCGCCGCTAAGGAGCTCGACCTGTTCGCGGTCCAGCGGCGCGCCCAGGTCGCCCAAATGGGCTACGCTGATGTCGCCAAATTCGTAAAGAAAGGCGGTGTTGCGCTCGCGTCGCCCCACCTTGCCCTTATGATAGGTTGCGACTCCGGTGATGAACACGCCTCTCACTTCATACTCGCCCGGCCCATCAAACACATGCTCGCAGCCCCGTACAGCCGAAACATGGTTGTGCCCTGGCGCGTTGTGACTCACGGTGACCACCGCCGCTCGCAAGCGGGGCAGCGTCAGGCCGATCGAAGCGTCGTAAGGATCGGTGACGATAGTCAGCGCCCGATCGCGCAGACGAAAGCAAGACAAACCATACCAGGTGATTTCCATAAGTTATCTCCGGAGAAAAAGGCTGCGTTGCGCAAGATGACAATGCCGCACTCGAGGCGATGGACCGGCGTCTTCGCCGTGGAGGGATGATTCGCGCACCATCAATTATACCCCACCGCGTGGGGCGACCCAAGTTGCGAAATGCCAGGCATCGGTTCTCCAGCTTTTTTGTTGCCTTCGCGCAGGGGTCAAGAAGCGGAAGAAGAGCGCCATCTCATCCACCATTTCTTTAGCTCCACCGCCACCAGAACCACGACGCTTAAGATCAGACTAATGGCCAATTCCGTCGCGTTTAGAGCGCGGGTGCTAAACACCCCCTGGAAGAAGGGAACATAAACCAACACCATTTGCAAGAGGAATGTGATGATCACCGCGCCGAGCATCATTCGATTGGAGAAAAGGCCAATATGGAAAAGGGAGTCGCGGTCGCTGCGAAGGGCCAAAGCATTGCCCATTTGAGCCAAAGTGAGGGTGGTGAAAACCATGGTTTGCCAGGCTTCAGAACCGGAGCGCCAACCCCAAAAACCGGCCACTAAGGAGATGAAGCCCATCAACACGCCGATCCAAAGGATATCGACGCCCAGCCCCCGTGCAAAGATGTTTTCATTGGGTCGGACTGGCGGACGCTTCATGGCGTTTCGTTCGCCCGGCTCCACAGTAAGAGCCAGGCCTGGCACGCCGTCGGTGACCAGATTGATCCATAAGATTTGAAGAGGAAGCAATGGCAAAGGCATGCCCAGGAAAGGGCCGATCAGCATGACCAGAATTTCGCCTGTATTGGACGCTAAAGTGTATTTGATGAATTTGCGGATGTTATCGTAAATGACTCGCCCCTCTTCCACCGCGGCCACGATGGTGGCGAAGTTGTCATCCAACAACACCATTTCTGAAGCTTCCTTGGCCACGTCGGTGCCAGTGACGCCCATCGCCACGCCAATATCGGCCTTTTTCAACGCAGGCGCATCGTTGACGCCGTCGCCGGTCATGGCCACGATATGGTTTTGTTGTTGCAAGGCGTCCACAATGCGCAATTTGTGTTCTGGTGAAACGCGCGCGAAGACCGCGGCCTCGAACACCACTTCTTTGAGTTGGTCTTCGGTCATGCGCTCAAGTTCTACGCCTGTGATCACATGATCATTGTCTGTGATTCCTAATTGTTTGGCGATGAAACGCGCGGTGAGCGGATGATCGCCGGTGATCATGATAGGGCGAATGCCCGCGGTTCGACATGTGTGAACCGCATCTTTCACTTCGGGACGAGGCGGATCGATCATGCCCACCATGCCCACAAATATGAGGCGATCTTCCACCACTTCATCGACGTGGTGAGCATCGGGCGGCTCTTGCAAGCCGCGCATGGCTACGCCCAGCACCCGCATGCCGTTTTCGGCCCAACGGTCGTGCGACCGACGAATGCGCTCGCGCCATGTGTCGTCCATCGGTTCGATCCGGCCCTCAACCCACACTCGGTTTGCCAACGCCAGCAAGCCATCCACCGCGCCTTTGGTGAACGCCAGATAGGGGGGCAGTGGATCATGGGGAGCGAGTTCCAGAAAGGGCCTTAGCGTTTCACTCTGCATGAGACAATCACGGTTCAATTCGTGCACCGTGGTCATGCGCTTGCGTTCGGAGGTGAAAGGCGCTTCGGCCACGCGAGGCAGACACGGGTCGAGCTCGTCGCGGACCAGCCCAAAGGTGGCCGCGGCCACAATCAGCGCGCCTTCGGTGGGATCGCCCAATGCTCGCCATCCCCCCTCTTCTTTGTGCTCGAGGATGGCGTCATTGCAAAGGGCCGAGCCAACAAGGGTGAGCAGCGAACCCGTATTTAGCTTCTCTGTGGCCGCTTCGGACGAAAGCACCTTGCCCCTGCGCTTGTGTTGCACTTCGAGCAGATTCAAGGTTTCACCCGCCACATCCAGCACAGCCACGGTCATTTTGTTTTCGGTGAGGGTGCCGGTTTTGTCGGAGCAGATCACCGTGACAGAGCCGAGCGTTTCCACCGCGGGCAATTTACGAATCAGGGCATGGCGTTTGAGCATGCGCTGCGCGCCCAAAGCCAAGGCAATGGTGACCACAGCCGGCAGGCCCTCTGGCACTGCGGCCACGGCCATGCTGATGGCGACGAGAAACATGTGTTTTACATCCTCGCCTCGCATCACGCCCAGGCCAAACACGATGGCCACAATGATGAGGGCGGCGACGGCCAACCCCTTTCCCAGTTGCGCCAAACGTTTTTGCAAGGGAGTTGGCTCCTGTTCCACCGTCTGGATCATATCCGCGATCTTGCCCAGTTCGGTGTTCATGCCCGTATCCGTAATGACAACCACGCCTCTGCCATATGTAACCGCGGTTCCCATGAACACCATGTTGCGCCGATCGCCCAGGGCCACCTCTTCACGCTCAAGCGCATCCACCGATTTCTCCACCGGCTCCGATTCGCCCGTCAGCGACGCCTCTTGCACCTTCAGGTTGTAGCTTTCGACAACGCGCCCATCGGCTGGGATCATCGTTCCCGCTTCGAGAAGAACGATGTCGCCAGGCACCAATTCATGGGCGGACACTTCGATGACATGGCCCTCGCGACGCACCCTCACAACGGGCACGGCCAGTTTTTGAAGAGCGGCCATAGCCTGCTCGGCCTTGTATTCTTGTGTGAAGCCCAGGACGGTGTTTAGCACCACTATGGCCAGGATGACGGTTGCATCGATGTATTCGCCCAATAAGAACGAGATGACGGCCGCGATGATGAGGATAATGACCATCACCTCGCTGAGTTGGTCCAAAATCATGCGCCAAACGGGTTTGCCCGCACGCGCCACCAATTCGTTGGGACCATATTGAGCGCGACGTCGAGCGACTTCTTCTTGTGAAAGGCCCTTTTCAGGCGCCACCCCAAGTTGCGCCAGTGTTGCTGATACTGTGAGATGATACCAGGTTTTCATAGATGGCTGCTTTGGATCTCCTTCTCGTATGCAAAAAGTGCGGGAACGCCGCCTGTATGCCAGAATAGCACGCGTCCTTTTAGCGCGCCCAAACGAACCAGATCGATGAGCCCGGCCAGCGCCCGCCCGGTGTAGACCGGGTCCACCAACAAGCCCTCGCTACGAGCGAGCGAAAAGATGGCTTCTCGTTCTGCTTCGCCCACCATGCCGTAACCCTCGCCGAGATAGGCGTCGTGCATAATAACCGGATGCTGACGCGCGGTTTCCAACAAGGCTGCGGTGGCTTGGGTCAAGGCTTCGGTCACTTCGGCCAGGTGCGGAACTTTATGGTCCACCGAAATGCCATGGAGCTCGCCTGTCCAACCCGCTTCGCCCGCGCCCACGCTCAGCCCCGCTTGGGTGCCGCCTGAGCTGGTGGCAAACACCACAGCGTTAAATTCCATGCCCAGTTTTTCGGCCTGCTGGGCCATTTCTCGCCAGGCGAACGCATAGCCGGCTGCACCCAATGGCGTTGACCCGCCCAGCGGAATGGCGTAAGGCCGCCGGCCCTGCTCTCGCAATTCGGCGAGCACTTGCTCCATGAGCATGGTGGCGTCTGAAGAGCCAGACCAATGCAACCGGGCTCCGAAAAGGCGGTCGAGTATGAGGTTTCCGCCCGGCCGCTCCTCTGGCTCGCCGCGCAACACCAGATGACAGCCCAGCCCCGCGAAAGCCGCGGCCGCGGCTGTTTGCCGGCAATGATTGGATTGCGCCGCTCCGGTGGTGACCAAATCGCTGGCTCCCTGGGCCAATGCATCGGCGACCAACAATTCAAGCTTGCGCATCTTGTTGCCGCCCAGTCCGCGAGCGGTGAGATCATCGCGTTTGATCCAGACCTCGACGTCCTTGCCTAACCTGCGGGAAAATCTGGGCAAGGGATGAAGAGGCGTTGGCAATTGAGTCAATTGGAAGAGGGGCGGGAGGCGAAACGCTTCGTTCATTGATTCTTGGCATCCAGATAGATGCAGACAAATGTAGCATAAGTGCTTCTCGCGAGCAAGCGGAGCGTGTTTGTCAGGTTCGATGATCTCATATACAATGAGGCTCTTCGGCATTCGTTTTTTTCTCACCTTGTAGGCGCTTTTGCTGAACATTTCGTTTCTCCTGCACGGAGTTGGTCATGAACTGGCGCTACACATTCACCGTTGGTTTTGGGTTTTTTGGCATCTCCATCATATGGCCTCTTTTCAATTCCTTGATCCCGCCCATGTTGCAAGATTTGGGCCAGACTGCGGGAATAATCGGCTTCATCCTCACCTGGGATAATATCATCAACATGTTTGTCCAGCCTTGGGTGGGCAGCAAAAGCGACCGCACCTGGACGCGTTTTGGACGGCGCAAGCCGTGGCTCATGGTGGGCGCGCCATTGGCCGCGATCTTTTTCATTCTGGTTCCTTTTGTGCGCGAAAACTTCGTGCTCATCGCGCTGGCCATTTTGGGAACCAACATCGGCATGGCCCTGTTCCGCTCGCCCACCATCGCCTATCTGGGCGATCTCTTTCCCTCTGAACAGCGCAGCAAGGCCAATGGCGTGATCAATTTCATGGGCGGCCTGGGCGCGGCCATCGCTCTGTTCACGGGCGGCGCGCTTTACAAGATCGGCGTTCCCTTGCCCTTCATCGTTGGTTCGGCGGTCATGCTTTTAGCCATCGGCATTGTGCTCCTCTTCGTACGCGAGCCAAAACCCGAAGAAGTGGAGCAAAGCGGGGAAGAAGACCCGCCGGGGCTCATCGAGAACTTGCGCGAGGTGTGGGCTCACGAAGACCGCAGCGGGTTGATGATCCTGTTGGCCATTTTCGCCTGGTTCGTGGGTTGGAATGCGATGGAGGCCTTTTTCACGCTCTACGCGCGTAATGTTTTGGGCATTGAACCGGGAACTGCCACGCAAATGCTGACCGCATTCGCGGCCATGCTCATCCTTTTCGCCATTCCCAGCGGTCTTATCGCCACCCGGTTTGGTCGCAAGCGCACCATTCTTGTGGGGCTTAGCGGCATGTTGGTCGGGCTGTTGGTGGGTTTTGGCGTGCGCGACGCCACGGTTCTGGTGGGGTTGTTGGCCGTGATGGGCGCGTTTTGGGCCTTGGTCAACATCAACTCCCTGCCCATCGTCTATGACGTGGGTGGCGATGAGCGCATCGGCGCGTACACCGGTCTCTATTACTTTGCGTCCTCCTTCGCGGCCATCACCGGACCCATCCTGGCCGGCGTGCTCATCGACTTCACCAACTACGCGATCGTTTGGCTATTTAGCGCTGTTTTCATGGCCCTGGCCATCTACGCCATGATCCGCCTGCCCGATAAACAGCAGAACGCTTTGGATATTGGATATTAGGTATTTGGATATTAGATATTGGGTATTAGGTAAATAGGTATTGTGCGTTCTCCGCTACGGAGTCATCCCTCCCCAATACCCAGTATCCCAATACCCAATACCCCAGCACCCATTCCCACTTCTCCAGCCAATTTTCTCATGACCCGATCCCGTCTTCTCACCTCCCTTTGGGGCTTGCTTTTCGTCTTGTTCGGCGTTGTCGGCCTTCTGTTCACTTTTGGCGCGCTGGACGATTACAAGCTCATCCTCAGTTACGCGGTCAGCATCACCCTGGCCCTGGCCGGGTTGGTTTATTTGAGCCTGATGCTCTATCAGAAAAACCGCTGGGATTACGCCATCCCAGGCTTCAGTTTGCTGGCTTCTGGCCGGAGTCGTGTTCCTGCCCACGGTGCAAACGATTCGCCCGGAGCTATTGGGCGCGCTCTTTCTCGCGGGCATGGTTTTGGGTTTTCTGATTATTTTCCTGGCGGATCGCGTCGAGCATTGGTGGGCTTTGCTTCAGGCCACAACCTTGCTCACCATCGGCGTCGTGGGCCTACTTCTCATCAATCTCTCTCGAAATCTGGAGACCGCGTTCCCTGAATATCTCATTGGCGCTGCGCTTCTGGGGGGATTCGCGTTGAGTTATTTTATTTCTTCGTCTACCTGTTCACCGGCGAGCGCCGGCGTTTTCAGTGGGCTTTGCTCATGGCCGTGGTTCTGGGCGCGTTCGCCATGCTCCTGGTGATGCAAAGCGCAGGCGGCGGCATTGTGGTGCAATTGTGGCCGGTGGTTTTGCTCATCGTCGGCGTGTTTTTGTTGGCGCGGGCCATCTTTAGCCGCGGGCCGACCGTTCCCTCCCAACCGGTTCCCATTGATGTCATCGAGCCGGAGGAGGTGGAGGCGGACGCAGATGTCGATGCAGAACCAGCGCAGATCATCCCACCCGAACAACCCGTACCCTCGCCCTCGCCCACGCCCGCGGCCATTCCCGCCGAGCCGCAACCCCTCCCGCCCCAGCCGGACGCGACAGAAGAGGATGAGACGGCGGAACGATGGGACGATGGATAAATTCGAAATCGATGAGTTTTTTTGTTGACAGCCAGTCGCGGATCACGGTTGTTTGTCACCTGTTGTCCGATTTTCCATGTCCACTGAACTGACACTGTCTTTGGTGCAAATGGACATCCGGCTGGGCGAGCCGGACGCAAATCTGGAGCGCGGGCATGAGTTCGTGCGCCAGAGCGCCGAGCGCGGCTCGGACCTGGTCGTCTTTCCCGAACTATGGACCACCGGATATGACTTGCCGCGTGCGGCCGAGTTGGCCGACCCCGCGCCCGATGGCCGCACCCCAAGCGCGCTCAAGGGTTGGGCCATGGCCTACAACCTCTGGATCACCGGCTCGTTTCTATTACGCGAAGCCAACGGGGTCACCAACGCGGCCTTCTTTTTCGGGCCGGATGGCCAGCTCCTGGGCCCCTATGCCAAAATCCACCGCTTTGGACTTATGGCCGAAGATCAGTGGCTGGAAGCCGGAGACCGCCCCGGTCTTTTCGACTTGCCCTGGGGCCGAACCGGTCTCGCCATCTGCTACGATTTGCGTTTTCCCGAACTTTTCCGCGGCTACGCGCTCGCCGGCGCGCGTCTCATTGTGTTGCCCAGCGAATGGCCCCATCCCCGCCTAGCCCATTGGCGCACGCTCATCCGCGCTCGGGCCATCGAAAACCAATGCTTCCTGGCCGCGGTCAATCGCGTGGGTAGCGACCGCGACAACACATTTTGCGGCCATTCCGCGCTCATCGACCCCTGGGGAGAGACCCTCGTCGAGGCTGGCGAGACCGAAATCCTGCTCACCGCGACCATCGACCTGGCCCAGGCCGACGAAGTCCGCCAACGCATCCCCGTCCTCGCCGACCGTCGGCCGGAGTGTTATGCAATGATTCACGATTAAAAATCACCGATTCAGAAAGGAGCCTTCCCATGACCGACATCAAAAACTTCACCCTCGATCTTTCCGAGCTGGAATTCGTGCACAGCGGATTGGCCCGGCCCGAAAGCGTCCTCGCGGAGCCGGACGGCACATTGTGGACATCCGACAATCGCGGCTCGGTCACCCGCATCGATCCCGATGGAACCATGCAAACCATTGGAACCATCGGCGGCGAGACCAACGGCCTGGCCATGGACGCGCAGGGCAATATCTACATCGCCCATATCGGCGACGGCAACATCTACAAGATGGACCGCCAGGGCAACCACGAGATCATCCTTAGCGAGCTCGACGGCAAGCCCCTGGGCGCGGCCAATTATGTGTTCATCGACAGCAAAGATCGTTTGTGGATTTCCATCTCCACCCGCGCGCTGCCCTGGTTCGTGGCCGCGGCCGCGCCTCGACCTGATGGTTACATTATTCTCATGGATGAAAAGGGCCCTCGCATTGTCGCGGACGGCATCTACTTCACCAACGAGATCAAAATGGACGCGGATGAGAAATACCTCTATGTGGCCGAGACGATGGGTCGCCGCGTCCTGCGCTATCCGGTGAACGAAGACGGAAGCCTGGGAGAGCAGGAAGTGTTTGGGCCGGACGACCTGGGCGAGGGCGCGTATGTGGACGGCATCACGCTGGACGCGGAGGGCAATGTTTGGGTTGTGTTGGTCATCCGCAATGGCCTGGGCGTCATCACGCCGGATGGCGATTATCACGTCGTCTTCGAAGACGTGAACCAGCCCGCGTTGGAGCAGGCCGTGGCCCTGGTCGAGCAGAACGCGCTCACGCCCGAAGCCATGTTCGCCTGCGTTGGCCCCACCCTCCAATTTCCGGCCAGCCTCACCTTCGCCGGTCCCGATCTGCGCGACGTTTACATGGGTTCGCTGGCCATGCCGCACCTGGTCAAATTCCGTTCGCCTGTTGCCGGCCTGCCCATGCGCCACTGGCGTTGATGACTCGACCTCCTTGACGCGCTTCGCTGCCGGTGATAGTATCGTACTGGAGTCTGGCGAGAATCACTTCGGTCGCTTTTCACACCTATTTTGACACGAATTGAGCGAATTTGACGAATTTTTTCTTGCTTTATTCGTGAAACTCGCGTTCATTCGTGTCAAGATCAAAAAAACGTCAGTATCCAGTATCGTATTGCGCATCGTCGCCCTATCGTCCATCGTCCCATCGTCCTATCGTCCATCGCCCTATCGTCCCCTTCTCCATGTCCCAGGCCCTCTATCGCCGTTACCGTCCCCAAACTTTCGAAGATGTGATCGGCCAGGATCACGTCACGCACACCCTGCGCAACGCCTTGCGCCTGGGGCGGGTCGGCCACGCCTATCTTTTCACCGGCCCGCGCGGCACCGGCAAGACCAGCACGGCCCGCATCCTGGCCAAGGCCGTCAATTGTCTGGCCGAGGATGTGGCCGCGCGGCCGGACAACGCCTGTGACATTTGTCAGGCCATCAATGAGGGGCGCTTGCTCGATCTCATCGAAATCGACGCGGCCTCCAACACCAGCGTGGACGATGTGCGCGAACTGCGCGATCGCGTCGCGTTTGCACCCTCCGAGGCGGCCTACAAGGTCTATGTCATCGACGAGGTGCACATGCTCTCCACCTCGGCTTTCAATGCGCTTCTGAAGACCCTGGAAGAGCCCCCCGCGCACGTCATCTTCATCCTGGCCACCACCGAACCCCATAAAATCCCGGCCACCATCCTCTCGCGCTGTCAGCGATTCGACTTTCATCGCATCTCCACCCGTCAGATAGCCGAGCATCTCACGGAGTTGGCCGCGCGCGAACAGGTGCGCATCACGCCTGAGGCCGTGGGCATCATCGCTCGCAGCGCGACCGGCTCCATGCGCGACGCCATCAGCCTGCTCGACCAGATTACGGCCTACGGCCATGAAGAAATCGACGCGGAACTGGTGCGCGATGTGCTGGGCATGGTCTCGGGCGCGGCCATCGCCGAGCTGGTGGACGCGCTCGCAGACCGCGACCCGGTTGCTGTGCTCTCCAAACTGCACGAACTCATTGCCCAGGGTGTGGATCTGACCCAACTGGTCGCCCAGCTTATCGACCATCTGCGCACCCTGCTTTTGCTCAATGTGGGTCGCGACGCCAGTCTGGTAGACTTGCCCGATTCCATGCTCGCGACCACCAAGGCTCAGGCCGAGAAATTCAAGCCCACGCAGATATTGCACGCCATCCGCTCGCTCAACGACGCGGCCCTGTCTCTAAAGACAGCGTTCGGTGGCTATCTGCCGGTGGAAATGGCCTTGCTGGACGCGATTGGACTTGGCGTCGAGCAGGCCGCGTCCCCCGCGGCGCAGCCGCAACCGGCTCGGGCATCTGCTCCGGCAAGAACGGCCCCTGCTCGCGCGGCCGGCCCGAGTCCCGCGCGTTCGCCTGCGCCCCCCCCTTCGCGGCCCACCGCGACTCGGCCCGCCGCTTCCGCGCCTTCGGCCTCGCCCGAATTGATGCAACAATGGGGCCAGGTGTTGCGCGCGGTGCGGCCCAGCAGCACCAAGATGGAGGCCATCCTGCGCTCGGGCAAGCCTCTGCATGTGCGCGGGGATGAGCTTGTCGTGTTCTTCAAATTTCAGTTTCATCGCGAACAGGTGCTCAACGAGGTCGATCTGGTCAACAAAGCCATTTCCCAGGTGATGGGGCGACCCATGACCATCCGCGTGGTCGATGAAAACTATCAGCCTCCCGCAAACGATGCGGTCGCCCCGGCCGTCGATTCCTCCCCCGCTTCCCCCCCTTCCCAGCCCCCGGCCGACCCCTTGCTCGAAGCGGCCAAAGACCTGGGCGCGGTCGTCACGCCCATCGAGGAAACTTGAAACGCGACCGAGTTTTTTCTTTCATCGTCCATCGTCCATCGTCCATCGTCCATCGTCTATCGTCCAACATAAGGTAAGCCTATGGCCAAGAAAAAACGCCCCCCTCGCGGTTATCGCTCCCCCGGCTCGCGCGGCCCCCGCGGCCCCAAAGGCGGCGGCGCGGATATGCTGGCGCAAGTGCAACAGCTTCAGCAGCAGATGGAGGCCGCTCAGGCCGCGTTGGCCGAAGAAACCGTGGAGGCCGACGTGGGCGGCGGCGTGGTGCGCGTCGTCGCCACCGGTCAGCAGAAGATACAGGCTATTTACATTGAACCCGAAGTCATTGATCCTGATGACGCGGAAATGCTTCAGGATCTGATCGTCGCCGCGGTGAACAAAGCCCTGGACGAAGCCGCGGCCCTGGCCAACGAGCGGTTGGGCGGTCTCACCGCCGGCCTCGGCCTCCCACCGGGGCTGTTTTGAGGCGGTGGTTCTGCATTCGTTTAATCCGAGTCGCGTGAAATTGAACGCATCTTCGTTATCCAATATCAGACGATAAGACGATAGGACGATGGGACGAAAGGGCCATCGTCCATTCCTCCCATGCACACCGTCGCCGAACCCATCCAACGGCTAATCGACGCGCTGGTCCGTTTGCCGGGCGTTGGCCCTAAGAGCGCTTCGCGGCTGGCGTTCTATCTTTTGCGCGCGCCCGAAGACCAGGTGCAAGAATTGGCCGCGGCCATCGGCGAACTCAAGGCGAATATCGTTTATTGCAGCCGTTGCCAAAATCTCTCAATCAGCGATCCTTGCTCCATCTGCCAGGACGCGACCCGCGACCAGAGCATCATCTGTGTGGTCGAAGAACCGCTCGACGTGGTCGCGATCGAGCGCACCGGCGCCTACCACGGCCTTTATCATGTGCTCCACGGCGTCATCAATCCGGTCGAGGGCGTGGGGCCGGACGATCTGCGCATCGCCCAATTATTGGATCGCCAGAAGCGAGAGCCGGTGGAGGAGATTCTCATCGCCACAAACCCCACTTTGGAGGGCGAGGCCACGGCCATGTATCTGGCCCGGCTCTTGCGACCGGCCGGGGTGCGGGTCACGCGGCTGGCCCGCGGCCTGCCCGTGGGCGGCGACCTGGAATACGCAGATGAGGTGACTTTGAGCCGGGCGCTGGAGGGGCGTCGAGACCTGTAATTGCCGACTGCGCGTAAACTACGCCGAGATTGACGAATTGCATCGTTTCTCAATCCGTCTCCGGCGCTTCAACCGTCGAAACCGGGCCTTCCGTTTCAGGCCTGACTCTGGTCTCGTGATAGAAAATGTAATCCACAGCCGGATGATTGGCAATCTGCGATAAGATTTCTTTTGACACCGTCGCATAGACGATGGGTTCGCCCTCTCGATGCTCAGCTTCTATGCCATATGAAGCGAGCTGTTGGAGCACTGGGGCCACGCGTTTCTCGATGTCTTCCGCCAAAAGCATCAAATAAGTCCGATATATCTCCCTGGCTAATTCCCTATCACTCACCTGCATGGGTTTCCGGCCCTGACGCATGGCTTCGGCCGCCTCGGGCCATCGCGCAGCCAAAATTTCGTACAATTCCTGTTTTGAGGGTTGCTTATTCTGCCCGGCCGCCCAAATTGCTACAGGGAATACATCCTCATCCTCAGCCCTTTGCACACGCTCATACAGCTCCGGCGCCAGCTTGCCGTATTTGGCCAAACGCGCTTGCCGTTCCGCCTCTTGCAGCGCTAACAAATCTTCCGAGATTTCTCCTGTGGCTATATCAAACAATACCGTATACTTCTCCGCCTTTTCTTTGGGCCAGGCGATGATAGTGACCAGTTGATATGTCTTCTCAAGGGTGTCGAAATGAATTTGCATCTCTGATCGGACTTCCAATGCTTCGATTGGAATATCGTATTTCTCTGACACGTAATCGAGGGCTTTCTCTGTCCAATCCGAAGACAGAGGCTGTTTTGGGTGTGCGCTCAGCTCGTTATTTGTCCTCAACTCGTATGGAGCGCTGTTCGCGTTGGTTTCCGAATCGAGGGCGTTCGTAGGCGCGCTTGTGGAAGACGTGGTTGAGGTGAGAGAGGGGCCGGGGGTTGGGAGCTGACCAGGGGGCGCGTTGGTGACCGGGGGTGTGAGAAAGGCGCATCCGGCCAGACCTATGTTCAGGCAAGCCATGCCGATGATCGATGTGACTATGGCCCGACGGCCGGATGGACGGATCCGCGCCCGGCAGCGCAGCAAGCGAATAAAGGGATTAGCATTCATTGTCCAACGCCCTCATAAATGGCGGCCCTGTTGCCATAGGGGTGAGCATCAGAATACATCAGATCCCCTGCGCCGACAAGGCGGGTTGGACAGGGAGCGCGTTTCAAAATGGGGGCGCGTTCATAAGCGTCATGGCGAGTAACGTCACCGCACTGCTGGCGCAAATCGTCCGCAACCTTTCGTTGAAGACGGCCATCCGAGCGCGCACAAAATTTAACAAAAACATCTCGAGAAAGGTATTGACAAAGCCTGCGAGATGTGATATATTGTGTGCCGTTGTCTGCGAACTTTACCACTCAGCCGACCGGCCCAAGGCAACATAAATGCTCTCTGAGCAGGTTCTGATTTCGAGGATCGGAACTTGACAGAGGGTCGGAGAAGTGCTAAACTAAGCGCAGTAAACACGAAAGGTTTCGCCGAGAGCGACCTTAACAAGGAGGCGTAGAGCTAGACGCAAAATCCAGCGACATTGGTCATTGCCAGGTGATTTTTCCTTCCGTCGGCATGTCTACCTGTCGGCGGTTTTGTGTCCTTAGCGATAAGCCTCGTTTCAAGTGTGAAAGCGCAACGGCGGGCACTTTAACAATTGAAGAGTGATAGGAAAGCACACAAGCCAAGTCAGGGCTCCAAAAGACCTGGATAACACAGGCAAAAGTAAACTATTTTTTCGGAGAGTTTGATCCTGGCTCAGGATGAACGTTGGCGGCGTGCCTAACACATGCAAGTCGAACGCGAAAGCCCCTTCGGGGGTGAGTAGAGTGGCGAACGGGTGAGTAACACGTAGGTGACCTGCCCCGAAGTGGGGGATAACCACTGGAAACGGTGGCTAATACCGCATGTGCTCGGCCATTCGGTTGGTCGAGTAAAGCTCCGGCGCTTCGGGAGGGGCCTGCGGCCGATTAGCTAGTTGGTGAGGTAATGGCTCACCAAGGCGATGATCGGTAGGGGGCGTGAGAGCGTGACCCCCCACACTGGGACTGAGACACGGCCCAGACTCCTACGGGAGGCAGCAGTGAGGAATATTGCACAATGG